>JAFIEB010000039.1 GCA_020832735.1 Oceanicaulis sp.
GGGGGGGGGGGGGCCGTTTCCGCTTCCACCCCCCGGGGGCGCCGCCCGTCTGGGGGGGGGGGGGGGGGGGGGGTGCGCCGGGTTCCGGGCGGGGGGGGGCCAACTTGGGCCCCGCGGGGGGTCAGGGGGGGGGCGGGCGCCATCGCCGCCATCGCCCGCGCCCGCGGCCTGGTGTTTCTGGTCGCCGCTGATCCCGAACTTGCCGCAAAGTGCGGCGCGCACGGCGTGCACTGGCCTGAACGCATGCTGGCCCAGGCGCGCCGGGTGCGCTTTCCGGTCATGACCGCCAGCGCGCATTCGCCCGGCGCCGTCAGGCGCGCCGGGGGGCTGGTGGACGCGGTGTTCGTCTCGCCGGTCTTCGCCTCGGCCAGCCCAAGTGCAGGTCGGCCGATCGGCCCGTGGCGGGCGGCGGCGGCGGCGCGCCGGGCGCGCTGCCCGGTCTATGCGCTGGGCGGGATCAACGAGACGAGCGTGCGCCGGCTGCGCGGGCTGGGACTGGCTGGCGCCGCGGCGGTGGACGGGCTCAGGGATTAGCGCGGGGTCAAGGTCAGCACTCTCACCCCTTCGGGCGGCGTCTCGGGCGCCCAGTCGTCGCGGATCTCGAAGCTGCCGCCCTCAGCCCAGCGCTCGGCCAGATCGCGAAAATGGGGCGAGAGCGGATGACCCGATTGCCCCGGCGCATGCATGAAGCGCGAGCGGTTCAGATCGGCCAGGTCGTACACCGCGCGCAGGGTCGCCGCATGCACCGAGTCATAATCACCCGCCTCATAGCTGAAGTAATTGACATTCACGGTCGATCCGTCGCCGGGCACGGGCGTGCGGGCATCGAACATGGATCCGAACAGCGGCAGGTCCGACAGGGGGTGGATGAAGTGGGCCTGATGGGCCTCGCCCCAGCGCCAGGCGTCGATATTGCGCCCGTATGCGGCCGCAGTCTCGGCCATGGCCGCGTCCAGCGCCAGGCCCGCCGTGACCGCGCAGGTCTCGATCTCGCCGGTGCGCACATCATCGCACCAGTGGGAAGCCTCGCCGATCAGCACCTCTTCAAGAAACACCCGGCGCGGCTGCACGAACCAGATTCCGGCCGGGCCCAGCTCATCCATCCACACCGCTGCGGACAAGACCCGCAGCCAGGCTGAGAAGATCAGGCCCTCCGGGCCGTCCGCATCCAGCGTGCCGTCCCAGCGCTCCAACCGCGCCAGAGCCTGTATGCCCAGCTGGCTTTCTGGCGTTGCGCTCAGCAGCACAGGCAGGAGCCGGCGCGCATGTTCGGACGTGACGTCCATCTGTATGTCTTTGAAGCTGTCGACATCATGCAGCTCAAGCTCGGCCAGGCGCGCCTCGATGCGCACGGCGCGGTGAGGGTCGTACTCGCCGGGCAGGGGCCAGGGATAGGCGTCCGACGCCACCTTGTTATTGGCCGAGACGATGATTCCGCCGCGCGGATTGACGATGCGCGGCAGGTCCTCGAAAGGAATGAAACCGGTCCATTCCCCGTCCTCTGCGCGCAGCGGCAGCAGCCCTGCCGTGGTGTAGCCGATGGTTCCGTCCACGCCGGCATAGAGCATGTTCTGCATCGGCGCGGTCCAGCCGCGTCCCGCTTCCACGAACGCGTCCCATCCGGTGGAGCGCATGATGGCGAACACGCTGTCAGCCACCCGGTTCTCGGGATGGGTCACGGTGGAGCGGCGCACCACGGCCATGCCTGAAGGAAAGCCCGACAGGTTGAACCAGTCGGGATCAAGCACAGGGCCTTCGGGCGTATCCATGACAGTGACGGCGACCGGCTCGCGCCGTCCGCGCACGGTGATCAGTTCGGTGCGCGCGGTCATCTCCAGCGATTCACGCGGACGCGCCGTCAGATCGATGACGTTAAAGCCGGCATTGGTGAAGCCCCAGGCGCCATGGGCGTTGCGGCCGAGCACCACGAAGGGCGTTCCGGGCAGGCTGGCGCCGATAACCGGGCCGTAGGACAGCTCCAAGCGCACCAGATACCAGATGGAGGGCGAGGACAGGCCCAGATGCGGGTCATTGGCCAGCAGCGGGCGCCCTGTCCGGGCATGCTGGCCGGACACCGCCCAGGCGTTCGAGCCGGGCTGGATGTCAGGCTGGGCGCGCGCGGCGCCGGGCGCAGGCAGGGGCTGGACGCGAACATCTCCATAGGCGTCGCGCAGGTCCTCGTCGTGCAAGGTGGTGGGCGCCCAGTCGGGATAGCCGGTCATGAACTCAGCCAGGCGCTCCGGGCTGAGCACGCCGCCAAGGCGCGCCCGTTCGACATCATCTCCCGCTCCGGTGGCCAGATCGTGGGCGAGAAGGACCAGCATTGCGGCCGAGTCCTCGATCGTCCAGGGCGCGGGCCGGGCGCGCACAAGGATGTATTCGGGCGACCGACGTCCCTTGGCCAGGCGCGCGTTTACGCCCGCGGCGTAGGCCTCGAACGCGGCGCGGGCCTCGGGCGAGAGGCGGTCTGCAATGTCAGCTGTCAGGCGCTCATAGCCCAGGGTGCGCATGCGGGCGTCGGAGCGCACCAAATCCCCGCCAAAAAGTTCTGACAGCCGCCCGCGCACATAGCGCCGGGCCATGTCCATCTGGAAAAAGCGTTCCGAGGCGTGGGTGAAGCCCAGGGCGAAATACACGTCCGCATCATTGGCGCCGAAAATGTGCGCCACGCCGTTGGCGTCGCGCGCCACCCGGGCCGGCCCGGTCAGGCCGTCCAGGACTAGCTCGCCCTTTACGTCCGGCCTGGAGGCGTGAAAGCGTTCCACCACATAGCCGGTCAGGCCCGCCACAGCCAACACGGCCAGCGCCGCCAGTGCGATTGCAGCGCGGATCGCCCACTTCATCATGCCCATCCCCTCACGAACGTGTCGGGCGGGAGATTAACAGGCGCGCTGCGGGCTTGAAGGAATAAACTCAGACGGGCAGGCCGTGCGCTCGCAGGGTCAGGCGGGCGGCTTGCGCGCCGGTGAACACCTCGGCCTGGAAACCGGCGGCGCGCGCGGCGATCACGTTCTCTTCGCGGTCATCAAGGAAGATCACCCGGGCCGGATCCAGCCCGATGCGGGCGCGCGCAATGGCGTAGATCGCCGGATCGGGCTTAATCACACCTTCATCGCCCGACACGATGACATCGCGGAAGCGGGCGAGGGGCGGGAGGGTCTCGTACAGATGGGGGATTTTCTCGGCCGGGTAGTTCGTCAGCCCGTATTGCGGGATTCCGGCCGCTTTGAGCCCGGCGACCAGCGCCTCCATGCCCGTGACCCAGCCATCGAACATCTCTGCCCAGCGCGTGTCCCACGCCAGAATAAGGTCTGACTTGTCGGGGTGGGCTTCGATCAGCGCGCGCCGGTTCTCGGCCATCGCCACGCCGCGGTCATGGGCCTGGTGCCAGGCCATTGTGCAAACGCCGCCGAGGAAGGCTTCCACGGCGGCGTCGCTGTCGATGAGTTTTGTGTAGAGCCGGCGCGGGTTCCAGTCGACAAGCACGTTGCCGAAATCCCACAGCACAGCCTGCGCGCCGGACACGGCGCGCAGCTTAGCCTGCGCGGGCCTTGAAGCGCGGATCGGTCTTGTTGATCACATAGACCTTGCCGCGGCGGCGCACGACCTGACAGTCGCGATGACGTCCCTTCAGGGAGCGGATGGAGCTGCGGACTTTCATCTCTCTGGCCTCATGCGGCCGGCGCGCGGCGCCGGTGAAAAATCGGGAGCGCGGTTGCTACTGGAACCGCGCCGTCAAGTCAACGCGTTGCGGCGTTATTCGTCGCCGGGAACCTCGACCTTGGCTTTCTTGGCCGCGCCCTTGGCGGGACGGGCCTCGATGCCGCGGCCCGTGGTGCGCTCGGTGATCCGGGCCGATTTGCCGCGGCGATCGCGCAGATAGTACAGCTTGGCGCGGCGCACTTTACCCTTGCGCTTGACCTCGATGGACTCGATCAGCGGGGAGTGCACCGGCCAGACGCGCTCGACGCCTTCGCCGAACGAAATCTTGCGCACGGTGAAATTCTCGTTCAGGCCCGCGCCCGAACGCCCGATGCACACGCCTTCAAAGCGCTGCACGCGCTGGCGCTCGCCCTCGCGGATCCAGACGTTCACCGACAGGGTGTCGCCGGGAGAAAACTCCGGAATGACTTTCTCGCCGAGCACGCGGGCGGCTTCTTCCTGCTCGAGTTGCTGGATCAGGTTCATGACTTTTCTCCCTTGCGCCGCTGATATCTCTTCCAGAGATCGGGTCGGCGCACGCGCGTTATCTCTTCGGCCATTTCCTTGCGCCACCGGGCGATCCGGCCATGATCGCCTGACAGCAGTACGTCCGGGATGTCCCGATCCTCCCACACCCGCGGTCGGGTGTATTGGGGGTATTCGAGCAAATCCCCTTCAAAACTCTCATCATGCGTCGACTCGATTTTGCCGAGCACGCCGGGGATCAGCCGCACGCAGGCCTCTATGAGGACCATGGCGGGCGCTTCGCCCCCGGCAAGAACGGCGTCGCCGACGCTTACCTCCGTCATGCCGCGCGCTTCGACGACCCTTTGGTCGAGGCCTTCGAAGCGGCCGCAAAACACGACAACGCCCGGCCCGGCCGCCCAGTCCCGGGCCATGGCCTGGGTGAGCGGCGCGCCTCGCGGGGTCATGTGTATCAACGGTCTGTCCACAAGGGACACACTGTCGATCGCCGCCGCCGCCACATCCGGGCGCAGCACCATTCCTGGGCCGCCGCCTGCTGGCGTGTCGTCAACGGAGGCGTGCTTATGACGGGAAAATCCTCGTATGTCCACCGTCTCTAGCGCCCAGAGTCCGTTGCGCCGGGCGGTGTCGAGCAGCGACACGCCCAGCGGGCCCGGGAAGGCTTCCGGATACAGGGTCAGGACTGTGGCGGTGAAGGGCATGGCGCGCGGCTTATGCGCCAGCGCGTCTTCACGCGCAAGAGGCGCGCCCGCGCCGTTCAGTCCGGTTCGGCCGCTTGCGCGTGCCTTATCCCCCGGGCAGGGTGCGAAAAGAGCGGGGATTGGGGTGAGCAAAATCATGGATAGCGGCGTCAAACGCGCGGTCAAACCGGCCATCTACACGGTCATGGGGCTGGTTTTTCTGGGGATCGCGGCTCTTTTCCTGTTTGGCTTGCGCCTGACCCCGCTGGAGCTGCGCTCTTTCGATGCGGCGGCCGCGATCGAGACGGCTTCGCGCTATGACGCCGAGATCACCCGCGATGAGTGGGGCGTGCCCCGGGTGATCGGGGCTACGGGTCCCGACGCCGCCTTCGCGCTGGCCTTCGCCCATGCCGAGGATGATTTTGCGACGGTGCAGGATGCGCTGCGCCAGGCGCTGGGCCGTGAAATGCTGGCCGCTGACGAGAGCGAGGCGCGCACCGCCTGGCTGGTGCAGGCGCTGGGCGTGCCCGATCTGGTGCGGGCCGAGTACGAAACCCAGCTCAGCGCCGAGATGCGTGCGGCGCTGGAGGGCTATGCCGCAGGCCTCAATTACTACGCCGCCCTGCACCCCGATGAGCGCGCCCGCGATCTCTATCCGCTGACGGGTCAGGACGTGGCCGGTCTGTCGGCCTTCTACAGCCCGATGTTCTATGGCCTGGGCCGGGTGCTGGCCGACCTCATCGCGCCGGACCGGCCGCGCGAGGCGGGGCGGGGCCAGGAGCTGCAGGTGTTCTGGCTGGAGGAAACCTCCGACAGCGAGCTGGGCTCCAACGCTTTCGCCGTGGCGCCGGCCAGATCCGATGACGGGGCCACGCGCCTCATCATCAACTCCCACCAGCCGGTGGAAGGCCCGGTGGCCTGGTATGAAGCCCACATGATCACCCGCGACGGGCGGCTGAACTTCGCCGGCGGCACGTTTCCGGGATCGCCGGTGATGCATGTGGGGTCGAGCCCTGATCTGGGCTATGCCGCGACGGTGAATGCGCCCGACCTGATTGATCTCTTTGAAATCACGCTGTCCGACGATGGACGCCAGTACCGGCTCGACGGCGAATGGGTCGATCTGGACACCCGCCCGGCGCGCATGCTGGTGCATGTGTGGGGGCCGTTCGCCTGGCAAGTCACAATGCCGGTGGAGCGCACCGCCCACGGGCCGGTGATCCGCAATGATCGCGGCGCCTACGCGCTGCGCCACGCCACCCATGACGATATCCGCTCGGTGGAGCAGGCCTGGCGCTCCATGCACGCGCGCGATCTCTCTGAGTATCAGACCGTGATGGACATGCTCGCCATGGGCAGCACCAATAGGGTGGTGGCCGACCGGGACGGGCGGATCGCGCGCTATTACGGCGCCCGCCTGCCGCTGCGGGTGGAGGAGGCGGGTCTCGACTGGTCGGGCATTCTGCCCGGCGACCGGTCAGACCTGATCTGGAGCGAATTTGCGCCGGTCAGCGCCCTGCCCAACATGATCGATCCGGCGGCGGGCTATGTGCTGGACGCCAATCACTCGCCCTTCATCGTGACGGGCACGGCGGACGATCCCGACCCGGCCGATTTCCCGGCGAGCTTCGGGATCGAGACCCGCATGACCAATCGCGGCCTGCAGGCGGTGGAGCTGATGGCGGCGCTCGAGACCGTATCGCGCGGGGCGCTGCTGGCGGTGAAGTTTGATGATGCGTATCACGCCGAGAGCGAGATGATGGCGCTGCGCGCTGAGTGGCTCGCCATCGACCATGGCGATGACCCGGAGATGGTGCAGGCGGCGCGGGTGCTGGAGGCCTGGGACGGGCGCACCAATATGGAGAACCGCCAGGCGGCGCTCGCCATCAAGGCTTTCGCCCCCATCACCACCGCGCCGCTGCTCGGCATCGAGCCGCCGCCGCTGAGCGAAACGGTTCCCGCCGCCATCGAACGCCTGATGACGCATTTCGGCACGCTGGAGCCCGAATGGGGCGCGGTGAACCGCCTGGTGCGCGGCGATGTCAGCCTGCCTGTATCTGGCGGGCCGGACGTGCTGCGCGCGGTCTATCCCGCCCCGCAGGATGACGGGACCTACCGCATGGTGGCCGGCGATGGGCTCACCTTCCTGGCCGAATGGCTCCCCGATGGCGAATTCGCCCTGTGGGCCGTCCACCAGTTCGGCGCCTCAAACCGCCCGGGCCACGTCCACTATGACGACCAGATGGCCATGTTCGCCGCCCATGAATGGCGCAGGGTGCCGATGGGCAAGGACGAGGTGCGCGCGGCGGCGGTGGAGGTGTACCGGCCGGGGGGACGGTGAGGGGCTGTATCCTGACTGGCGAAATCCGTGCGAACGGTTGAGCGGCGGTCAGGGCGTCCTGGAGCCTGTATATCCTGACTGATCAAGCCGCGACGCTAGTTCTTTCCGGGTGAAGTTTTGACGCCAATGCGGGCGTCTTTTTTCTTGCTTGCGCCCTCTGGTTAAGTATCATTGATCGGCGGACTTCAAAACGGGGCAGTCAGGCAGGGGGCATGTCATGGCGGCGATGTCAGTCGTGGTCGCGATTCTCGCGATCACACTTGAGACGGTGACTGCTGCGCACGAGACGGTGCAGCGTGAGGGGCATGTAGAAACAACCCGCACCGAGTCTGCCTCCGAAGCGGCTCCACCTCAGCAGGCTAAGGAATGGCAGCGCGAGTGGATAGTCGCACTCAGCCCGCGGTTGGGCCGTACGCTGCCACGGCGAGCTTCAGACACGATCGTTGATTTCGATGAAAGTGACGCCGCATTGAGTCTGGCCGTCACCCGCCCAGCCGCAGACCGGACACCGAGGCTCCATTTTGTCACGGGCGTTCGCACATCGCCCCAGTATTTCGATGATCGTGATCCCACCAGCGCGGCGTTCGGCTCAATCACGATCGGTGATAACGTCACCTATCGCGAACTGGTTTTAGAAGGCGGCGCCGCCGCCAATCAGGTCACCGATACTTTCGGGTGGTCTGTGCGATACCAGCATACGGCGAGATTTAATGATTTCTTTGAATCGCACGCACGAAGCGACAATGCGATTACAGCTGGCGTCCGCATCCGGGACGTCAGAACGATCATGTGCGACAAGAGGGGTTTTGGGAATGCTGTGGATGCGGGTGCATGCTCGAATCAGCGCGGAGTTTATCTGGAAGGCAGTTTTGACGTCAGTCATGTATGGTCCAGCGATTCAAATTTGCGCCGGGTGGAGCCCAGTTTATCGGTGTCGCTCTATAGTCGGCCTATCCTCAACTCATTCCGCTACATCGGCGCTTTGAATGCCAATTACAGCTATTACGACACGGCCCTTACGCCCGATGGAGACGCCAGGGAGGATTTCCGAATTCGAGTGGGGGGCGGCATTGATTTCACCGATTATCTGCGCTCGCGGGGTTCGCCTGCGACAGCATCAATTGGCGTTGAATGGCAGCGCCTCTGGTCAAATGATGCAGGCCGGCAGCATGAGCGGGCCTATCTGGTTCCAAGCGTCCAGATTAAAAGACCGTTCTAGTTAAACGGCGGCTCGATAGAGGGCCCAAGGCGCAACCCAATGGCCGGGCGAGCAGGGCGCACCACCGCGCTGCGGAAAACGCGGCGTTGCACAATGGCATGAACGTCGTGACGGCTTTGTTCAAAGATAATCGTCAAGCCCTACTCCGCCGCCCCCACCCGCGCCCTCTGCGCCGCTCCCGCCTCCGCCGCCCCAATCCCCAGATCCGCCAGCAGCGCAGCATCCGCGTGGAGGTCCGGGTTGGGGGTGGTGAGAAGCTCGTCGCCGATGAAGATGGAGGCGGCGCCGGCGAGGAAGCAGAGCGCCTGCAGCTCGCGGCTCATGGTTTCGCGGCCCGCGCTGAGGCGCACCACGCTGCCCGGCATGATCAGGCGGGCGGTGGCGATGGCGCGCACGAAATCGAGCCCGTCCAGCGGCGCGGAGCCCGAGAGCGGCGTGCCGGCCACATCCACCAGGTGATTGATCGGCACGCTTTCGGGATGGGGCTCAAGGCGGGCGAGCTCGGTGAGCAGGCCGATGCGGTCCTCCTTGTCCTCGCCCATGCCGATAATGCCGCCGCAGCAGACCTGGATGCCGGCGCCGCGCACGCGCGCCAGCGTGTCGATCCGGTCCTGCCAGGTGCGGGTGGTGATGATGCGCCGATAGTATTCCGGCGAGGTGTCCAGATTGTGATTGTAGAAATCGAGCCCGGCGTCTTTCAGCCGCTCGGCCTGACCGTCGGAGAGCATGCCCAGCGTCATGCAGGTCTCCATCCCCAGCGCTTTGACGCGGGTGATCATTTCGGCGATGGCCGGCTCGTCGCGCGGTTTCAGCTCGCGCCAGGCCGCGCCCATGCAGAAACGGGTGGCGCCGCCCTCTTTGGCCTCGCGGGCGCGGGCCTCGACGGTGTCGGGGTCCATCAGTTTTGAGGCTTTGAGCCCGGTGTCGAAATGGGCCGACTGATTGCAATATCCGCAATCTTCCGCGCAGCCGCCGGTCTTGATCGACAGGAGGCGCGATTTCTGCACGGCGTTGGCCTGATGCACGCGCCGGTGCAGGCTCTGGGCGGCGAAGACGAGATCATTGAACGGGGCGTCGTGGATCGCCTGCACCTCGCTGCGGGTCCAGTCGCTGCGGGGTTCTATGAAGGCTGCGATATCGTCTAGAAGATGGGTCATGACGCCTCGTGATGATCAATCGGTCCCGCACCCTAGGAAGCCCGCCAACAGGCGGCAAGCGGTGAGAGCCCTTGCGGTGCAGGCGCGCGCGCTGGGGCCGCTGGCGTTCTGGTTCACGGCTCTTGTGGTGCTGGGGCTGGCGCTGTGGCCGGGCGATGGCGGCGCGCCGCGCCTGCTGGGCTGGGACAAGCTGGAGCATATCGCCGCCTTTGTGACGCTGACCGTGCTGGGGCGGTTTGCGTATCCGGGGCTGGCGCGGGTGTGGCTGTTTGCGGGACTCACCGGCTTCGGGATCGCGATTGAACTGTTGCAGATGATTGAGGCGCTCAGCCGATCAGCCTCGCCCTATGATGTGGGCGCCAACACGGTGGGGATCGCGCTGGGGCTGGTGATCGCGGCGGCCGCGGCGTGGATCGCGCGGGCGTTGGACATCCATCCGTGAACCGCCCGCCCCACGCGCCCTGGCGCGCCGGAGCGCCGCGCTTCACCGTGGGCTTGCGCCCCATTGATCCCGCAAGCTGGCTGTTTCCCGACAGCGAGGCGCATGTCCTCAATTGGAAGGCCGGCCTGCTGGCGCGGCCTCAAGAGGTGTGGCGACAGGCGCCGGATGCGGGTCCTGCAGCGGACGAAGCGGCCGCCATGGTGTGCGCTGAAGCTGGCGCCCCAGAAGGCGGTCTGATCGCCGCGGCGCGTCTTGTCAGCGATGATCTGGTGGTGATGACGCGCGGTGATGACGGGCGCTGGCTCACCGGCGCCATCGTGCTGAGCGCGCCCACATTCTTCAGCGTGGATCACGCCTTCGGGCGCGATCTGACGGCGCTGCACGGCCCGGTGCCGGACGGGGAGGCGCTGGCGGCGCGCATTGCGCGGGTGTTTGACGCCGTGCGGCCAGGCCAGGTGCTTCAACGCTTCAACTGGACGCTTCAGTGGGGCGGTGCGCGCTTCACCCCTGACGCAGCCCCCTTGCGGGCGGCGGCCGCCGCTGCGCCGGAAACGCAAGCGCGCGCGCATCTGCATGTGCGCGTGGAGCGCCAGACGGTTGTGAAATTGCCCGGGATCGGCGCGGTGCTGTTCACCATAAGGGTGTGTCTGGACCCGGTGCGGGCATTCGCGGCCGATGAGATCGCCGCCCTGGCGCAGGCGTGGCGGGGGCTGGGGCCTGAGGGGCGCAGCTATAAGGGCTGGGCGGCGCTGGAGCGCCACGCGCAGGCGGTGTTCGCCAGCGCGGACCTCTGAAACCACACCGGCCCGCAAGGAGGGCTATCGCATTTGCGGCTTGAGCGCTTTCTCCCTCCCCTTGAGGGGAGGGTTGGGGTGGGGTGCGAGGCGGAGACGGGTGACGGGCCGAATGCTCAAACTGCATGCCCCCCACCCCGGCCCTCCCCCGAGGGGGAGGGAGGGCTGACGGCGCTGTCTTCAACCAGACCCGGTCCATATGCGATTGCCCTGGGCCCGCAAGCGGGGTGCTTGCGGGCCGGCAGGTCAGTCCAGTCTGAGGCGGACGGCGTCAGCCGCCGCTTTTGGCGCCGTCAGCGTCGGGCGCCGGACTGCCGCCCGATGGCGGCGGCGGGGCGTCGACATAAGTCTGCTCGGCGCCGTTCCAGGCGGGCGGAATGATGCCGTGCTTGTCGAAGTCGCGGGTGTATTTCACCACCATGCCCGACAAGAGCAGGAGCGCCAGCAGGTTGGGCAAGGCCATGGCCGAGTTGGCGATATCGCCCAGGCGCCAGACGAAGTCATTGGCCTGGATCGCGCCGGTGAACACCATGCCCACCCACACGAAGCGGAACGGCTTGGCGGCCCAGTCGCCGACCAGATAGGTGGCCGACTGCTCGGCGTAATAGGACCAGCCGATCAGGGTGGTGAAGGCGAACAGCGCCAGCGCCAGACCGATCACCCAGCCGCCCACCACCGGCAGGCCCTGGCCGAAGGCGGCCGAGGTGATGCCCACATCCTGCAGCTCGCCGATCGACATCCAGGCGTATTCGACAAAGCCGCCGCCTTCAGTCGGGTAGGAGCCGGCCACCACCAGGATCACCAGCGCCGTCATGGTGCAGATGATGATGGTGTCGATGAAGGTGCCCAGCATCGCCATTTCGCCCTGGCGGATCGGGTTCTTGGTCTGGGCTGCGGCGTGGGCGATAGGCAGCGAGCCCTGGCCGGCCTCGTTGGAAAACAGGCCGCGCGCCACGCCGAAGCGCACCGCCTCCATCACGGCGTAGCCCGCCAGACCGCCCACGGCGGGTCCGAAGCCGAAGGCGTACTGGAAGATCATCATGAAGGCGCCGGGCACTTTATCGATGTGCAGGATCAGCACGAAGGCCGCGACGAGGACATAGGCTGCGGCCATGAACGGCACCATGATCCCGGCCACCCGGCCGATGGACTTGATGCCGCCAATGATCACCAGGAACACGAAGAAGGCGACCAGCGCGCCGGGAATCCAGGCGGCCATCACCAGGCGCAGCGTCTCGGCGGTCAGCGCGCCGGGGGTTGCGTCCTCGGCCGGGTCAACATCGCCGGCGATTTCCATTTCGGCCGGCGTCTGCGCCTCGCCGGCTTCAGCCTGCAGGGCGGCTTCGGCGTCAGCGGCCGCAGCGGCTTCGGCCTGGGCGTCGGCGGCGGCGTTGGCGCGCGCGCCGCGGGCGCGGCCGCTCTCGGTCAGCTCGATGACGCCGCCCGCGTCCACGATGCGCCGGGCTTCGCAGGCCGACATGCCGATATTGGCCGTGGGCTGCAGAAGCTGGCAGGGCAGGATGCGCGCGATATTGTTTTCGGTGCCGGTCTGAACTCCGTTGGTGATGGAGTTGGACTGGATCATGTTGCCGGTGGCCAGCGCGGAGAACAGCGCGCCGATGCAGAACACGATGGCCAGCCAGCCCCAGCCTTTGCCCAGGCCGTTCTTGATGTAATACATCGGCCCGCCGTGGAAGTGGCCGTCGGCGTGCTTTTCACGGAAGCGCACCGCCAGCGAGCCCTCGGCGTAGGACAGCGCCATGCCGAACAGGGCGGTGATCCACATCCAGAAGATGGCGCCGGGCCCCCCCAGCGAGATGGCGGTGGCCACACCGGCCAGATTGCCGGTGCCGACCTGACCCGACAGCGCCGTGGAGAGTGCCTGCCAGGGCGTGATGTCGCCCGAGCTCGCATCGCCCTTGCGCCCGCCCCAGAGCCGGGAGAACGCGCCGCCCAGGGTGCGCACAGGGCGCAGGCCAAGGCGGATCATCAGGAACAGGCCGATCCCCAGGAGGGCGACCACCATCGGGCCCATGGGGATGATCTGGTCATCGCCCCAATAGCCGCCCCAGAGGAAGTCAGCCGCCATGAACACATAGTCGACGATGGTGGCCGGACCGGCTGCTGCTTGCTCTAACGCCATAATGTCGCTCCCCGCAGATTTGACCGGCGCAGCTTAGGGACCTGCCCTGCAAACGCAAACGCCTTTGTGACATTCTTCCGGCCCGGGCATGTCCGGGCCCGCGCGGCTCACATCGCCTCGATGGCGAACACACCCCAGGCCCACAGATCGTCATTCATGTCAGACAGATCGGGATCATCGCGGCGCGGCCAGACCAGGATGAACGGCCCGAGCTCGCCAGTGACCAGAGGGCGTGCGTCCACGCTGTGGGCGAGCACCGGCTCATGGGCGGCGATCTGACCGGCGCTGACCTCGATCTGGTAGCCGTCAAAACAGGTCAGGCGCGCGCCCGCACCCGGCGCGCCGGCGGCGGCGAGCACCTGGCTCAGGCGCACGCCGCTCCAGGTCTGCGGCTCGGCGTCCAGCGGATAATCGGCGGTGATGTCCGACTGGGGCAGGGCGGCGATGTCTGCAAAGCTGAAAGTCTGCGCCGTTCCGGCGACGCCATAGGTGTCAAACAGCCCGGTCTCGACCGGCGTGCGTCCGCCCGCGCCGGTGACCGACAGAACCGCAGGCTCCAGCCCGGCGGCGGATTGAGACTGTATGGCGGCGTCGGGCGCACATCCGGCGGCCATGGGCAGGAGGGCCGCGCAGGCGGCGGCAAGGGCGGCGCGCAAAATCATGATTCTCTCCCCTCAGGTCAGCGCTCTTCGGCGGAGCTTCAGGAGGGACCATGACCCGGCGCGCTTCGGGCGGCAAGCGGGGGCGTTGACACCGGCACATCCTGCCGGGGCGTCCGCCTTTGCCGGGTGATCTCGCGTTCGCGCCGCCCGCCGCCTTACGGGCCGCGTGCACAACGCATTGAAAAATTTCGGTGAAATCTGAAGCCGGTCAGGGCCCGGAGCGGCATGGCGATTGCGCAGGCGTCAGCGGGACAAAACGTCCGCCGGCCAGAACGGCCGTTCGCTTCCAGAACGGAGGAACCCCAATGACCAACTCGGTGAATACGAACCCTGGAGCGATGATCGCGCTTCAGAACCTGAACAAGTCCAATATGGAGCTGCAACAAGTGCAGAACCGTATCAATACCGGCCTGAATGTCGCAGGTGCGAAGGATAATGGCGGCATCTTCGCCATCGCCCAGCGCATGCGCGCCGAAGTGGCCGGCTATGGGGTTGTTCAGCAGTCTCTGGACCGGGGCAATGCGACGCTTGACGTGTCGCTGGCCGCCGGTGAAGCGATCTCGGATCTACTGATCGAGATGAAGGAAAAGGCTCTCGCCGCCGCCGACACGTCGCTGGACACGGCCAGCCGGAGCGCCCTGAACGAAGATTTCATGGCGCTGCGCGACCAGATCAGCACCATCGTGGAGAACGCGGAATTCAACGGCCTGAACCTGATCGACGGCTCGACCGACGCCTTCGTGGCGCTGGCGAACCAGGACGGCTCCAATACGATCACTGTGGCCTCGGAGGACATGTCCCTCTCGGGCTCCATTGTGACCATTGGCGCCACCGCCTCGTTCGGCACCGCCACCCAGGCTGCGGGCATCGCCTCGCAGATCGCGTCCTCTCTGGACGCGGTCAACGAGTCGCTGGCCCGGCTTGGGACCAAATCGAAGTCGCTGGAGATCCACTCCACTTTCGTCACCAAACTGTCCGACACGCTGGAAAAAGGCATCGGCAATCTGGTCGACGCGGATATGGCCAAGGAGTCCGCAAGGCTCCAGTCGCTGCAGGTCAAGCAGCAGCTGGGGATCCAGGCGCTCTCCATCGCCAACGCCGCGCCGCAGACTGTGCTGTCCTTCTTCCGCTAGGACCCGGGACCGGGACCGCTTCACGGCGGTCCCGGTTTCTTTTTTATTATATTTACATTTACACTTTATTTACCGTCGCAATCAGGCGGATGATTCGTTCACGGATTTTGATAGGCAGTATTTGCTCACCCGGCAGTTTTTGCCTGTCTCCAACCCCTTTTGACCGGCAATTATTGCCGCCTGGGCCATCGGGCGATTCCGGGCTGAAGCGTGAAATCGCTTTGGCTGCTTGGCTGGCGCGCGTTTCAGGCAGGCCCTGACTGGCAATTGGCCCCGGCTTTGCTGGTTACGCTGCGGGTCAGAAGACCCTGCGCGCAAAATGCGTGCGTTCACACGTAGAAACGTAGGAGCCAAGAAATGGCGACGATCAATACCAATCCGGGCGCGATGATCGCCCTGCAGAACCTCAACCAGACCAACAAGGACCTGATGCAGGTCCAGAACCGCATCAACACGGGTCTGGCGGTTTCCTCAGCCAAGGACAATGGCGGTATTTTCGCCATCGCCCAGAACATGCGCGCTGAAGTGGGCGGCCTGCGCGCCGT
>JAFIEB010000041.1 GCA_020832735.1 Oceanicaulis sp.
CCGCGATCAACGCCTCGATGGCGCCAAACGACAGCATGGGGCCCAGGCCGAACGCCATGTTGGCGCTTTGCAGCATCTCCATCAGCGCGCAGCCGAGCGCGCGCGGCAGGCCCATGCCGCCATGCCCGGCGTCGAACTGCAGCCCCTGCCAGCCGCCCTCGACGAATTTGGCGTAGGCCTCCCTGAACCCGTCCGGGGTGGTCACCGCGCCGTCTTTCAGCGTGCAGCCCTGCTGATCACCGGTCCAGTTGAGCGGGGCCAGCACGTCATTGGCCAGGCGCGCCGCCTCGTCCAGGATCGCGGTCGTCAGATCGCCAGAGAGCTCGGGAAAGGCGCCCGTGGGCTTGAGCCCGTCCAGGGCGGCGATTTCCTCCAGACAGAAGCGGATATCGCGAACGGGAGCGCGGTAGGTCATGGGCGGGCCTCGGGGGGTCAGGTCAATTTATCAGGGCAACATAGCGCTTTCACGCGCCAGCGCGAGGGGGTGCGTGATCAGGACGCGGCCCAAACCGCGTCGCTGCGGCGCCATGCTTGAAATCAACGCAGGATCGAACCGGCAACGAGCAAGCGGGCGCCAAATATGCCCCACACAATCTCCAAGCAATGAAATGTCACACAGGCAGACGTGACGGATTTGACTCGCGCTATGACATACATTTTATTTAAAAGAAAAAACTACGAGGGGGAGCATTTGATAAACTCTATAAGCCGTTTGCTGTTCAAGAATGCCAAAAGGCAGGCGCGGATCGAGCACTTTGCGCGCATGCGCGACAATGGCGAGGTGTTTGACCACATCTACCAGCGCGATCTGTGGCGGGGCCGCCGGCATGGCAGCCGCAGCGGCCACGGCTCGGTGGGCGACTGGCTGGCGTTTTCTGTCGGCGCCCTGGCCGCCCGGGAGGAGCTGGCCGGCAAGCATGTTGTGGACATCGGATGCGGGGATTTCACCTTCGGCGCGCGTATCGCCCCGCATGCAGGGCGATACACCGGCGTGGACGTGTCCAGGACCATTATCGAGGCCAATCTCGAAGCCTACGGCGCCCATGACGGGATCGATTTCGTCCATCTCGATGCCGCCGGCGGCCAATTGCCAGCCGGGGATGTCTTCGTGATCCGGCAAGTCCTGCAGCATCTGCCCAATGACGACATCCGCGCGATCATGGATGCAGTGATGGCCCGCAATCCCTCGGGCGTCGCGGTGTTCGAACCGGCGCCGCTGGACCCGGCTGAACCCAATCTGGACCTGCCTGCGCCCGGCCCGTTCACGCGCAGCTATGTCAATTCCTATGTTGATCTGCGCGCTGAACCGTTCTCGCTGCCCTTCACGCCGGTCACCACCTATCCCCACCCCGAAGCGCCCAAAGACAGATCCAGGCTGGTGTTCTACTGGTGGGGGCCGGACTAGCCGGCGCCGCCAAACACGCTAGCTTTTCAGGTCTGGACGTTTCGGGGCAGCCATGCGCCACGCCGCTGTGATCCTCGCCTGCCTCGCCCTGTCCGCCTGCGTTTCGGCGCCGACGGCTGATCCCGCGCGCCTGCCCGCGGGCGCCTGGACGCTGGACCGAGACCACGCTTCCGCCGCCTGGCGGGTGCGCCATCTGGGCCTGTCCTGGTATACGGCGCGCTTTGATGAGATGGACGCCAGCCTCAGCTTCGATCCCGCCCGGCCAGAGGCCTCAGAGCTGACCGCCGTGATCGAGGCGGCGTCCGTCTCCACCGGCGACCCGGATTTTGATGAGACCTTGCGCGGCGCCGCCTGGTTCGACACCCGGCGCCATCCCCAGATCATCTTCCGCTCCACCCGCATCGAGGCGACCGGCGAAACCACGGGGCGCGTCCATGGCGAACTGACATTGAAGGGCGTGACACGCCCCGTCGTTCTGGAAACAGAGTTTTACGGCGGGCTCTTCAATCCGCTGGAAGGCCGGCGGGTCCTGGGATTCGGGGCTGATCTGATCATCGACCGGACCGATTTCGGCGTCGGACGCCTTCCGCCGGGCTTTATCGGCGACGAAGTTCGGGTACGAATAGAGGCGGAATTCCTGCGCGCCGCCCCGGAGTGAGCCATGACCGCCAGCCCCCGCACCTATTCCACCGTCGCCATCGTGTTTCACTGGGTGATCGCGGTCATGCTGGTCAGCATGGTGTTTTACGGCTGGTGGATGGAGGATTTGCGCGCCAACATCTCGGGTCCGGAGGATTTCGCGGGCGTACAGGCGGCCTATAACTGGCACAAGACCGCGGGCATCACGATCCTGATCCTGTCGCTGGCGCGCCTGGCCTGGCGTTTCACCCATCCGGTCCCGGCCCTGCCCGCGCATATGAAAACGTGGGAGAAGGGGCTGGCGCGCTTCACCCATATCGCTTTCTACGCGGTGATGGTCGGCATGCCGCTGGGCGGCTGGGTCACGGCGTCCGCGACCAACTTCCCCAGCCGGCTGTTCAATATCGAGGGGTTCGACCTGCCGCGCCTGCCGGTGCCGCAAACCGAAGAGATGTACGAACTGGCCAGCACGATGCACGGCGCGGGCGGCTGGGTGATCCTCGCCCTGCTGGCGCTGCACGCAGGCGGTGCGCTCAAACATCATTTCATCGACCGCGACGGCGTCCTGCAGCGCATGATCCCCGGGCTCAACACCCCGCCCCAGACGCCCCGCGGCTGATCAGGCCTCAAGGGGCCCTGCCCTCAGCGCAGGTCCAGCTCGCGCCAGGACAGGATCAGCGCCAGGCCCAGCGCGCCAGCGCCGGCCACAGCCATGGCCAGCGCCTGACCGCCCACCGCGCCGGCCGCCAGCGCGCCGGCGTCCTGCAGCATGACGGCCAGCCAGGAGATCAGCGGCGCGGCCTGCAGGCTCGCCAGCGCCCCGCCGGCCAGCGCAGCCGCCGCCAGCAGACCCGCGCGCCAGCGCTCCCTTCCGGGCACGCGCGCCATTACAGCCTGCGTAAAGGCGGGATCGTGAGCGGGCGGCGCCGCCTCGTCGAACAGGGCGCCCAGGGCCGCATCAAACTCGTCATCAGCGCGCGTCATGCCGCCTCCTTGCGCTCGAACCAGCGTTTCAGTTTCGCCCGTCCCCGGTTTACGTGGGATTTCACCGTGCCCACGGGAAGGCCCGTCACCTGGGCGGCCTCTGAATGGCTGAGGCCTGAAGCGTAGCACAACACCACACATGTGCGTTCATCCTCTGCGAGATGCGCCAGCGCCCGGTCAAGATCCACCCGCTCGCCCGCCGGTCCCGGCGGGGCGCTGGTTTCGCCCGGCTCGGCGGCCAGGCTGTCGGCCAGGCGGCGCGCCGCGCGCGCCTTGCGCGCGCTCATCAGGAACTCGGCGTAGGCGATGGCGCACAGCCATGCTTTGAAGCTGCCCTCGGCGCGGAACGAGGCGATGCGCGTCCAGGCCTTCAGGAAGGTCTCCTGCGCCAGATCATCCGCCAGCGAAGGCTGGCGCGTCAGGCGCACGAGCAGGGCGCGCACGGCCTGCTGGTGGCGGGGGGCGCCCGCCAGCGGAACCACCCCCCCCGCCCCCCCCCCCC
>JAFIEB010000010.1 GCA_020832735.1 Oceanicaulis sp.
GGCGGCGTGAAGCCGGACGCGATGGCGTTCAGGCTTCACCCCGCCGCCGTCACCACACCAGGGCGGGCGCCGCGTAGCGGGCGGACAGTCCGTGTTCAGCCAGCAGGGCGGCGGCGGTTTGAGCGTTGAAGCCCGAGGTGAAGCGTTCGCCCGCGACGCCGCCGGTGATGAACAGCGCGTCCATGTCCTCGCCCTGGGCGCCGGCGATATCGGTTTGCGGCCCGTCGCCAATGGCCAGCAGGCGCGAGCGGTCCGCCGCTGCGCCCAGCGCCTCGAGGCGGCGATAGGCGAGATCGTAGATCGGGGGGTGCGGCTTGCCGGCCATCACCACCGTTCCACCCAGCGTCTCGTACAGGGCCGCCAGCGCGCCCGCGCAATAGCGCAGCGCGTCGCCGACCTGCACCAGCACATCAGGATTGGCGCACACCATGGGCAGGCGGCGCAGCGCCGCCTCGCTCAGCAGATCGCGATAGTCCTCAGGCGTCTCGGTCTCGTAATCAATAAGGCCGGTGCATGAGATGAAGGCCGCCTTGGCCAGCGGTGCGAATTCGAGCCCGGTTCCCTCATAGAGCGGATCGTCGAAATCGGGCCCCAGCTTGTAGGCCGGGCCGGGCGCGCGCCGGGCGAGCTCCTCGAAGATGGCATCGCCCGAGGTGACCGCCCCGTCCCATGCGTCCGGGCCTGCGCCCATCCTGGACAGCAGGGAGAGCAGGGAGGCGCTGCGCCGGGGCGAATTGGAGACCAGCAGCACCCGCCCGCCTTGAGCACGGTAACGCGCCAGCGCATCAAGCGCCTCGGGGATCAGGGCGCGCCCGTCGCGGATCACGCCCCACACATCGCACAGGAGTGCGTCGTAATCGTGCGCGATGGCGCTGAGGCGGACAGGCCCGATCACGCCGCGCCCGGGCGGAATTCAATCCCGAGATGGCTGGCGAAAAGGAAGAGGACGACCATCAGGAGGGCGGCGATGCGCACCGCGCGGTCGGGCCATCCCGGCACCACCGAGAAGGGCGGCTGGCCGCCGACCTCGCGCACGAGCATGCCTGCGCAGATCAGCACCAGAACTCCGGCCATCAGGACGGCTGCGAAGATCAGGCGCTCGGTCCCCACCGGCGCGGCGAAGCCGATCAGCGCCAGGGCGCCCAGCGCGGCGTAGGCCAGCGTGATCTTGCGCACGAGCGCGCGGCTGGCGGAGGGCGGATGCGATGACATGGCCGCGAATATGGCGCCTCGCAGCGCCGGGCGCCAGCAGGGCTAGCCGGTGCGGCGCATATCCTGATCGGCCTCGTGAATCACCTCGTCGCGCACCGGGCGCGGGGCGCCGAATAGATGGCCCTGGGCGTAGGCGATGTCCAGATCGAGCACCTCCACCACCGTGGCCTCGGTCTCGATCTTTTCGGCCACCAGATCGACGCCATAGCGCGCGAACAGCCCGGCGATGTCCTCGGGCGGCAGGGCGCCGGGTTCGCGTCCGGCCACCGGCGCGCCGCCATGGACCGCCTCGATCAGGCGTTCGCCGGGAATTTTCACAAAGCGCACGCCCGCGCGCTGCAGTTCGGCCAGGTCGATATTGAGATCGCTGACCTGATCGAGCGAGAAGCGGAAGCCGTAATCGGCCAAGCGGGCCATGTTGCGCGCGGCGATGGCCGAGCGCGCCTCGAAGGCGGTGCGCGGCATCTCGAAAATCAGCGATCCGGCCAGATCGCCGTTGCGCCGCAGGAAATCGAGAAAGCCGGGGAAGAAGTCCTCATCGGCCAGCGAGCGGATCGAAACATTGCAGAACACGCCCACCCGCCGGTCCGACTTGGTCAGGCGGCGCACGATCTGCACGCAGCGCAGGAGGAGGATGTTGTCCACCTCCGCGATCATGCCGGCCTCTTCGGCTGCGGCCAGGAAGGCGCCGGGCGCCACCACCTGTCCCGCGCCGTCGCGCAGGCGGGTGAAGCCCTCGTAGAAATAGGTCCGCCGCTGGGGCAGGCCGACCACGGGCTGCAGGTAGAGATCGACCCGGTTGGCGTCGAGCGCCTCGCGCACCATCACCGCGGCGTCCTCGCGCGCCGGTTCGGGTTCGGGCGCCTGCCCGGCCGTTTCCAGCCGGGCGAGGATGCGCGCCACCAGCGTTTCGTCGCGCGCCGGGGCGGCCTCGCCCGCAGGCGCGCCGGAGGCCGGCGCGTCCAGTGCGTCCAGGCGCGACTGGGCGGCGGCGAGCGTGTCCACCATGGAGGCGTTGGCGCGTTTCAGATCGCGCAGCTCGGCTTCGAACCGGGCGCGCTCCTCGGCGCGGGCTGCAGCGGCGTGCACCTGTCCGGCGATCAGGAACACCACCGCGCCCATCAGCCAGGCCAGCTCCGCGCTCATCAGGTTGAAGCGCTGGAACGCCAGCGCAGCCACCACCGCGATCATGGCGTAGGTGATCACCACCAGAATATCGCTGACGCGGGCCTTCATGCCGGGCGGCCTCATTACGGTTCATGCTGCGCCCTATCGCGCGAATCAGCGCGCGCGGGCTTGGCCAGACTAGGCTGCGTTAAGCTTCGTTGTCACATCGTTAACGCGGGACTTCCAATCGGCCTGCGTGCTCAGTGGGTGTTAACCCTGCCTCGCGCTTGTGCGTGCGCAGGCCGGTGCAGGCTGGCAGACTGCCGTCATGCAAAGCGTTATGGCGACCGGACTTCAGGCATTCTCCCAGGCGGCGGCGCGGATGAACGCGGCGGCTGACCGGACTGTGCGCGCCGGGACGCAGGCTGATGCAGAGACCGCGACCACGCGTCCGGGCCCCGCCGCGCGTGCGGACGATTGGTCCGGGTCGCTGGTGGAGGCGCGCATCGAGATGATCAAGGCCCATCACCAGGCCGCCGCGGCCGCCACGTCCATCCGGGCGGCGAGCGATATGGTCGGCGAGATTCTTGACGTGACCGCCTGACGCGCCGGGATCAGAACGGGCGGATCGCCGCCGTTGCGGTCGAGGTGGCGCACAGCACCCCGTCCTCGTTCCACAGCCGGCCCTCCAGAAACGCCACGCTTGTTCCCAGGCGCGCCACCTGGCCGATGGCGCGGGCGCGCGCCGTCATCAGCGGGCGCAGGAAGCTGGTCTTCATCTCCAGCGTCGGCACGGCGGCCTTGAGATCGGCGGCCATGAAGGCGGCCGCGCTCATCGCCTCGTCGAGAAAACCGGTGACGATGCCGCCCTGGATCGAGCCGTTGGGATTGAGGAATTCGGGGCGGGCGGAAAACCAGGCCTCGACCGTGCGCGCGTCCGGATCGAGCCCGATCAGCTCAAAGCCGAAATGCTTCGACACCGCCGGGATGTGCGCCGGGTCGGAGAACAGCGCCACAAAGCGCGCGGCCGGATCGTCGCCCGCGCTCACTCTTTCTTCCGGAAGGTGTCCAGGCTGACCACGGTGCCCTCGCCGCCCGGGGCGGCCGCTTCGCTGCTGCGCTGGACCTCGCCGGGCTCGGGGCGGACATAGTCGAAATGCAGGCGGAAGCCGACGCTGGGATCATGAAAACGTGTCACCGCCCGCCAGGGCACGCGCATGTATTTGGGCACGCCGGAGAAGCGCAAGGTGACCTCCCAGGCTTCGTCATCGCAGGCCAGGTCCCAGAACTGATGCTCGAGCACCACGGTCATTTCCTCGGGATAGGCCTTGGTCAGGCTTTCATCGATATCGCAGCCGGGGTCGTCGGTGCGGAAGGTGATGTAGAAATGATGCGCGCCGGGCAGGCCGCCGGGACCGGCGGCGCGCTCGAGCGCCTTGCGCACCACGCCGCGCAGGGCGTCCTGCGCCAGCTGGTCGTATTGCATCAAATCCTTGCTCACGCCCCTGCCGCCCTTCTCCAGCGCCCGTCATTCACACTGGGCGAGCCTAGCTCAGTCCCGGCCAGCGTCAATTGCGCGCGGGCGCCGGCGCGCAGCCCGTCGCGCCTTGGTTGCGCCCCCCGGAGCGTGCTATCGCCCATAAAGGCCCGCAACGGGCAGGGAGAATCGCCCATGGCGTCAGCCGCCGCAGCGCCGGCATTTCCCGCGCGCCCGCCCGAAGCCCTGTTCGAGCCGGCGCGCTCGCGCGGGCTGGATGCGCCTGTGAGCCTGATCGAGACGGCGCGCCTGATGCGCCAGAACCCGATGGCGATCCTGCCCGAAGCGCTGTTCGAGGTTCCGCGCCTGACCGGCCCCTATCTGGGGCGCAAGGTGCACGAGATCGCCGGCCCCGAGCACATGCAGTCGGTATTGCAGGACAATGTGCAGGCCTGGCGCAAATCGCCGCTGATCCTGCGCATGCTGACCCCCATTCTGGGCGATTCCATCCTGACCGCCCATGGCGAGAGCTGGCGGCGACAGCGCCGCATCCTGCAGCCGGCCTTCACCCGCCGGCGCATCGAGCACTTCGCGCCGCTGATGGCCGATGCCGGGGTGGAGGCGGCCGAGCGCCTGCTGGCGTCGGACGGGCCTGCAGAGGTGCATGGCGTGATGAACGACACCACGTTCCGCGTCATTGAGCAGGCCCTGTTCGGCGAGGTGGACGGGTTTGACCGCACCCGGGTGCGCGCCGCCATCGAGGTGCTGCTGGAGGAGATCGGGCGCGTGCGCCTGTCCGATCTGGCTCCCTGGCCCGAATGGACGCCGCGCTACATGACGCCGGGCGCGCTCAAGGCGCGCCATGTGTTCCGCAAGGCGGCGGACGGGCAGATCGCGCGCCGGCGCGCATCGGACGAGCCGGGCGAGGACCTTCTGGGACTGCTGCTGAGCGCGCGCGACGCGGACACCGGCGCGGCGCTGACCGACCGGGAGATTCGCGACACGCTGATGACCTTCATCGCCGCCGGTCACGAGACCACGGCGATAGCGCTGACCTGGGCGCTGTATCTGGTCGCCCATGACAGTGAATGCCAGGACGCCCTGCGCGCCGAAGCCGATGCGGTCTGCGGCGCCCGGACCCCGGACGCAGAGGCGGCTGGGCGCCTGGTCCTCACCCGCCAGGTGATCGAGGAGGCGATGCGCCTGTTTCCGCCTGCGCCGATCCTGGGCCGGCGCGCGGTGAGCGACACCGATATCTGCGGCCACCCGGTGCGCAAGGGCGATGTGGTGCTGCTGGCCTTCTACTGCCTGCACCGGCACAGGACGTTGTGGGACCATCCCGGCCGGTTCGACCCGGACCGGTTCAGCCCGGAGCGCCGGCCGCGCCATCCCTTTCAGTTCATGCCGTTCGGCGGCGGTCCGCGCGCCTGCATCGGGACGCGCTTCGCCATGCAGGAGGCCGTGCTGGTCCTGTCCGCGATCGTCTCGCGCGCCATCATCGCTCCAGCCCATGGCGAGGTGGAGCCGGTGATGCAGGTCACCCTGCGCCCGAAAGGCGGCATGCCGCTGCGGTTCGAGGCGCGGTGAGGAGATCAGCGCCGGGCGAGCGTGGTGACAAGCCAGGTCGCAAGGCTGACGATGACCGCGCCGGTGACCTGGGTCAGAAGGGGGCTGGCTTCGATAATGGTCACAGCTGACGCCGCCGCCGGGCCAAGTGCGCTGATTGAATCAGTCAGCAGGTTCAGCGGCGCCGCAACGAATCCGCGATAGAGCGCCACAACATTGACCGCCTCGGAAAAATCCGGGCGGCTCCAGGCCTCATAGACGCGCAAGGCTCCGGCAAACAGCAGCGGGTAGAGGCCGATGAACACCAAAGCGGCCGCCACGTTACGGGCTGGGTTGCGGATCAGGCGGATCAGGCTTGGGATCGTGACGCCCACGACGGACAGAAGGAAGAAAATGCTGCTGGATGTGACGTAGTCATAGCCAAGCCAGGACACGAGAACGGCCATCCAAAGATAGACTACGGCCAAAAGGCCCAGAAACATGCCCAGCGTGAAGCCCGCAATTTTGACGATGGATTCGGTCATGCCCCGCCCCAGCCCAAGCCTTGCCCGTCAGAACAGAGCAAGTTTAAGCCACGTCACCAGCGAGGCAATAACAGCCCGCAAGCAGGATCGCTTCGCCGGTCATATGTGGCGCTGAGGTCACGCGCACGGCGCCGGGGGAATGAGGAAAGTGGGGAGCTTCTGTTGCCAGGCGCCCCCCGAACCCCGCCTGACCTTGCTAGAGATCAGGGCTTAAGTGCGAGATACCCGCGCTGCTATGCAGCGAGAGCCACCTCTTCAGCATAGTTGTCGTTGGCAACTACTTTGAGTGGGCTGGTAACGAAGCCCATTCGGGCGAAAGCTACGCCTTTAGCCATCCGTCGATGCTAGTCGGCCCCTCATGCCGCCCAACGAGCGGGAAATTGGTGGAGCCGCCGGGATTCGCACCCGGGTCCGGTCTGGTTATTACACGCGCGTTTATCGCCATAGACCGCCGAAGCGGACAAAATCGAATATAAGGGTTTCAGACCGCAGATGAAAGGCGCCTTGATGAGACGCCCGCTCAAACGCCCGGATGATCACCTTGTTCACGCGCTGACCGCCCTTCTGGCTTGCGCCGTGCTGACCGCCTGCGCAAGC
>JAFIEB010000046.1 GCA_020832735.1 Oceanicaulis sp.
TCGTCGAAAACGCCTTCTGCCGCATCAAGGACTTCAGGCGCGTCGCCACACGCTACGACAAGCTCGCCAGAAACTTCCTATCAGCCGTCGCCCTCGCCGTCCTCGTCGCCTTCTGGCTATGAATGAGTCTGGACCCTAGGGCTCCAGGGCGAAGGGTGCTGCGCGCTGGCGCCCCGCGGCGAAGCGGGGCAGGGTGGCGCGCTGCGGCCCGCCCCCGCCTCCAGCGAGCGACATGACCCCTGACGCCCCCGAACCCGCCCTGTCCGCCGAGCAGCGCGCCGCCTTTGATCTGGCCGTGCGCGGCGGGGCGCATCTCTTCCTCACGGGGCGGGCGGGCACGGGCAAGACCACGGTCACGCGCGCCATTTTGAGGGCGCTGGGATCGCGCGCCGCGGTGCTCGCGCCCACCGGCGTGGCGGCCATGACGGCGGGCGGCCAGACGCTGCATTCCTTTTTCCACCTGCCTCCGCGCCTGATCCTGCCCCAGGACGTGCGCCGCTCGCGCAACGGGCGGGCCATGCGCGCCCTGACCACGCTGGTGATCGACGAGATCTCCATGGTGCGCGCCGACCTGATGGCCGCCGTGGACGCCAGCCTGCGCCTCAATCGCAGCTCCAACGCGCCGTTTGGCGGCGTGCGCATGGTGCTGGCGGGCGATCTGGCCCAGCTGCCGCCGGTGATCCGCGGCGAGGAGGCGGCCCATCTCGAAGACGTGTTCGGCGGCCCCTTCTTCTTCCACGCCCCGGCCTTCCGGGATGCGGGCTTCTCCATGATCGAGCTCAATGAGGTGCGCCGTCAGGCCGACAGCGATTTCATCGATATTCTGAACGCCGTGCGCGAGGGCGAGCTGGATGATGAGCAGGCCGCCCAGCTCAACGCCCGCGTCAGCGGCCGGTCGGGCCTGGCGGCCAGCGAGACCCATGTGGTGCTCACCGCCACCAACCAGGCCGCCGCCGCCATCAATCAGGCGCGCCTGGACGCGCTGGTGGGCGAGCCGCGCGGGTTTTCAGGCAAGGTGGAGGGCGATTTCGACCCGCGCCTGTTTCCCACCGAAGACCCGCTGGTGCTGAAGACCGGCGCGCGCGTCATGCTGATCCGCAACGATCCGGCCGGGCGCTATGTCAACGGCTCCATCGGCGAGGTGACCGGGTTTTCCGACGGCGCGGTGATCGTGCGCGTGCATGGCGAGAGCGTGCGCGTCGAGCCGGTCAGCTGGGAGCGCACGCGCTACGCCGCCGCGCCGGAGACCGAAGGCGGGCTCAAGCGCGAGACCATCGGCGCCTATGTGCAGTATCCGCTGCGCCTGGCCTGGGCGATGACCATCCACAAGGCGCAGGGCCTGACCCTGGAGCGGGTGTATCTGGACGTGTCGCGCCGCCTGTTCGCCCACGGCCAGGCCTATGTGGCGCTGTCGCGCGCCCGCTCGCTGGCCGGCCTTGAGCTGTCCGCCCCGCTGCGCCCCAGCGACATCATCACCGATCCGCGCCTGTTCGACGTGCGCAGCGTCTGCGACGCCGCGCCCTTCGCGCTGCGCGGCTGAGCCGTTACATCGGCCGTCCGTTATTGCTGGCGATCACCTGGCGGCGCAGCTTGCGCATGCCCGCCGTCCAGCGGTCGCGCTCGGCGCCCTTGAGGGCGGCGTATTGCGCGGTGTTGGGATGGGTGGTGATCAGGAAGCGCTTTTCCGCCATGGCGGCCAGCACGGCCTCAGCCACATCTTCAGCCTCGATATAGCCTGACAGGCCTTGCGCGCCGCCCTCCACGCCCTCGACCAGCGGGGTGCGCACGCCTTCGGGGCACAGACAATGGACGATCAGCCCGTCATCGCCATGGGTGATGGCCAAACTCTCGGCCAGCGACACCGCCGCCGCCTTGGTGGCCGAATAGGCCGCGTCGCCGATCTGGGCGAGCAGGCCGGCGGCGGACGCCGTGATCAGGAAATGCCCGCCGCGCGCGGCGATCTTGCGGGCCAGATGGCGCGCGGCGTAGACGCTGGCCATCACATTGACGTCCCAGCACGCCTGCCAGGCGGCGTTGGGCGCATCGCCCGCGCCCCAGCCCGGCCCGTCGGTGACGCCGATCCCGGCGTTGGAGATATAGATGTCCACCGGCCCCAGCGTGCGCTCCGCCCTGTTGATGAAGCGGGTCAGCGCGGCCTCGTCGGTGACGTCCACGCGCGCGCCAAAGCCGCCCAGCGCCGCGCCGGTGACCTCGGCCTCCTGCCCGTCGAGATCCGCCGCTGCAATGCGCGCGCCCTTCGCATGCAGGGCCTGGGCGATGGCCTTGCCAATGCCGCTGGCGGCGCCGGTGACGATGGCGGTTTTGCCGGTGAGATCCATGGAATGCGTCCTGTATGAGGGGGCAGGCGATGAGGGCGGGATGCGACCCTCTGCGCTATGGGGGGTGATATCAAGCCCCTGTATCAAGCCCCTGTATCAAGCGCCAGTGCGCGTGCGCCGGAAGGCGCGCCAGATGACGCCGCCGGCGATGAGCGCGATGATCGCCACCGCGATCAGCTCCAAAAGGCTCACGCCCAGCACCAGCGGATGCGTCAGGGGCGCCAGCCCGGGCAGCACGCTGGCCGCCACGCCGGCCAGTAGTTCGCTGTGATAGGCGGCTACGGCCAGCGCCACCAGCATCAGGGCCACCAGCACGGCCAGGCGCATGGTCCCGCCCGCATCCGCACTGTCCGCGCGCACGCGCCGGGCCTCGCGAATCGCCTGCCGTTCATATCGCCGACGGGTCATGATCAGCTCCTGGTCTGCAAGGGTGCGCGCGGGGCGCGCAAGAGACACGCTTGTGAGGCACACGCGTTTGAGGCATAGTTTGTCCTGCACAAGCGGCCTGAACAAGGCCCGGTGAAGCCTAGCGAGATGACCGGTTGCCCTTGCGCCTGAGACTTGTTCCTTCTCCGACCGACAGACCGCATGCCGCACGCGGGACGCCGCGTGCGTTGCCTTTCTGCGCGGGACGCCGCGCGACGACGTAACAAAGGGCTCCCTTCAATGACCAGTGGAATCGTGAAGTTCTTCAACGCTGACAAGGGCTTCGGCTTCATCACCCCGGACGATGGCGGCAAGGACGTCTTCGTTCACATCACCGCCGTCAAGGACGCAGGCATGGCCGATCTCCAGGACGGCCAGCGCATTGCTTTCGACACCGAGCCGGACAGCCGGGGCAAGGGCCCCAAGGCGATCAATTTGCGCGCCGCCGACTGATCGGCGCCACACTCTTTCACCTGCCTGGCGGCGCCCCCGGGGGGCCCCCCCCCC
>JAFIEB010000057.1 GCA_020832735.1 Oceanicaulis sp.
CCCCCCGCGGCGGTCACGGGTGACGTGCCGGGTACTGAAGCTGCATGCCCCCCACCCCGGCCCTCCCCCGGTGGGGGAGGGAGGGCTGACAGCGCCGTCATTACCCGAAATCCGGCAAACCGGGTCCAAATTCGATTGCCCTGCCATCAAGAAGCGGGAAAGAGACCCTGTGCCTTCGGGAAAGCATCATGACCGCGCCCCGCCTCATCCGCTCTGTCCTGGTGGCCAATCGCGGCGAGATCGCGGTGCGGGTGCTGCGCCACGCCAGAGCCAATCAGATGCGCGCCATCGCGGTCTATTCCGACGCTGACGCGCTGGCCATGCATGTGCGCGAGGCCGACGAGGCGGTGCGCATCGGCCCGGCGCCGGCGGCTGAAAGCTATCTCGATAGCGCGGCGATCCTGGCGGCGGCGAAAGCTGCGGGCGCCGACGCGATCCATCCAGGCTACGGCTTTTTGTCGGAGAACGCGGCTTTCGCCCGCGCGGTGATCGAGGCCGGGTTCATCTGGATCGGACCACCGCCCGAGGCCATCGAGGCTATGGGCGACAAGGCGCGCGCCAAGGCGCTGATGATCGAGGCGGGCGTGCCCACCGTGCCCGGCTGGCAGGGCGAGGATCAGTCGGACGAGAACCTCGCCCGGCAGGCTGAGGCCATCGGCTACCCGCTGCTGATCAAGGCGGTGGCGGGCGGCGGCGGGCGCGGCATGCGCGCCGTCCATGACAAGGGCGCGTTCGCCGAGGCGCTGGCTTCGGCCCGGCGCGAGGCGAAATCGGCCTTTGGCGATGACGCGGTGCTGCTGGAGAAACTGGTCGAGACCGCCCGCCATGTGGAGGTGCAGGTGTTTGGCGACCGGCAGGGCGCCCTCATCCATCTGGGTGAGCGCGATTGCTCGGCTCAGCGCCGCCGCCAGAAAGTGGTGGAGGAAGCGCCCTCCCCGGCCGTCAACGCCGAGCTTCGCGCGGCCATGGGCGCGGACGCGGTGCGCGCCGCCAAGGCGGTCAATTATGTGGGCGCCGGCACGGTGGAGTTTCTGCTGGATGCGTCGGGCGCCTATTACTTCCTTGAAATGAACACCCGGCTTCAGGTCGAGCATCCGGTGACCGAGATGGTCAATGGCGTCGATCTCGTCGAGTGGCAGTTCCTGATCGCGCAAGGCTTCGCCCTTCCGTTTGGCCAGGAGATGATCGATCTCAACGGCCACTCGATAGAGGTGCGCCTCTACGCCGAAGATCCCCTCGACGGGTTCAGGCCGCAATCGGGCGATATCGCCTGGTTCGAGCCCGACGACGCCGAGCGCGAAGTGCGCATCGATACAGGCTTCGTCACCGGCGACGCCATCTCCACCGCCTATGACGCCATGGCGGCCAAGATCATCGCTTGGGCGCCGAACCGGGCTGAGGCCATCGACAGATTGCTCGCCGGGCTCGCCAAGGCGCCGCTGCTGGGGGTGAAGACCAATCGCGATCTTCTGATCCGCCTGATCGATAGCGAGGCCTTCCGCGCCGGCGCCATCACCATCGCCGATCTTGACCGGTGGGCGGGCGCGGGCGAAGGCCCGTTTGAAGCCCCCGGACTCTGCGAGGAGGCGGTGGCCATCGCCTGCCTGATCCTCGCGGGCGCCGGATCGGGCGTGATCCGGTCAGGCTCGGTGACCCGTTTTGCGCTGAAGCTCGACACGAACGGCGCCAGCGCCGAGCCCATGGTGGAGCAGACAGGACCCGATACGCTGACCGTCACGCTGGGCGAGGCCCGCCATGACATCGCGCTTCTGGACCGGGACGGGCCGCGCCTGCGCTACCGCCTCAACGGCGTGGACCGGCGCTGCCTGGCGCTGGTGGATGCCGACGGCGCCGTGCATGTCGCGCTGGCGGGCCGCATCGCCGTGGTGCGCGAACCGGCCTTGCTGGCCGGCGCCGGCGCAGCTGACCCCTCGCGCGTCACGGCGCAAGTGAGCGGCGCGGTGGTCGCCGTCCATGTGAAGCCCGGCGACGCGGTGAAAGCCGGCGACGTGCTGGCGGTGATGGAAGCCATGAAGATGGAGATGCGCCTGACCGCCGCGGCGGACGGCGTAGTGACGGCTGTGCATGCTGCGCCCGGCCAGCAGGCCGCAGGCGGCGCGCTTCTGATCGAGCTCGAGATTGAGGACAAGACATGATGGACAAGGCTGTACTCACCTGCGCGCTCAATGGCGTGCTGACCAATCCCAAGACCCATCCCGTGCCGGTGACACCTGAACAGATGGCCGCCAGCGCGCGCGAGGCCTATGACGCGGGCGCCAGCGTGATGCACGTCCATTTCCGCATGCAGGAAGAAGGCGTGGGCCATTTCCCCAGCTGGGACCCGGAGGTGGCCGCATCCATCATCGACGCCATACGCGGCGCCTGCCCGGACGTGATCATCAACCAGACCACCGGCATTGTCGGCCCGGACGTGTCGGGTCCCGTGGCGTGCATCAAACGGGTCAAGCCCGAAATCGCCGCCTGTAATGCCGGCTCGCTCAATTATCTCAAACTCAGGAGCGATGGCAGCTGGGCCTGGCCGCCCATGGTGTTCGACAATCCGGTAGAGAAAATCCAGACCATGCTCGACGCCATGGCCGAGGTGGGCGCGCACCCCGAATTTGAGTGCTTCGATGTCGGCATCGTGCGCAGCGTGGGCATGTTCATCGAGAACGGTATGGCCCCGGCGGCGCATTACAACTTCGTCATGGGCGTGGCGTCCGGCATGCCTTGCGATGCGCGGCTGCTGGAATTGCTGATCGATTACAAGCGCGCTGGCGATCCTTGGCAGGCAACCCTGATCGGGCGCGCCGAGATCTGGCCGGTCCACCAGCGCGTGGCCGAGCTGGGCGGCATGCTGCGCACCGGGCTGGAGGACACGTTCTACCTGCCAGGCGGCGACCGGGCGCCGGGCAATGGCGCGCTGATCGAGGCGCTGGCCGCATGCGCGCGAAACGCCGGACGCGAGGTGGCGTCGCCGCTGGAAGCGCGTAAGATCATGGGACTGACACACTAGACCGCCGGCCATTCGGACCGGGGGCGCACTAACGGGAGGATGCGATGCAGGCCAGCGCCAGGGAATTGCCGCGGATCGGGGACGGACTGTTTCCCTCAACACCGGCGCGGCTTCTGGATCAGGGCGAGCGGCGCGGGGACGCGCCAGCCTATTCGGTCCATGACGGCGAAGGCTGGGTTTCGACCAACTGGCGCGACTACGCCGCCCAGACCCGCCAGGCCGCGCGCGCCCTGATCGCGCTGGGTTTCAGGGCGGACGACAGCTGCGCCATCCTGGGCTTCAACCGGCCTGAATGGACCATCACAGCCGTCGCCGCGATGATGGCTGGCGGGCGCCCGGCCGGGGTCTACTGGACCAGCTCGGAACCGGAAATCGCCTATATCCTCCAGCACTCGGAAAGCCCGGTCTATCTGGTGGAGACCGCCGAACAGGCGCAAAATGCGCTGGCGCTCAAAGCCGACTGCCCGAACCTCACCCACATCATCATGATGCAGGGCGACGAGCCTGCGCCCGAGGGCGTGCTGAGCTGGGAGGCGTTCATGGCGCTGGGCGAGGCGCGCCATGACGACGAGGTCAGCGCGCGCCTGAAAGCCATTTCGGAAGAGACCATCGGCTCGCTGATCTACACATCGGGCACCACCGGCCCGCCCAAGGCGGTGATGCTCAGCCACGGCAATATCTCCTGGAGTGCGGGCATGCTCTCGGAAATGTTCCAGCATCGCGAGGGCGATACCGGCCTCTCCTACCTGCCCATCGCCCATATCGCCGAGCAGCAGGCGAGCGTGCACAATCACGCGGCGTCAGGCTCCAATCTCTATTTCGCCCGCTCGATGGAGACGCTGGCCGAGGACCTCAAGGCCGCGCGCCCGACCGTGTTCTTCGGCGTGCCGCGGGTGTGGGAGAAATTCCATGAAGTGCTGCGCGGCCGGCTCTCCGAGGCCACGGGCGCGAAAGCCAAGATCGCCGCCTGGGCGATGGATGTGGCCCGGCGCTATCACGACGCGGCGATCAACGGGCGCAATCCCGGCCCGGCGCTGACGCTGCAAATGGGCCTGGCGCGCGCGCTGGTGCTCAACAAGATCAAGACCGCGCTGGGGCTGGAGCGTGCGCGCATGCTGATCTCGGGCGCGGCGCCGATCTCCAAGGACATTCTGGTCTTCTTCACCGGGCTCGATCTGGTGATCTACGAGGGCTACGGCCAGTCGGAGACCAGCGCCCCGACCTGCTTCAACCAGCCCGGCGCGGTGCGGCTGGGCTCGGTCGGGCGGCTCATCGGCCATATGGAGGCGCGCATCTCCGAGGAGGGCGAGCTGCAGGTCAAGGGCCCCAACATCTTCGCCGGCTACATGAAAAACAACGAGGCCACCGAGAGCGCCTTCACCCGCGACGGCTGGATGCGCACCGGCGACGTGGTGCGCCAGGATGAGGACGGCTTCTATTTCATCACCGGCCGGATCAAGGACATCATCATCACGTCGGGCGGCAAGAACATCACGCCGGCCAATATCGAGACTGATCTGATGAATGATCCGCTGATCGAGCATGCGGTGGTGGTCGGCGACGCACGGCCGTATCTGACCGCCCTCGTGACGCTGAGCGAGGACGGGCTGGCCAAGTTCGCCAAGGCCAACTCTCAAAGCGTGGAGGAGGCGCGCTCAAGCCAGGCCCTCACCGCCGCGCTGCAGGCCGCCGTCGATAATGTCAACAAGCGCTACGCCCGGGTGGAGAATGTGCGCAAGTTCCGCGTTCTGCCCGCTGCGCTGACCGTGGAGACCGGCGAGCTCACCCCCACCATGAAGGTGCGGCGCAATGTGGTGACGGCGCGCAACAGCGCGCTGATCGACGCCATGTACGCCGAAGGCCATGCCGGCGCAGACGACTGAGGCCCCGCTGCCTGACCGCTGCGATGTCCTGATCATCGGAGCCGGGTTCGCAGGCCTGGCCATGGGCCGCGAGCTGGACCGGGCGGGGCTGCGCGATGTGCTGATCGTGGACCGCGCGGACGGGCCGGGCGGCGTCTGGCGCGCCAACCGCTATCCCGGCGCGGCCTGCGACGTGCCGAGCCATCTCTATTCCTTCAGCTTCTATCCGAACCCGGACTGGAGCCGGAAATATTCTCCGCAAGCGGAGATCCTCGCCTATCTCGAGCGCGCCGCAGATGTGTTCGGCCTGCGCGGGCGCATGCGTTTTGACACAGAGGTGACCGCGCTGGCCTTCGACGAGGAGGCCGGGCGCTGGCAGGTCACGCTGAGCGGCGGGCGCACGCTCTCGGCGCGCGCCGTGGTCAGCGCCGTGGGCCAGCTCAGCGAGCCGTTCACGCCGCACATCCAGGGCATGGAGGGGTTTGAAGGAACCGCGGTGCACGCCGCCCAGTGGCCCGATGATCTCGACGTGACGGGGCGCAATGTGGCGGTGATCGGCAATGCCGCGAGCGCGGTCCAGCTCTTGCCCGAGCTCGCCGCCAGGGCCGCGCGCCTGACCGTGTTCCAGCGCACGCCCAACTGGATCATCCCCAAGCCCGACCGGGCCTTCACGGCGCTGGAGCGCGCCGCCTTCCGCTATCTGCCGGGCTGGCTGGCGCTATACCGCACGGGCAGTTTCTGGCTGCATGAAAGCCGGTTCTCCGCCTTTGTGTCGGGCACGCTGTCCAACGCGTTTGTGCGCTGGGGGATGGAGCGCCGGCTGCGGCGCGAGGTGCGCGATCCGGACCTGCGCGCCCGGCTGACGCCCGATTACGCGCCCGGCTGCAAGCGCATCCTTCTGACCAATGATTTCTTCGGCACGATCCAGCGCGAGAACGTCACGCTGGACGATAGCGGCTTGGCGCGCGCAGGCGCGCAGAGCCTGATCAACGGCCGCGGCCAGCGCGTCAGCGCGGACGTGGTGGTGTTCGCCACCGGCTTTCAGACCACGCAGTTTCTGCCCACCTTGCGCGTGACCGGCCGGGACGGGCGCGATCTGCGCGAGGTCTGGGGCGCCAGCCCGCGCGCCTATCGCGGCGTGGCCGTGCACGGCTTTCCCAACCTGTTCATGCTCTACGGGCCGAACACCAATCTGGGCCACAACTCCATCGTCTACATGCTGGAGCGCCAGTGCGCCTATGCCAGCCGGCTGATCAGCCGGCTGATCGGGGAGGATCTGCGCGCGCTGGAAGTCACCGCCGAGGCCGAGGAAGGCTTCAACGCGGTCATTCAGGCCAAGCTCGCCCGCACCGTCTGGGCGGAGGATTGCCCCAGCTGGTACAAGACAAGCGACGGTGTGATCACCAATAACTGGTCGGGGCTCGCCGCCGGCTTTGCCCGCGCCCTGGCCGCCCGCGACGATCAGGCCTGGTCGGCGGCCAGGTGAGGGCTGAGCCAGTCTTTCGCGCTTTCCAGTGCGGCGTCGGCCTCGCCGATCAGCGGGGCGAACAGCTGGAAATCATGCCACATCTCGCGCCACACCTCGCAGCGCGTCTCCACCCCGGCGGCCTCCAGCGCGTCATGCAGGCGCACCGAATCGTCCAGCAGGATCTCGTCCTGCCCCACCTGGATGAACACCGGCGGCAGACCGGACAGATCGGCGAACAGGGGCGAGGCCTCCGGATCGCGCGCGTCAAGCTGGCCGAGATACAGCGCGGCGCCGGCCTTGAGATTGCCGGGCGTGAGCATGGGATCGGCGCCGGCGCGGCCTTTCACGCTGTCTCCCGACAGCGACAGATCCGTCCACGGAGAGATCAGATACAGCGCGGCGGGCATGATCCCGCCCGCATCGCGCTGGCGTATCGCGGCGGCCAGCGCCAGGCCGCCGCCCGCGCTGTCCCCGGCCAGCAGGACCGGGCCGTCAGCTTCAGCGCAGATTTCCGCCAGAGCCGCAGCGCCGTCCTCCACGGCGGCGGGACATTGATGCTCCGGCGCCAGACGGTAATCGGCCGAGATCGCGCTCATGTTGAACAGGGCGCTGAGCCGGGCCACCAGCGGCTTGTGACTCTGGGCCGAGCCGCGCGAATACCCGCCCCCGTGCAGATACAGGATCGCGCCCGGTCCGGGCCGCGCAGGCGCAAAGCGCAGGGCCGGCAGCCCGGCATAGCTGATGCGGTCGATCTGCACGCCCTTGGGCGCAGGCAGGCGGTCGCCGCCATGGTCCATCCGGGCGCGCTGGACGTCGAGGTCAGACTCGCGCGACAGCGTGGCGCGGCCCACCTTGCGCGCCATGCGCCGGCCAAAAAACCGGCGCAGGCCCAGCCCGCCCTGATGGCCAATCGTCTCCAGCATGAGGAACTCCCGCAATGAGTCAGATGGCCTCACCATTCACCCTGCCGTGCGGCGTGACAATCCCGAACCGTCTGGTCAAGGCGGCCATGACCGAGGGCCTGGCCGATCCGGGCGGCCTTGCGGGGGCGCGCATCGTGCGCGCTTACCGCGCCTGGGCCGAGGGCGGGGCGGGCTTGCACATCACCGGCAATATCATGATCGACCGGCGCTATCGCGAGCGTCCAGCCAATATCGTTGTGGACGGTGAACAAAGCGCTGAAGCCATGGCAGGCCTCGCCGCGTTCGCGGAGGCCGCCAAATCAGGCGGCGGCGCAGCGATCGCGCAAATCTCCCATGCCGGGCGCCAGAGCCCGAAGATCATCGCGCCTGAACCGGTCGGCCCGTCCGCCGTGCCCGTCGCCCTGCCCGGCGGCGTATTCGCCGCCCCGCGCGCGCTCACAGACGGCGAGATCGAGGACGTCATCACCCGCTTCGCCCACACCGCGCGCCGCCTCACTGACGCCGGATTTGACGGCGTGCAGGTGCATGGCGCCCACGGCTATCTGATCAGCGAGTTCCTGAGCCCGCGCGTCAATCTGCGCCAGGACCGCTGGGGCGGGCCGCTGGAGAACCGCGCACGCCTGCTGATCGAGACCGTCCGTGCCGTGCGCCAGGCTGTAGGACCGGACAAGGTTGTGAGCGTGAAGCTCAACTCGTCTGACTTCCAGAAGGGCGGCTTCAGTTTTCGCGACTGTCTTGAAGTCGTCGCCATGCTCGGCCAGGAGGGCGTGGATCTATTGGAAATCTCCGGCGGCAATTACGAACAGCCCAGCATGATGGGGCTGGGCGGGCTGGAGCCGGTGTTCGAGGCGGACGCGCGCGAGAGCACGCGGGCGCGCGAAGCCTATTTCATGACCTATGCCCGCGAGGTGATCGCCGCCTCCCCCATCCCGGTGATGGTCACAGGCGGTTTCCGCACAGCGCGCGCCATGACCGAAGCGCTTGAAGACGGCGTGGCGATGATTGGCCTGGCCCGGCCGCTATGCGTTGATCCTGACGCCCCGGCCAAGCTCCTGCGCGGCGACTGGAACTGGTTGCCCGCATGGGAGACGCAGCTGAAAGTCCACCCGGTCTTCACAACCGCCCTGCCCGCAAACATGCGCCGCGTGGTCGAAGGGCTGGCTTTGATGGCGTTCTTCTACCGCAACATCCTGCGCATGGGCGATGGCAAGACCCCCAAACGCTCCATGAGCCTGATGGCGGCGCTGATCGCGCACCAGATCACCGAAAGCGCCGACGCAAAGCGGATGTAGCGCCGCGAAGCTCTAGTTGTGATCTCTCATAAGGTTGTTCATCCGGACTGACCGCCTGAAGCTGGTTGTTGCGAGACAGTCAGCTGACAGGGGGAGCCCGGATGAACAGTCATATCAATGCCAGAACGACGGCGTATGCGCGAGCCTGTATGGTGGCTCGGCGCGAGGCGGGCGTGCCGGTTCGCGAGATCTCGGCGGCGGCAGACCACTGCTGGCGCCACGACGCTCTCCTGCCAGGCCGGGAGCGCGATGATCTGTTCCTCGGTGAACCCGCTCTTGCACATTGCCTGACTCCTTGTGACAGAAACTCCATTCAAATGCGGGACCGAACGGGGCTCGGATCAATACCAAAATTGCGAGTACCGCCTCGGGTTGCCACGTGTTAGTCTATGGAGATTGTTCCAGTACGCACCGAACGGTTTTTGCGTCTCACGATCTGTTCGGTTTCGGCAGCGGTGTTAACCTCGCTCAATTGCACGGAGCTAAACATGACCAATCTCGTCCTTTATGATGTGTCGGTTGATGACCAGATCGAGCTTAGAGAAAAGGTCGGCGAGAACGTGAGATTCGAGACCCTCCCGGCCGAAACCAGAGCCTTTGGTGAACCAGTTACCATTGCTGTGATAGGCCTTTCGACAATCGCCGTCACGGGGCTGGTAGCTTATCTCCTCAAAGGACGGCAATCGGGTGCTGTGAAAATCGCCCACATGCGGATAGAAACGCCCAACGGGTCTATCGAGCTGAATGAAATCGAGCTCAACTTTGAAAACGAAGAGGAAGCCAGCGCCCAACTGGTTAATGCGCTTCAGGGCTGGATGGCGTATGCCATCGCTCCTGCGAACTAGCGCGGCAGTGACGGCTGCAAATGCGGTTTTCTGAGCCCAACCCCACCATTCGCCATCGTCAAAGCTATGTAGCGCTACCCTCGAACTCAGGGATAATCGGGTCATTGCACTCGCCTCTGGATCTCGGCAAATTTCTGAAAGGAAAGCTCGACTTCAATGCTCTGCCGTCGGTGATTCACGAGGGTACTCACCATTGGTGTTTCCTCTCACCAGTGGGTACTGCGCTTTCACTCCTGTATTATCGCGGCGTAGGCACGGTGGTCGAATTTGCAGACAACAGTGAGGCGCATGAAGTCGAAATCCAAGCCGGCATCTCCGACTTGATACGTTATGAGATGGCCAGCCGGACGATGGCGCCGATCATCGAAGGCCTGGCCCTTTTCGCTGAATTCGATGTCGCTGGTTCCTCACGGGATGTTTGGCCGATTCCGCTCACATGGGTCTTTGGCTTGTTCGGTGGGCAGCCCGAAGACGATTTGGAAGCCAGCCTCGACCGGACCCCCGCGCTAATGGCCAAAATGCGCAGCGATGAGCTGCTGATCGAGCGAAAAGCAAAAGTTCTGCTAGGTTCTGCAGACGCGGGTCGCAACCCCTACCTTGCCGGCTACTTGACGGTAAAATGGGCGTGGCACACTGCAGCTTCCAAGCGACCGGAATTCGCGAACGCCGATGTTTTTTTTGTGTTCCTCCGAAACTACATTTTTTCGGATCCCGAACTTGTCCGCCTACTTCTTGGTGTTTCACGCGAGGAATTTGAAACCAAGTTCGCCGTCCGGCTGCAACACCGGCTCCTCACACTCCGAAACGGATTGGATGGGTTGCCACTCAAGGAGGAAAGGCCGCTTCTTGATTCACTGGAAAATCACGAGTGGCAATACGGCAGTTCGTGCGATCCGGGGACTGTCGGTGTCACCGATGAGGAAGTCCGGAATGGAGAGGACGTGCTTGCGTCGAGCATCGCCCAATTGGAGTGCCTAGCTAACTCCAAAAGCCGCAACCGTGCGGTCTGGGGAACAGTTGTCGATGTGATGAGCGAGCGCGACGCTTTCGTGCTCGACCGATGCGAAGTGAACGTGGAGATCATGCAAAATGGTACGTTTCGCGTTAACTACGATCCAGAGGCGCAAACATTTTTCTGTACAGGCCAGTGTGCAATAAGCGGCCCCCATGAAACAAGCGGCGTCGGATACGCTACTATGCTTGTATCGCGAAATTTGGGTTTGCCCTATTTTGCGATCTGTTACAAGGGCGAGGTGCTCTACGCTATAGGCCGGGGAGCACCTGATCAAAAAGAGGAAGCTTGGCTTCGCAGGTTGGCGCTTGGTGTGGAAAGAACCGTTTGGTTGACCGATTCCTGGGAAACTTATGCGAATGAGTGGCGCGACAAAGTTCGCAACTCACAAGGGCTGCCGTCGGCAGGTAAGGCTAAGTCGAGTACTTGGTTTGATGCTGTCCTACCTGACTTCGAGAACTATGTCGCATGCGTTTATTGGCCCCTCTGCGTCCCGCCCGGCTTATCGCCGGAGCTGCGACAACGCGCTGTCAAGAGCTTAAAACCACGGGGCGTGGCTGGCTTATTTCCAGATTCCCGGATCAGACTACTTCCCCTGATGGTAGGATGGAGCCTCGGTCAATGCACTGATCGTCATTTTCAGGCTTTCATTTCAAGCTGCAACCCTGATGACACGATGCTGGCTGTGCTTGAAGAAGTAAACGAATATGCCAAATCTCGATGGGGTTCCGACCTGTTCGCTATTGAAGATGAAGAAATCAAAGCTATCGCGATTTAGGTCAGGAAACACCAATAGATTACGCCCGCTCACCTGAGACCTTTGGCTCTCTCACTTATTTTAAGAGTCCGAGCCTTCCATAATACGTGGATTGAGGGCTGGCGAGCGCGCCGGGAGCAACGCCCCTGCGAACTCGCGCCACCGGCGCGCGCACCGGCAACCGCAACAAAGGCGCGGGCTATGTGTCCAAGCTGTTCGCCCGCACGGTGCGAAGGCTCGGCCTGCGCCACATCCGCACCCGGCCCTACACCCCGAAAACCAACGGCAAGGCCGAGCGCTTCATCCAGTCCATGCTGCGCGAATGGGCCTACGCCGCACCCTTCCCGTCAGCCGAAGCCAGACGCGAAGACCTGCCCAACTGGATCCGGCGTTACAACACTCACCGAAAGCACTACGCTCTAAACCGCCGCACGCCGCTTCAGGCGCTCTCGGACCTGAACAATGTCGCGAGAGACCACAGCTAGCGCCCCGCCCCGAACCCGCCGCGCCAGGCGCGCGCGCCGCCGACATCGGACAGGGCGCTGGCCAGCGCCGACAGCTCCACGCCGGCCCCGCGCGCGCCGCTGTCTGCGGCCAGGGCGAAGGCTTGCGCATGGCCGGTCTCGCGCATGGCCGCGCCATAGCGCGTTTCGATGCGCTCCAGCCCGGTGCGGTCCTCGGCCAGGGCGTAGGCCAGGATGGCGCGCATCACGTCATGGGCCTCGCCTTCGTCCAGCGCGTCCTCGCCCCGCCACCGGTCGCCCAGCACCGCCTCCAGGCGGCGGCCCGCCTCGTTCCAGCGCCGGGCGTTCCAGGCGATGTCGGCGCGCAGCCGGTCGGCTTCCCGGGTGCGGTCGGCGTCAATCAGCTCCAGCGCATGATCGGTGCGCCCCAGCCCGGCCAGCGCACGCGCCTGCAACAGCCGGCGCGCCGCCACCAGCTCGCCGGGCAAGCCGGCCATGCGGGTGCGTTCCAGCGCATTCAGCGCGGCTTCGGGATTGTTGTCCATGAGATGGATGCCGGCCAGCTCCCCGGCGATCTGGGCGCGCGCCAGGCTGGTCATGGGCACGTCCGGGCGCAGCTGGTGCTCGAGCAGCTCGGCGGCCCGGTCGAACAGGCCGATCTCCACCAGACGGCGCGCGATGCGCCGCACAATGCGGTGGCCGGCCGGCCCCTGGGGCGTGAGGGCGTTATGCTCGTACCACAGGGCCAGCGCCTGCATCGGGTCCATGCGGTCAAAGCGCTCCCCCTCGAACAGGCGCCGGAACGCCTCCTGCATGTCCACGCTCAGCTGGCGCGCCACGCGGCTTCCCGGGAAGCGCTCCTGGGCGGCGGCCATGATGGCGAAGGCCTCGTCATAGCGGCCCGCCTCGGCATAGGCGGTTCCCAGCATGCCCGCGACAGCCTGCTCCACCTCGTCGCCGCGCCAGCGGTACAAAAGGCCTTCCAGCTGGGCCGCCGCCTCGTCGGCGTTGATGCGCCCATGGGCCATCTCCAGCCGGGTCTGCTCCAGCCGGGCGCGCGCCTGGATCGGGCGCCAGGGATCATTGTCGAGCCCGTCATAGAGCTCCAGCGCCAGCTCGATCTCGCCCTCGGCGGCGGCCAGCCCCGCCTCGGCGAAGGCGGCTTCGGCGCGGGCGCGCGGATCGGCCGGCTCGCTGTGCACCCGGTCCAGCCAGGCGCGGGCGCCGGGCAGGTCCTGCGCATACACAGCCGCATTCGCCGCCGCCGCCGACACACGCGCGCGCCAGACGGGATCCATGAAGAACAGCGCGCCGCGCCCTTCCTCGAACAGGCGCCGGGCGCGCGGCCAGTCATTGCGGGCCGCCGCCAGCAGGCCCTGCCAGGGCTTGGCGGCCGGATCGCCAACCAGGGCCGGATGGGCGAAATGGCGCTCGGCCTCGCCATAGCGCCCCGCCATATAGGCCGCCGCGCCCAGAAGCGCGGCGACTTCCGGAGCCGTCTCGTATTCGGGGCGCAAGGACGCCGCCAGGCGCGCCGCGCCCGCCGCCTCTTGCGCCAGCTCCCAGCCCAGAAGGAAGCGCGCCAGCCCCAGCACGCTTTCAGGATCAAGCGCGCGCGCCTGGCGTTCATGCATGGCCCGCCCGTCCACGAAGGGCTGATCGCCGCGCCAGCCGGCCAGATCAAGGAAGCCCGGCGAGACCGGCGCGTCCGAACCGGCCCGCAGCGACGGATCGGAGGCCCGCGTCAGGGAGAGACCGCCCGCACGCGACAATTCCGCGCCGCCCGGACGCGCGGTCAGGGTCAAACCGTCGGAGATCGCCTGCACCGCCGCCCCGTGGGTGGAGGCCAAAAGCACCGCATCGGCGAAACGGCGCGGCTCGGCCACGCCGGTCATGCGCCCGTCGGCGGTGAGCACGTACAGCGTGTCGCCCACCACCGGATCATCCAGCGTCACGACCCCGCGCGCGCCCGGCAGCGACAGGCGCAGGACCGCCGGGCGGCCAAAACCGGTGTCGCGCGCCAGCCGCACCTGTTGGGGCGGCTCTGACAAGCTATCGCCCAGCGTCACCGTCCAGCCTGACCCGGCCGCGCGCACATCGGCCAGCGTGGCTTGCGCCGTCTCGATGCGCACAGCCGTGTGGCCCTCGCCCGTCACCGCCTGCAGTGCGCGGATATGGCCCGAGCCCATGGATTCAACAGCGCCCAGATCCAGCGCGGCGGCGGCGTCGAACACGATCCAGACCGCGCCGGCCCGGCGGAAGACAGCCGCGCCGGGCAGCGCCGCCCAGGGAAAATGCAGGCTCACCGCACCGCCCGGCGCAGGCTGGGCGCGCACGCGCACCACGCCGTCCGCCGGCACGGGATCGGCGCGCTCTGACGCTGGCCGGGGAAGGGCGTCCTCAGCTTCGTCCGAAGGCGGCTCGATCTCAGCACTGTCATCAGCGGCCGGTTCAGGCGCCGCGGGCGGCGCCTCATCCGCCGAAAGCTCCGGATCGTCTGGGAGCCCAAGCGCGCCATTGGCTTCGGCATAGGCCATCAGGGCCTGCAGCGCGGCGCCGGCGCCCGCCTCCCCGCGCACTGCGTCCACCGTCACCTCGCCTGGCGCATCACTCCAGGCGCGCATCCTGACTTCGTCCTCCAGTGTAAAGACGAGGATGAAGGAGTGCCCGCCATCGCGCTCGCGGCGCACCGCGTCAATGAAGCGCGGCGGCGCGCCATTGAGCTGCGACAGATCAATCTCGGCTTCCCGCTCGAACATCAGGCGCGCCTCGCGGCCCTCCTGATCCAGCGACCAGGCGACCGGCTCCGGCCAGGTGAAGATCAGGCGCGTCCAGTCGCTCGCCTCGCCTGTGCGCAAGGTCACCGGCAAGGCCGCCAGGGCCCGCGCGGCTTCAGCGGCGGCCTCGGCGGCGGCGGCGCGGCGCGCGGCTTCCTCGGCGCGCTGGCGGCGCTCATAATCGCTGACCACCGGCGCCAGGGCGGGCGTGCCCGGCGGCGCCAGATCCAGCGCGATCACATTGTGGGAGACCGATACGTGCGGCTCGATGCTGCGGTTGAGCGCCAGGCGCAGCGTGCGCCCGTCCGCATCCAGGCGCGCCATCGCCACATAATCGCTCAGCGCCTCGCCCAGCGCGCGCGCGTCCAGCTCAACCGGTTCGGACAGGTGTGCGATCAGCACCGCGCCGGCCGCAATCTCGGCCCGGGCCGTCAGGGCGCCGCCCGATTCCTCGGGCAGGGTGATGAGCACGCGCGCCACCGGACCGGCGCGCTCCACTGTCACGCTGGCGGGCGTCTGCGCCCACAGCGCGCCGCTGGCCAGCAGGGCGAGCCCCGCCGCCGCGATGGCGCGCACTTCATTCCGCCGCCGCCACACGGCGCGCCTCCAGTTCAGCGCGGGTCTGCGGCGGATTGGCCCGCGCCGCCAGCATCACCGTCAGCTCCGCAGCGAAGCGCGGATCGGCGCTTTCCATGATCTGGGAGAAGCGGCGCGTATTGGATTCCTGAAGCTGGCCGGCGATCAGCAGCAGGGTCTCGGGATCGGTGGCCATCAGCGTCTGCAGCACCGGCGCGGCCGCCTCCGGCTCCATGGTGGCGTAAACGCGCACGCTGGCGTTCATTTGCGCCTCGCGCTGGGCGTCCAGCTGGCCGACCAGGGCGTGGATATCGTCGCGCAAAGCAATCAGCCGCTCCTCGCGCTCGTCCATACGGCGCTCGGCGACGGTTATCAGTTGCTCGCGTGTGTCGAGCTCCGCCTCGCGGCGGTCAAGCGCGCGCAGGCGCTCGGCCACACGCCCCTGCAGCTCCAGCTCGGACTGCGAGGGCAGGGTGATCGGCGCCGTCTCCTGCTCCGGGCGCGCAGCAGGCGCAGGCACGGATGGCGCTGGCGCGGGGACGGCGTCGCCGCGCGGTTCAGCGCGCGCCGCATTGTCCTCAACCGCATGGGCCGCGCCGGACAGCCAGTCCAGCGCGCCGTCGGCGAGCGACAGCGCCTTGAGCGTCAGGAGCCCTCCCAGCAGCACGGACAGCAAAAGCAGCGGACGCGGGTTCATCACGCTCACCTCATGGCCTTGAGCGTTTCGAGGCGCCGGCGCGCGGTGTCCGCTTCAGCCGGCTGGGCCGGGCGCGGGGCGGACGGCCGCTGGGGCCGCTCGGCCAGACGCGCGGCCTGGGTTTCCGCCCCGGCGCCCAGAAGGCGCAATTCGTCGGCCAGGCGGCGCGCCTGCTCCACCTCGCTCTTCAGCCCGGCGCCCTGCTCGCGCGCCGCCCGGTCCAGCGCCGCCAGGCTGGCGCGCGCCCGGTCCACGGCGTCATTGAGGCCGGCGATGGTCTCTTTCAGCCCGTCCTGCCCGTCGCGCAGGGCGCGCAGGCGCCGGTCGACGCGCCAGCACATCAAGGCGGCGGCGGCCAGCAGGATGCAGATGAGACCTTCAAAAGCGAGCGCGGCGAGCGTCATGTGAACCCCATGATGGATTTGCGTGCGGCGGCGGACAGCGGCGAGTCCAGCCGGACCCCGATATTGTGGCCGATGCGGCCCATCCGCCCGTGGGTCAGCCGGATCGGCCCGCAGCGCAGCTCGATGGCGCCGTCCGGTCCGGTGTCGAGCATCAGCGTGTCGCCCACCTTGAGCTCCATCACCTCGCCGAGCGGCTTTTGCATCTCGTCCAGCACGGCGGCGACCTCCACCTTGGTCGACCACAACTCGGTGGCCAGGTGGCTTTCCCAGATATTGTCGCGCCCGAACTTCTCGCCCATGAACTGCTGGAGCAGCATTTTGCGGATCGGCTCCAGCGTGGCGTAGGGCAACAGCATCTCGATGCGCCCGCCGCGGGCTTCCATGTCGATGCGCAGCTTGACCAGGATCGCGGCGTTGGCCGGGCGGGCGATGGCCGCGAAGCGCGGATTGGTCTCGACCCGGTCGAGATCGAAATCCACTTCGGTCAACGGCGCGAAAGCCGCGCGCGCATCATTGAGCACCACCTCGATCATGCGCTGGACCAGCGTGCGCTCGATGGTGGTGTAAGGACGGCCCTCCACCCGCATGGCCGAGGTGCCTCGCCGTCCGCCAAGGAGCACGTCCACGATGGAGTAGATCAGGTTGGAATCGACCGTCAGCAGGCCGAAATTGTCCAGCTGGCGCGCCCGGAACACCGCCAGGATCGCGGGCAGCGGAATGGAGTTGAGATAATCGCCGAACCGGATGGAGGAGATATTATCCAGGCTCACCTCCACATTATCGGAGGTGAAATTGCGCAGGCTCGTCGTCATCAGCCGCACCAGGCGGTCAAAGACGATCTCCAGCATGGGCAGGCGCTCGTAGGACACCAGCGCCGAATTGATGATCGCCCGGATGCCCGAGCGCTCTCCGGCATCGTCGTCCGACACCGAGAAGCCCAGTAGGGAGTCGATCTCGTCCTGATTGAGGATGCGCTCCTGGCCCTGCCCGCCCTGGGTGGGCAGGAAGGTCTGGGCGTCGTCCCCGACCATCGCCTCCCATTCGGACGCCAGCGCATCGCCATCGCCGTCGCCGTCATCGCCCGGCAGGGCGTCGAAGTCCGGCTGGTCTCCGGCGGCTGCAGCCTCCCACTCGGCGGCGAGGGCTTCCTGATCGACGTCGCTCACGTCCGGCCCTCCTGCTACTGCAACATGAATTCGTTGATCAGAACATCCTCGACCTCGTGCGGGGCCAGGATGAGATTGGTGCGGCGCACCAGCTCTGATTTCAGGCGGAAATGGCCCATGGAGCCGTCCAGATCCTCCGGCCTCAGCGAAAGCAGGAATTCGGTATAGCTGTCGCGCAGCGCCGCATTGCGCACCGGCTCGCGCACACGCTGGGCGACCAGCGGATCGAGATAGGCGATTTCGAACGAGACGATCAGCGTCGGCGACCTGCCCTGCTGCCGGCTCAGCGAGACCTGCAGCGCGTTCTCGAACGGCGACAGGGTCTGAACCTGATCCCAGTAATCGGTCTGGACCGCCTCGGCTTCCTCCGCATCGGCCTCATCCTCGCCCCCGCCCAGGAGCAGCAGCGCGGCGGCCACGCCCGCCAGGATCAAGATGACCGCCGGCAGGCCGATGAACAGCGCCAGCTTCACAAGCCCGGGCTTGGCCTTTCCGGCCGCGCCCTCTGCGCCCTCTGCGCCCTCCGCGCCGTCTTCCGATTCGGTTTCGGTATCGGTTTCGGCTTCTTCGGCCATGACCTGCTCCTGTCCCGCCAGGGATTCATTCCGGGCGCTCTGAGGCATTAACCGCCGCTGCGGTTAACGATTCGTTGGGAAACAGCCCGCGCCCGGCAGAAATTGCCGCATGCGCAGCAGTCAGGCGGCAAGCCTGCCCCCGTTGCCGCCAGGCCCGGCCGGGCCGCCCTAATAAAATCAATGCATTAACCATGGCACGGCCCTTGCGCCGCCGGACGCGACGGCCGCCAAAACCGGCGGCTGGGGCTCAACGCCAGAAGGAGAGGCGCCCCATGGACAATGCGATGCTGATCGGCCTGTCCCGCCAGCTCACCCTGCGCCGTGAGCTGGACGTCACCGCCAACAATATCGCCAACGCCAGCACCGAAGGCTTCAAGGCCGAGCGCGTCATGCTCGAGCCGCGCGAATCCGCGCGCGCACGCCATCAGGACGGTCCGGCCCGGGTGCAGTTTGTCGGTGAATGGGCCATGGGCCGCGATTTCACCCAGGGCGTGCTGACCCCGACCGGCCGTCCGCTGGACCTGGCGCTGGAAGGCGACGGGTTTTTCGTTCTCGAAACCCCGGCCGGGGAGCGCTTTACGCGCGACGGACGCTTCACCCTCAACGCCGCGGGCGAGCTGACCGCGTCTGACGGCGCGCGCGTGCTCGACGAGGCCGGCGCGCCCATCGCGATCAATCGCGAGCTCGGCCCGGTCGAGATCGGCGCCGACGGCGAAATCGTGCAGGGAGGCGTGCCCGGCCCGCGCGTGGCGCTGGCGGTGTTCGAGGCCCCCGGCCTTCTGTCCAAGACCGGGGATAACCGGTTTGCCGCGCCCGAGGACGCAGAGCGTCTCGATGAGCGCCCCCGCGTGCGCCAGGGCTTCAGCGAAGCCTCCAATGTGCGCCCGATCCTGGAAATGTCCCGGATGATGGAGGTCAGCCGCGCCTATCAGTCGGTGACCCGCATGATCCGTGATGCTGACGAACTCAGCCGCAAGGCGATTGAACGCCTTGGACGGCCCTGACGCTTACTGAGCTGGAGACTGCACCATGCGCGCCTTGTCCACTGCCGCCACCGGAATGGAAGCCCAGCAGCTGGCGGTCGAAGTCATCGCCCACAACCTGGCCAACATGAACACCGCTGCGTTCAAGCGCCAGCGGGCCGAGTTCCAGGATCTGCTCTATCAGACCCTGCGCCAGCCCGGCGCCAGTTCCTCCGACACCGGCACCATCGTGCCCACCGGGGTTCAGATCGGCCTGGGGGTCAATGCCGGCTCGGTCTACCGCATCACCGAACAGGGCAGCCTGTCCCAGACCGGCAACCCTTATGACGTGGCCATTTCCGGCGACGGATATTTCCGCATCCAGCTGCCCAATGGCGGCGACGCTTACACCAGGGCGGGCAATTTCTCCCTCAGCCCGGAAGGCGAGCTGGTCTCCGCCGACGGTTACCGGGTGGAGCCCGGCATCGTGGTGCCACAGGAGGCGCGCCAGATGATCATCAACCAGCAGGGCCAGGTGCAGATCCTGCTCGACGGCGAGGCCGAGCCCCAGACGGTGGGCCAGCTCGAACTGGTGATCTTCGCCAACGAGGCGGGGCTCGAACAGATCGGCGGCAATCTCCTGCTGGAGAGCGCAGCCTCGGGCGCGCCCCAGCCGGGCGTGCCCGGCGATCCGGGCTTCGGCCTGATCCGCCAGGGCTTCATCGAGAGCTCCAATGTCGACGCCGTGACCGAAGTCACCGCCCTGATCAAGGCCCAGCGCGCTTATGAAATGAACGCGCGGGTGATCAGCGCGGCCGACGAGATGCTCGCTGCATCCGCCAACATGCGCTGAGGCTGACCCATGACCGCCCTGATCCGAACCCTCGCCCTGACAACCCTGCTGACCGCCGCCCTGACGCTCGCGCCCGGCGCCTTCGCCGGCGAACTGCGCACCGTGGTGCTCAAGGACCGCCTGATCACGACCGACGGCGTCATCACGCTGGGCGATCTGTTCGACAATGCCGGCGAGGCGGGCGAGGCGGCGCTGGCGCGCGCGCCCGCGCCCCGCCAGCGCCAGTCGCTCGCTACCGGCATCGTGCGCCCCCCA
>JAFIEB010000058.1 GCA_020832735.1 Oceanicaulis sp.
CCCACCCCCCCCCCCCCCGCCCAGAAATTGCTGTAGGCGTCCTTCTGAAATGGTCATTTTCATCTCTTGAATGCCCAAAATCAGTAGAAGCTGCATCATTGCTCAAATTATGTTTTAATAAAAAGATTGATATTTATTTGATCGCATTGTCGTGTGATCAGGTGGGAGATGGGTCGCTATTGGTCATGAACCGGTAAGGCGCTCGCTTGATATATGGTTCAATACGCTCATCGTTCAAATATCAAAATTAGCTCAAATTTAGACGATAAAAATAAGATCATCATTAAAATGGAAGCTTCATTGGCATTTTGTATTGAATTTTTGATCGCATTTATTAAATTAAAAAGCTCCATTTCTTCCACAATTGCATGGCCTATATCAGTCAAATCGCATTTATCTCTAATTGATGCGATGGCTAATTCTAAGCTCTTTTCTAGATTTGTCGAATAAGTGGCGCCTCGTCTTGCTGCCGCATCAATCATAGGTTTATTTTCTTGGGACTGTTGCTTTAAAAACAGCATGTAGGCGAGCGCAACTGCAGCATGTAAGCTTTGGATGGCCGGTCGGTCTCGTTTCCTAATCTGTGAGTATACGGGAGCATCTGGTTCAGACGCTAGAATAGGGTCAATAGACTGCCATATCATCAAGGATTGATGCCCAAGTTCGTGAACTATATCAAATGCGACATCAAATTCATTGTTGTCACTGGGTAGGCTTCGAAAAATAGCTCCGCGGGCATAGTGGGTGCTGTAACCGCGATTTCGCCCGCCACCAAGTGGAATAATAACATCAACTATGTTGCTGTATAACGTTTTAAGAGCAAGGGAAGAGCTCTCTATTATGTCAACAGATTTCTGAAAGCGGTCCGGCGCCTCATGAAGCTTGGGAACCCAGTCAGACTTTTCCCCAGGCAGGCCTTGCAAACAAATTTTCCCAGGGCCAGAAATAAACTTAGACAGAACGTCAATCTTATTTGAATCACTAAGAATTCGCCCATCATGCTCAAACGAATTAATAAGCAAAGATTCAGGCATATCGTCTACGACTGGAGAAAAGCATAACCAAGGCGTATATTTTGGCGTTATGACTCGAAATTTAGACTGCGAATAAGTTAGAGTCTTGTGCCTCAACTGATAATTTAGAGCAATAATTTCTTCCGAGATGGTGTCTCCAATTAATAGTGCGCCCACCGAATTCAGGCCTGCGCTGACGTATGAAATTTAATCGATTTCACATACTCGGGATCTATCCTGATCGCACCAGATAAGATAGCCGCCTTTAAGGCTGCAATTTTGTTGCTAGAAGTTTCCTTAGGTTTTTCCATCGGGCTATCCAATCCCAATTCTAATATCTAACAGATAGCATTTTTTGTAGTGCCTAGTCAATCATATTGCGAAATTAAGGCTAAAATCAAAGGTGTGTTCTAGGGGTTCCGATCTTTAGCTTCACAAAGTCTGTCACATCAACCCCTATGAGGCTGACGCGCAGAACCGACCGTGGTTTGTAACTTCGCTGTGGCTGTAATGACGGAATTTTTCTTGAACTTCAGGACCATAAGCAGGTTCGCTTGGTGCTGCGCATGGTCATTCTGGGAGGTCTACATGAAGTCAAACTTAGCTGAATTTCATGCAAAGCCAAATTTTTGATCCAGCCGAGGCGGGAGCCCGAGCTTGATTATATCCTTGGTTGGTGGGTGGACAAAAGGGCGGTGGTGGAGCAAGTTCCCGCCCCCGCGTCCCCAAAGCCTCCACCCGCCTCACAGCTCTTTCGCCAGCGCCTCCAGCTGGGTCAGGCATGTGCCCCAGCCGTCGTGAAAGCCCATGTCTTCATGCTTTTGCCGGCTCTCTGGTGATTTGTGCCGCACCAGCGCCCGGTAACGTGCGCCGCCGGGCGCGGCCTGCATGGTGATGTCGGCGGTGATGAAGGGCGTTGCGTTGGGTCTGAATTCGGGGCCGAGGGCATCGGTCCAGACCAGCCGCTTTTCTGGCTCGGCCAGCAGGACGCAGCCCGGGTTTTCCTCCATCTCCACGCCCTCCGGGGACGCCAGCACGAGGGAGAAGACGCCGCCGGGGCGCGGGTCTATCGCGGCGCGCGCCACTGTCCAGGGCCGGGGGGCGAACCATTGCCTGATCAGGTCCGGCTCGGTCCACGCGCGCCACAGCTGGGCCGGACTGGCCTGGACCGTGCGCTCCAGCACAAGATCAAGTTTCGGGTCATGCGTCATCGGTGTCCCTTTCATCCTCAATGTCAGTGAGAAAGGCGTCCAGCCGGTCGAGGCGCGCCTCCCAGTCCCGGCGCTGGCGTCCGAGCCAGTCTTCCGCCGTTTTGGCGGCTTCGGGCCGCAGGCGGCATGTGCGCACGCGGCCGGACTTTTCAGATTCCACCCAGCCAGACGCCTCCAGCACCTTGAGATGCTTGAGGAAGCTGGGCAGCGCCATGGCGTGCGGCGCAGCCAGCTCCGATACCGGCGCCGGCCCCTGCGCCAGGCGGGCGATGACCGCGCGCCGGGTCGGATCGGCCAGGCCGTGGAAGATGGAATCAAGGTTAGCCATGTGGCTATCTATCGGGCGCGGAGGCGCCCTGTCAAGACAGTTAGCCGATTGGATATCTGTTTGGCGCCGGGTTGGCGTTATGGAGCTCATGGAGCACCGGCCGGGCCGGGCGGTGGCGCAGCCGCGCGAAGGCCGCTAAAGCTCGAAAACCGGGACATTGAAGTGGAAGCAGGCCCATGACCGAAGACCGCCTCGAAAAGCTCGAATCCCATATCGCCCAGCAGCAGCAGGTGATCGACGATCTGTCCGAGGCGCTGGCGCTGCAGCAGAAGGATATCGAGCGGCTGAAAGCCCGGCTGATGCAGTCGGACGACCGGATCGCCGAGCTGGAGGCCGGGCTGGCGTCGGCGCAGGGCGAGAAGCCGCCGCATTATTAGGGGTGGGCGCCCCGGCGAGCGGCTGCGGCCCGCCGTTCTCATTCTCACCTGCGCTCTTGCTATGTTGCGCCGCAGCAATTAAGCGCGTCCGCAACGCGTTGCCGCCCGGATTTCGGGCTGGAGCGTCATCAGACATTGATGTCCGGCATTCAGGGCGGTTTCCATCGGGAGCCGTCAGCGGCCGGGCGCACGCCACGTGAGGCCCGACATGACGCTGCCTGCCCTGGATTTCGAGTTTTTGCGCCGCATCCGCGCCGAATGGTTCGGCAATGTGCGCGGCGATGTGCTGGCGGGCCTCGTGGTGGCGCTGGCGCTGATCCCCGAGGCGATCGCGTTCTCCATCATCGCCGGGGTGGACCCGCAGGTGGGGCTTTACGCCAGCTTCTCCATCGCCGTGCTGATCGCCTTCACCGGCGGGCGCCCGGGCATGATCTCGGCGGCGACGGCGGCCACGGCCGTGCTGAAGGTCACGCTGGTGCGCGATCACGGCCTGCAATACCTGCTGGCGGCTACTGTTCTGGCGGGTCTTCTGCAGATCGGGGCGGGGGTTCTCAAGCTCGGCTTTGTGATGCGCTTTGTCTCGCGCTCGGTGCTGACCGGTTTCGTCAACGCGCTGGCGATCCTGATCTTCCTGGCCCAGATCCCGGAACTGACCAATGTGACGTGGGAGACCTACGTCATGGTCGCGGGCGGGCTGGGCATCATTTACGGCTTCCCGTATCTCACCAAGGCGATCCCGTCTCCGCTGGTGTGCATCGTGGTGCTGACCGGTCTGGCGATCTGGATGGGACTGGACGTGCGCACCGTGTCGGACATGGGCGAGCTGCCCTCCACCCTGCCGGTCTTCCTGATCCCGGATATCCCCTTCAATCTCGAAACCCTGATGATCATCCTGCCCTACTCGCTCGCCGTGGCGATGGTGGGCCTTCTGGAATCGCTCCTGACCGCGCAGATCGTCGATGATCTGACCGACACGCCGTCCGACCGTAATCGCGAGTGCATCGGCCAGGGCATCGCCAATACCGCCACCGGCTTTATTGGCGGCATGGCGGGCTGCGCGATGATCGGCCAGTCCATCATCAACATCAAATCGGGCGGGCGCGGGCGCCTGTCCACGCTGATGGCGGGCCTGTTCCTGCTGTTCATGATCCTGGTGCTGGGCGAATGGGTGGGCCTCATCCCCATGCCGGCGCTGGTCGCCATCATGATCATGGTGTCGGTCGGGACCTTCTCCTGGCGCTCGGTGAAGAATCTGCGCCACCATCCCAAAAGCTCCAGCTTTGTGATGGCGGCGACGGTGGCTACGGTGATCTTCAGCCATAACCTGGCCATCGGGGTGGGGGTCGGCGTGTTGCTGTCGGGCCTGTTCTTCGCCTGGCGGGTGTCGCGCACCTTTGCGGTCAGCTCGGCCGTCAGCGAAGACGGGCGCGAGCGGGTCTACACCGTCTCCGGCCAGCTTTTCTTCGCCTCCTCGGAGGACTTCATGAAAGCGTTTGATTTCAGGGAAGTTCTCGACACGGTGACCATCGATCTGTCCAACGCCCATATCTGGGATCTGTCCAGCGTGGCCGCCGTGGACATGGCGGTGCTGAAATTCCGCCGCGAAGGCGCTGACGTGGTGCTCAAGGGCATGAATGACGCCAGCCGCACGCTGGTCGACCGGCTGGGCATCCACGACGAGCCGGGCGCGCTGGACCGCCTGACGGGCCATTAGGAGCCATCATGACCCATATCATCGCCCTTATTGACGGCTCGGTTTACGCGGCCAGCGTCTGCGATCACGCGGCCTGGGCGGCGTCGAAGACGGATGCCAGCGTCGAGCTGCTCCATGTGCTCGGGCGGCGCGACACGTCGAGCCATCCGGCCAATCTGTCGGGCAATCTCACGCTGGGCGCGCGGTCGGACCTGCTTGAAAAGCTGGCCCGGCACGACGCCGAACGCGCGAAGCTGGCCAAGGAGCGCGGGCGGGTCATTCTGGACGCCGCCAGGGCCGGGCTTGAAGCCGCCGGCGTGACGGGCGTCACCGCGCAGCTGCGCCAGGGCGATATCGTGGAGGCCGTCCAGGAGGTGGAGGCGCGCGCCGACCTGATCGTCCTGGGCAAGCGCGGCGAGGCGGCCGACTACGCCCGGGGGCATCTGGGCTCGAATCTGGAACGCATCGTGCGCGCCGCCAGCAAGCCGGTGATGGTAGTCTCGAAAGCCTTCGAGCCGGTCACGCGCGCCATGGTCGCCTATGATGGCGGACCCAGCGCCGACCGGGCGGTGGCGCATCTGGCCAAAGGGCGCCTGCTGACCGGCGTGGCCATCGAGATCGTGTCGGCAGGCGATGAAACGCCCGAGCGCAGGGCCAGGCTGGAAGCGGCCGCGGACGCCTTGCGCGCAGGCGGCCATGACGTCACCGCCAGTATCATTCCGGGCAAGGCGGAAGAGGTCCTGTCGCAGCGCCTGACCGAGCGCGGGGCCGGCCTTCTGGTGATGGGCGCCTACGGCCATTCGCGCATCCGCAATCTGGTCATCGGCAGCACCACCACCGAAATGCTACGCTCGTGCGCAGGTCCGGTCATGCTGTTCCGCTAGCCAGCCCGCTACCGCTCCCACGCGAACACCTCGTCGAGGCGCTTTTCGAACACGCCGGCGATGCAGCAGGCGGTTTCCAGGGTAGGGGCGTGCTTGCCCGCCTCAATAGCGGCGATGGTCTGCCGGGTCACAACTGCGCGCCCGGCCGCGCGCGCTAACGCCCCGAACTGACAAGCACCTGGGTCGCTGCGCGCGTCATGCCGGCGAGCCGGCCCTTCATGCTGGTTTCCACTGCGGCGATCTGGTCGATGCGCCGGTGCAGGCGCGCCGCAAGGGCGCGCGTCTCCTGGCCGCCAAGCGCGGTCACGGCGTTCAGCGTTGCAAGCGCGCTGTCGCGGGCCGCCGAAGCCATGCCCGGCCCGCGCACCAGGCCGGCTTGCAGCTGCGTGACACGGTTGGTGAAATACTTTTTGTAGTCCTCGTGCCCGGCGCCCATCTCGTATCGGTTCAGGCCCAGGGCCGGCATGGTCTCGATGAGCTTGAAGACCAGAAGATGGCCGGGCGAATGCGATGACATGGCTCCGTCATAGGCCGCCAGCCAGGGATGGAATGTGCCGTGCAATTGCGGACCAAACTCGGCCGCTATGACACGGTCTCCGGCTGTCAGCGTGAGCAGCCGGCCCTTCACCTCCCCGCCCTTGCCCTCGAACAGGACATGCATCAGGCGGGAAGCCCATTTCGGGGCGAGCACGTCATGTTTGCCGGTCGCGCGGTACTGTTCCGACTTCCATTTCATCAGGCGGGTCAGATCCATGACATCGTGAGATGTTTCCAGCCTCACCTCGCCATGATCCTTCTCAAGGCGGCGCAGCCGGCGGCGGAAATCCTTGAAGCGTTTGGGGTGGTTTGCGCGCAGCTCTTCAATGAGCGCCTGCGCTGTCGTGCGAAGGACCGCCGCCTGAGACGGCGCGGCGGGGGCCAAGCCGTCAGGCGGGGCGCCTGCGCCGGTAAAGGCTGCGGAAAAACGCGCGCGGGCGATCCCGGTCCTGCGCAACAGTTCGGCCGCCGGCTGGTCCACATCTGAGCGGGTGAGTACGGCGTGGAGGTCGGAGAAGGCCGCGCCGATGGGCCGGGCGAATCCGCCTGGACGGCGGTGGTGGGCGAACACGCCGGCAAGGCCGTCATGATCATGATAGAGCGCGATGCGCACATCATCGCGCACAAGGCCGACGGCCAGACTGAAATCAGGATGCAGGAGAGGAGAGGCAAGGCCGGCGGCTTCAGCCAGCGTGATCCACTCTGTCCGGTTCTGAGGCGTCAGCCGATCCGGTGTGATTGTCTCACACTGCAACATGATGCGGCCCCCGGGGTCCATTCGTCCGGAAGGCCGCACGATATGTGCCAGAGGCGGCTGTGAAGCCCGCTCCGCGTGTGCGCTCAGGCGCCGGTCAACGCCTTGAAACGCCGTACGGCGCGCCGGGCCGGTTCGCTGGGGCATGCGGTTCGATCGCGTCTGCAGCGTTCCGCTCAGCCGGAAAAGGTGCGACATTTGACATGCTTCATCAGATCAACGCCGCCGGAATCATGTTTTGCTGGAGCGCAACAGTATGTTGAACGGGTTCGGAGCCTTGTGCTCCAGTCGCAGCATGCAGCCAGCCGGGGAGGGGGCGTCATGGATATTCTGATCATCGGGCTGGCGCTGTTTCTGGGCGTGCACATGACCCGCCTGATCGGACTGCGCGGGCCGCTGGTGCGTGTGCTCAGCGCGCCGCTCTACGCGATCTTCTATTCGGTGATCAGCGCGGTCGGGCTGGCGCTGATCATCTACGGCCACATCCTCTCTCATCCCTCGCCGTCAGTCTGGACGCCGCCCGAATGGACGCGCACCGCAGCGCTGTTCGCCGTGCCTGTCAGCCTGGTGCTGCTGACAGCGACCTATCTGCCCAGCCATATCCGGTCCCTGACGCGCCATCCCATGACGCTGGGCGTATGCCTGTGGTCGGGCGCCCACCTGATCGCCAATGGCGAGCTGGCTTCCCTTGTGCTGTTCGGCAGTTTCTTCGTCTGGTCGGCGCTGCTGCTGATCGAGGGATATGCGCGCGGCGGGCGCTTCGAACGGCCCGGAATCTGGGCCGCCGACATCGCCGCTATCGTCATCGGGCTGGGCGCGGCGGCCCTGTTTGCGTATTTCCACATGCAGCTGTTCGGCGTCGCAGTGATCGAATTTGCATCCGAACCGGGGGCGCCGGGCATCTGACTGTCTGAAGGCGGCCCGCGCCGGGCGCGCCCTGACAGGAGCTGATCCATGGAAGAGTTGATTCCGCTGGCCCCGTTCATCATGACCGTGCTGATCGTGCTGACGGTGTTCTATTTCTCATCGCGCAATCGCCGCGAGGTTCTGGAGACCGTGCGCGAGGCGATCCGCAACGGCCAGACCCTCGACCCCGACACCATCAAGGCGCTGGGCATGCCCCAGAAAAAGGCGGGCAATGGCGATCTGAAATGGGGTCTGATCCTGATCGCTGTGGCGCTGGCCCTGATCGTGATGGGCTGGATGATCTCCGCCACCGCGCCGATCGGGGCGAACGAACCTGATCCGATGATCATGATGACGGGCATCGCCGCGTTTCCCGGCTTTATCGGCCTGGTCCTGACCGGGTTCGGCGTGGCGCGTGTGCGTGCGCAGAACCGGACCGGCGCCGGGGAGTAGGCGCGGCCATGGCCGTCCCCCCCAATGCACCGGACGGCGAACTGGCGGCGGCTGTGATGGCCGCGGGGGGCCCGCCGGCGGTTGAAAAACACGGACCCCCCCCCCCCCCCCCCCAGGCCCCCCC
>JAFIEB010000061.1 GCA_020832735.1 Oceanicaulis sp.
GGGGGGGCCCCCCCCCCGGCCCGGCGTCCGGCGTTACGCCGCAAGTCTGGTCCCGCCTGATGCGCCCTGCCCTTATCGCCGGTTTGATCTATGCCGCCGTCCTGCTGGCTCTGGGCGTGGTGCTGGGCGCGTTCCGCACCTTCCTGTTCGAGCCCTGGCTGGGCGCCTGGCCGGCGCTTCTGATCGAGCTGCCGGTGATTCTCTATGGCGCCTGGCTGGTTAGCGGCCCGGTGGTGGAGGGGCGCGATCTGGCCCGGCCTGACGCGGCCATCGCCGGCGCGGTGGCGCTGATCGTGCTGCTGATCGCCGAAGCGGTCCTGTCCCAGGTGCTGGCCGGGCGTTCGCTGCTGGCCCATTTCGCGCTCTATGCCGAGGCGCGCCACCAGCTGGGCTTGGCCGCCCAGGCCTTCGCCGCGGCCTTCCTCATGATCCGCGTCTGGCGCACCCCGCCCCGGCCTCCTGCGCGCGAGGGCGAGGCGCCGGGGGTGTGAGGGGTCGTCACTGCGCGCCTTCGATGGATGGTTCACGCCGACTCGAATCAATGCTGCGTATGCCAACTGTAAGGAGTTGATTCTCAACGACCTAATATCATGCCCGTATTTTCAGTCAAATTATGCTTGATAAGATTTAATTGAGAGCTACCATTCAGGAATACATTTGGGGGAATCATGATCACACGTCGAATATTCGCGCTTTCGTCGGTTCTGTTCGGCCTGAATGGCGGCGCTGCTTTGGCGGCGCAGCAGAACAGGCAAGAGTGCAGTCCGATGAACAATCGGGAGATGGGAGCGAGTGCAGGGCAAGTTGATGTGCCGCTCGGCCGCGGGCAGGTGCTCAAGCTGTGGGTTGCAGCACAGGGCCATTACACTCAAAGCGAACGTTACGGCGACAGAGTGCATGCCGCGATACGGATCTTGGCCAAGGGCGAAACGATATTCGCCAGCGATCCGGAAGCCCCTAATTATCTTCGCGTCCGGCAGCCCAGATCGCTGACCGTTCGTGTCTCGGGACAGACATACACACTGTCGATCCCGGAGCGTTGGGAGCACAATCCTGCCTATAACCGGTCGTATCGCCGCCAATGGGAGACCATTGACAATCCGTTTCTTGAGCAAGGCTGGCCAACCGGGACGTATATTGTCGACGCCTATAGCCGCGGCTTTGTACAAGATCTATGGATCATCAGGGCCAACCTGCCCGACCGGGCCGTCAATGCACTTATCTCAGGAAGGCGGCTCGAAGCGCTTACCATGCGTTTCACTGATGCAAGCTGGTCCGCCAATGCAGGCATTCTGACAAGTCTGACAAACGCCTTGGGCGAAATCATCACTGCCTCTACCAGAGCACGGGCAGACTATCGCGCAGGGCGATGTTCTGCCCCATCCGATTCCGAGTGCTATTTGACCACAGCGGCCTGCGGCAATCTCGGTCTTGAAGGCCAGTGCTGGGAATTACGCATGTTGCGCCGCTTCCGCGACAGCTGGCTGAAGCGGCAGCCCGGCGGAGAAGAACAGATCGCCACATACTATGCGCTTTCAATGCCGGTGCTGGCGGCCTTGGACTGTCATCCGCGACGCAGCCGCTTGCTTTTATGGGCTTATTTGGGATCTATCCTGCCATGTGCTGTCCTGCATGCCTTGGGGTTTAACAGAACTGTCCGCGCACTCTATGCGCGCCTGCTCGGGCGCATGACGAGGCTGGCTGCTGCGCATCAGGTTCAGGCGGAGTAGCCCACCTGAACCGGACCCTGCATGCGTGATCGCCCAGTTCAGCTGCGCCCAACCTTCTGAGGTTATCGCATGGGCGGGCAGCGCAGGGAGGATCAATTAATGTCAAACGAAACGCGTTTCGTTTGACACAAGCGCGTTAATGGTTCGCCGGTTTGACATAAAGCGCGGGCGTTGGGGCGCCCGGTCAGGGTTGGAGGCGCCCGGCCGGCCGGATCTGCAGCACGGGCGCGTCAAAAGCCTCGTTATTCCAGACCGCGTCGGCTGACGCAGCCGGCTGACGCCGGGCGTCGTAAAGGCGGAATGCCGGCATGTAGCGCTCGGCGTACAGCCGCTGTGCATCGGGCGTGTTTGCGTCGCGCGCCAGGCCGCGCGCCTCAGCGATGGCTTCTGACACCTCGACAAACACCGTCACGTCCCAGCAAGCGTCGATCACGGGGCGCTGGAGGAAGGAGCCGTCCACGATCAGAACAGAGCCCGGTTCGGCCGTCATGAGGGGCGCATGGGCGGGGCGGTCGGCTTCCAGATCAAAGCTTTCCAGCTGGAACCTGCCATCTCCATCCGGTCCCAGCGGATGCAGAAGCATGTCCTGCAGGGCCTGGAGGTCACGCGCATCGTCAAGATAGCCTTGCGCCGAAAAGCGCCCCCGCCGGTATCGCTCCGCCCTGGGACGGTGAAACCGGTCCACGGACGTGCGGATCACCGGCCTGCCAAGGGCTCTGAGGGCTGCGCCGAGCTCGTCGGCCAATGTGGTCTTGCCCGACGCCGTGCGCCCGTCGACCGCAACCCGGCAGGTATGGGCCGGCCTGAGGCGTGCGATGGCGCGGGAGAGGTCTTCGAGCATGAGGGCGCGGCAGGACATGGGGTGGCGGTCCGGGGGAGCATCGCAGACATTGTGACAACGAAACGGCTGCAATGGCTGTAAAAAACCCCGGCGGATCGCTCCGCCGGGGTTTGTCTGTCAGGCGGCTATAACGCCTTACGCCGCGGCGCGCTGGCGCAGGACGTAGTGCAGGATGCCGCCATTGCGGAAATAGTCGAGCTCGTTCTCGGTATCGATGGCGGCGCGAAGGGTCAGCGTCTCCTTCGAGCCGTCGGCGCGGGTGATGGTGGCGCGCACATCGCCGCGCGGGGCGATGTCCCCGACGCCTTCCAGGGTGACGGTTTCGTCGCCTTTGAGGCCCAGCGAGGACCAGCTCTGCCCGTCCTTGAACAGGAGCGGGAGGACGCCCATGCCGATCAAATTGGAGCGGTGGATGCGCTCAAAGCTTTCGGTGATCACCGCGCGCACGCCCAGAAGGCGCGTGCCCTTGGCCGCCCAGTCGCGCGACGAGCCGGTGCCGTATTCCTTGCCGCCGAACACCACCAGCGGGCGGCCTTCCCCGGCGTATTTCATGGCCGCGTCATAGATCGGCATTTCCTCGCCGGACGGATGATGGATCGTCACCCCGCCTTCCACGCCGGGCACCATCTGGTTCTTGATGCGGATATTGGCGAAGGTGCCGCGCATCATCACATCGTGATGGCCGCGGCGCGCGCCGTAGGAGTTGAACTCCAGCGGCTCCACGCCATTGTCCTGCAGCCAGCGCCCGGCGGGGCTGGACGCCTTGATCGAGCCGGCCGGCGAGATGTGGTCGGTGGTGATGGAATCGCCGAACAGGCCGAGAACGCGCGCCCCGGTCACATCGCCCGGCGCGGTCACCTCGGTGGACATGCCCTCGAAGAAGGGCGGGTTGGCCACATAGGTGCTGTCGGGCCAGTTATAGGTGAGGTCCTTGGCGGTCTCGATGGACTGCCACATGGCGTCGCCCTTGAACACGTCGGCGTAGCGGCTGGCGAACATGTCCGGCGTCACGGCTGCACGCACCGTTTCGGCGATTTCCGCCGAGCCGGGCCAGATGTCTTTGAGATAAACCGGCTCGTTTTCGTCGTCATAGCCGATCGGATCCTCAGTGAGGTTGATGTTCATCGTGCCGGCGATGGCGTAGGCGACCACCAGGGGCGGGCTGGCCAGATAGTTGGCGCGCACGTCCGGGCTCACCCGGCCTTCGAAATTGCGGTTGCCCGACAGGACTGAAGCCGCGACCAGATCGCCGTCTTTGACGGCCTTTGCGATCGGCTCGGGCAGCGGTCCGGAATTGCCGATGCAGGTGGTGCAGCCATAGCCCACCAGATTAAAGCCCATGGCGTCGAGATCGTCCTGCAGGCCGGCGCGGGCGAGATAATCGGTCACCACCTGGGAGCCCGGCGCCAGCGAGGTCTTCACCCACGGCTTGACGCTCAGGCCCCGCTTGAGCGCATTGCGCGCCAGCAGGCCCGCGCCCAGCATCACAGACGGGTTGGAGGTATTGGTGCACGAGGTGATCGCCGCGATCACCACATCGCCATGGCCGATGGAATAGTCCGTGCCTTCCACCTTCACGCGCCTGGCGCCGTCCTCGGCCTTGTCAAACTCGCCGGCCAGCGCCGAGGCGAAGGCGTCGGCCGCGTCGGTGAGCGCCACCCTGTCCTGCGGCCGCTTGGGGCCGGCCAGCGACGGGACCACGTCGCCAAGGTCGAGATGGAGCACATCGGTATAGACCGGCTCTTCCTTGCGCTCGGGCCGGAACATGCCTTGGGCCTTGGAATAGGCCTCCACCAGCGCCACCCGGCCCGGCTCGCGGCCCGTGGCCTTGAGATAGTCCAGCGTCTCGTTGTCCACCGGGAAGAAGCCGCAGGTCGCGCCGTATTCGGGCGCCATGTTGGCGATGGTGGCCGCATCCTCCAGCGAGAGGGAATCCAGCCCGGCGCCGTAGAACTCCACGAACTTGCCGACCACGCCCTTCTTGCGCAGCATCTGGGTGACGGTGAGCACCAGGTCCGTGGCGGTCGCGCCCTCGGGCAGCTTGCCGGTCATCTGGAAGCCGATCACTTCGGGGATCAGCATGGAGACCGGCTGGCCGAGCATGGCCGCTTCCGCCTCGATGCCGCCCACGCCCCAGCCGAGCACTGCCAGGCCGTTGATCATGGTGGTGTGGCTGTCGGTGCCCACCAGCGTGTCGGGGAAGGCGTAGGTCGCGCCGTCCTCAT
>JAFIEB010000063.1 GCA_020832735.1 Oceanicaulis sp.
GGGGGGGATGGGGGGCGGGCGCCTCGGTGCACGAGCGGGCCCACGCCACCGGCGCGGCCGCGGCGGTGGGGGTGGTGGCGGGCGCCCCGGGGGGGGGCGCCAAGCTGGTGCGCGTGGCGATGCTGGCGCCTGTGCTGATGATCCTGGCGCCCGGCGGCGCGCCCGGCGCGCAGGGGCTGGCGCGCCTGATCCCGCCCTGGTTCGTGACCGGTTTCGTGCTTGCGGCGCTGCTGGCCTGGCTGGCGCCCTTGCCGCCGGTGCTGATAACCGCCAGCGCGCAGCTGGCCGCTTGGCTGTTCTGCGCCGCCCTGGCCGCGCTGGGCCTGGCCATTGATCCGCGCCGCATTTTGAGTGCGGGCTGGCGCCCGCTGGCGCTGTGCGCTCTGGCCTCGCTGGTTCTGCTTGCAGTCACGTTCGCGGGCGCCTGGACATTGCTCTGATCCGCGCTTGCGCTGGCCCGTGGTATGGTGGAAGGCTTTCACCCCCGTTTCCGCCAACAGGCCCCGCGCCATGACCCGGTCTCCATACGCCCTGCACGCCTGTCGCCGCCCGCTTCCGGACAAGGGGCGGGAGGCTTGCGCCGCCAGTCACGGCGCACTGGCTGCAAGGTCATGAGACGCGCGGCCTTCATCGCCAATCCCCGCAAATTCGCCGGCCCGGACGGGTCAGGACGCCTGTCCGCCCTGAAAGACGCCTGCGCGCTGGAGCTGCTGGGCGTGTTCGAGGATGACGACCCCCTCGCTGCGGCGCGCAAGGCACTGGAGGCGGGCGCGACTGTGCTCGTGACGCTGGGCGGGGACGGCACGGCGCGCTCAGGCGCGCAGGCGCTCCATGAAGCGGGCGCCGGCCTTGAGGGGCCGTGGCTTGTTCCCCTGCCCATGGGCACGGCCAATATCCTGCCCCGCCGGCTGTATGGAGAGCGCAGCTGCGAGGACATCCTGGCCGGTCTCGCCGATGCTGCGCCGGACCGGCTGGACGCCGGGCTGGCCGGCAACGAGGTGTTCCTGATCGCCGCTGCGGCAGGTTTCCCCACCACCTTCGCCCGGGCGCGCGAGGCGATGCGCGATCCGCGCCGGGCTAACAGGCTGCGCGCCGCATTCAGCCGCGCCGGAGCGGGGCTGGCGCAATTGTTCGGACCGCGTCTGCGATTCAGGGCGGACGGGGGCGGGGCGGTGCGCCTGCGTCAGGCGAGCGGGCTGATGGCGGCGGTTGAGCCGCGCGCCGGCGCGCTCTCGCTGATGGCGGTGCGTCTGTCCAGCCTGGCCGATCTGTGGGGCGTTGCGCTGGAGACCCTGGTGGACACCACGCGCGAAACCGGCGGCCATGTATATGCCGGTCAGGCGCAGGCGCTGGAGATCTGGTCGCGCCGTCCGGTTCCGGTGATGCTGGACGGCGAGCCGCAATACGCCGGAACCCGGCTGCGCATCCGCTTTGCACCCGCCGCCATACCCGTGCTGACGCTGCGTGAAGCCTAGCCAGCATTTTTTGCTGGACACGATATAAACATATCTTTATGTCTCATCTCGCGCCGATTTGAGCTTCAGCTTGCGGGCGCGGAACAAGTGCGGCTAAAGCGAAGCGGATGGATCAAATGACGCGCCCTGGGGGGCGTGTTTGCGCCAGACGCCGTCTCCTGTTCCTGCGTGCCCAAGCGCCCACGTGAGACCGGAGACCGCCATGATCGCCCAGCCCGCAACCCGATACGATTTCCTGACATCTGGTCCCGATTCCGGCGCCTCGCTGGAGGCGCGCCTTGCTGCGCGCCGGATCCTGAAACCGCTGCGCACGGCGGTGCTGGGATGCGGCGTGGTCGGCGGCGGGGTCATTGAGCGCCTGCCTTCGCCGCTGGCGCTGACCGGAGTGCTGGCGCAGCGCGCGCGCCCGGCTGGCGCCTTTCCGGCCCCGGTGTTCACGGAGGCGGACGCCCTGTTCGCCACCGCGCCGGAGCTGGTGATCGACGCCCTGCCGGGCGGCGCCCGTGCGGAAGCCCTGGTCGCCCGCGCGGTCGCAGCAGGCTGTCATGTGGTCAGCGCCAACAAGGACGTTGCCGCCCGCCGGCCTGACCTGATCCGTCAGGCGCGCGCGCAGGGACGCATCTTCGCCCATTCCGCCGCTGTGGGCGGCGGCGCGCCGGTGCTGGAAACCGTGGCGCGGCTCGCCGCATCCGGCGCCGGCGTGGCGCGTGTGCGCGGCGTGCTCAACGGCACCGCCAACTATGTGCTCGACCGGCTGATGGCGGGCGACAGTCTGGCGGACGCCGTGACCGGCGCGCAGGCTGCAGGCTTTGCAGAAGCTGATCCCGGCGCGGACCTCGACGGTCTGGATGCGGCCAACAAGCTGGTGCTGATCGCGCGCGAGGCCTGGGGCGTGGACATCGATCCGGCCAAAGTGACGTGCGAATCCATCCGGATCCTACGGGCGGCCGCGGGGGGGCCGGGGCGCCGCCAGTCGCGCCGCCTGCGTCAGGTGGCGCTGCTGGAGCGCGCTGGAAACCGTGTGCACGCGCGCGTGCGCCTGGAGGCGCTGGCCGAGGCGGATCCTCTGGCGCGCACCCGTGAGGAAGGCAATTGCGTCGTGTTGAGCCCGGAACGCGGCGCCCAGGTGATCGTTGCGGGCAAGGGGGCAGGGCGCGCACCGACAGCGGCCAGCGTGATCGGCGATCTCAACCGGCTCATCGAGGCGGTGTGTTGATGACTGCGCAAGCCTTGAAACCCGGCCCGGCGCCCTGGCCGGTGGAGGACATCGTCTGCGGTTTCGCAGCGCGCAGCGGCGGCTGGTATGAGGCCTCAGGACGCATCGCCGGGGCGCTGGATGGTCCGGTGACGGTGGTGCTGGGCGGGATTTCCGCCGGGCGCCGGCTTCTGGACGATGCGGACGGGCCGGGCTGGTGGCCCGGCGTGGCGGGGCCGCGCGGCGCGCTGGATCCGCGCCGGGGCCGGTTTCTGAGCCTGGATTTTCTGGGCGAGGAGGCGCGCCCTTTTCCGAGCATTGATGATCAGGCCGACGCGGTGCTGGCGCTGGCCGATGCGGCCGGCATAGAGCGCTTTTCCATCGCCGGGGCCAGCTATGGCGGCATGGTGGCGCTAGCGCTCGCCGCCAGCGCGCCGGACCGCCTGATCCGCGCGGACATTCTGTGCGCGGCCGCCCGTCCCCATCCCATGGCGGCGGCCTGGCGCGCCATCCAGCGCGAGATCGTGCATCTGGGGCTGGAGACAGGCCGCGGCGCGCAGGCGCTGGATCTCGCCCGGCGCCTGGCCATGACCACCTACCGCACGCCCGAGGAGTTCGCCGGCCGCTTCGACACGCCCGGGGCGGTCCAGTCCTATCTCGCCGCGCGCGGCGGCGCCTGGGCGGCGGCGACCCGGCCGGAGCGTTTCCTGGTGCTGTCCCAGTCCATGGATGCGGTCGACATTCCGGTGGAGGCGATCCCCGTACCGGTCCGCTTCCTGGCGATCGGGTCAGACCGTCTGGT
>JAFIEB010000067.1 GCA_020832735.1 Oceanicaulis sp.
GCGTGATAGACGAGGCCGACGCATTCGCGGCGGCCTATATCGGCGCGCGCGAGCGCGCCGGGCAGTTGATGAAGGTGGGATGACATGGCTGCGGTGAAAGAAACCATCGAGGACGTGCGTCGGCTGGAGGCTGACAAGTACAAGTACGGCTTCACCACCGATATCGAGCAGGAATACGCGCCCAAGGGCCTCAATGAGGACATTGTGCGCTTCATCTCGGACAAGAAGAACGAGCCGCAATGGATGCTGGACTGGCGCCTGGACGCCTTCCGCCGCTGGCTGAAGATGGACGAGCCGGTCTGGGCCAATGTGACCTATCCCAAGATCGATTATCAGGACGCGTATTATTACGCCGCGCCCAAGGACGGGGCCAAATACAAGAGCCTGGACGAGGTGCCGCCGGAGATCCTGGAGACCTACAAGAAGCTCGGCATTCCCTTGCGCGAAGCTGAAGTGCTGCTGGGCGTGGAAGGGGCGGAGAACACCACCGCGGCCGAGGCGCGCGAGCGCCCGCGCGTGGCGGTGGATGCGGTGTTCGATTCGGTCTCGGTGGCCACCACCTTCAAAGCCGAGCTGACCAAGGCCGGCGTGATCTTCATGTCGATCTCCGACGCGCTGCAGGAATATCCCGAGCTGGTGCGCCAGTATCTCGGCACGGTCGTTCCGCCCACGGACAATTATTTCGCGACGCTCAACAGCGCCGTGTTTTCAGACGGTTCTTTCGTCTATGTGCCGCCCGGCGTGCGCTGCCCGATGGAGCTGTCCACCTATTTCCGCATGAACGCGCAGGGCACGGGCCAGTTTGAACGCACGCTGATCATCGCCGACAAGGGCGCCTACGTGTCCTATCTCGAAGGCTGCACCGCGCCCATGCGCGATGAAAACCAGCTGCATGCGGCGGTGGTCGAGCTGGTGGTGCTGGACGATGCGGAGATCAAATACTCCACCGTCCAGAACTGGTGGCCGGGCGACGCGGAGGGCAAGGGCGGGGTGTATAATTTCGTCACCAAGCGCGCCGACTGCCGGGGCCGCAATTCCAAGGTCAGCTGGACGCAGGTCGAGACCGGCTCGGCGATCACCTGGAAATACCCGTCCTGCGTGCTGCGCGGCGATAACAGCCAGGGCGAGTTCTACTCCATCGCGGTGACCAATGGCCGCCAGCAGGCCGATACCGGCACCAAGATGATCCATCTGGGCAAGAACACCCGCTCGCGCATCATCGCCAAGGGCATTTCCGCCGGGCGCTCCGACCAGACTTATCGCGGCCTGGTCTCGGTGCACGCCAAGGCCGAAGGCGCGCGCAATTTCACCCAGTGCGACAGCCTGCTGATCGGCGATCAGTGCGGCGCCCACACCGTGCCCTATATCGAAGCCAAGACGCCCCACGCCACGCTGGAGCACGAGGCGACCACGTCGAAATTGTCTGAAGACCAGCTCTTCTACGCCCGCCAGCGCGGCCTGGACGAGGAGACGGCGGTGGCCCTGCTGGTCAACGGCTTCTGCCGCGATGTGCTCCAGGAACTGCCCATGGAGTTCGCTGTGGAGGCCCAGGCGCTCCTGAAAGTGTCGCTGGAAGGGAGTGTGGGGTGATGGCCGGGACCCATCCCGCCTTTGTCAGCCTCGATGCGCTGCCGCTTGAGCGCCACGCTCATGGCGAGCGTTTTGAGGTAAGCGTCGGCGAGGTCGGTCTGGCCCTCGGCCTTGAGGGGCTGGGCTGCATGCTGCACGTGGTGGCCCCGGGCAAGACGGCCTTCCCCTATCACCGCCATCACGTCTCGGACGAAATGTTTGTGATCCTGTCGGGTGAAGGCGAGTACCGCATCGGTGAACAGCGCCTTCCGGTTCGCAGCGGCGATTGTCTTGGCGCCCCGGCGGGCGGCGAGGCGCACCAGATCATCAATACCGGACGCGAGCCGCTGCGCTATCTTGGCGTCTCGAACAATTCACCGGTGGAAATCGTGGAGTATCCCGATAGCGGGAAGATCGGCCTGCGCGCCGGCGTGAAGGGAAGTGATCCCGATTACTCGACCGCCACCCTGCGCAAGCGGGGCTGGCTCAAGGACGCCGATTACTGGGAAGGCGAATAAAACAAATGCTTGAAATCAAAAACCTCCACGCGCGCGTCAACCCGGAAGAGGGCGAGGCGCTGGCTATTCTCAAAGGTGTGGACCTGATTGTGCCTGCGGGCGAGGTGCATGCGGTCATGGGGCCGAACGGGTGTGGGAAATCGACCCTGTCCTATGTGCTGGCCGGCCATGACGGGTATGAGATCACCGACGGCGCCATGGCGTTTGAGGGCGAGGATATCGGCGAGCTGGCGCCTGAAGAGCGCGCCGCACGCGGCCTGTTCCTGTCGTTTCAATATCCGGTGGAAATCCCCGGCGTGCCGACGCTGACCTTCCTGAAAGAAGCGGCCAACGCCCAACGGCGCGCGCGCGGCGAGGAGGAGATCAAGGCGCCGGACTTCATCAAGCTGGCGCGCGAAAACGCTGCAAAACTCGGTATTTCCAACGATATGCTCAAGCGCCCCGTGAATGTCGGGTTTTCCGGCGGCGAGAAGAAGCGCATGGAGATTTTCCAGGCGCTGATGCTGGCTCCGCGCTTCCTCATTCTCGATGAAACCGATTCCGGTCTCGATATCGACGCGCTGAAAGTGGTGGCCGATGGCGTCAACGCCCTGCGCAGCCCGGATCGCGGCATGCTGGTGATCACGCACTATCAGCGCCTGCTGGAATACCTCAAACCCGACGTGGTCCATGTGATGGCTGGCGGACGCATCGTGGAGAGCGGCGGGCCGGAGCTGGCCGTCACGCTGGAATCCGAAGGCTATGAGAAATACGCCGGAGCGGCCGCCTGATGACGATCCCTGTGAAACTCTCCGCCTTTGAAGCGGCGCTGGCTGAGCAGCTGCCCGAGGGCGATCTGCGCGCCGAGCTTGAGGGCCGCGGCCTGCCGCACCGGCGGGTGGAAGACTGGAAATGGAGCGATCTGCGCGCGGCGCTGGCGCGTCTGCCGGCTGACACAGGCGAGCTCACGCTCACCGCTTCGCGCTCGCCCGATGCGCGCCGGCCCCTGATGGACGAGCCTGACCGGTTGATGGCGCGCCTGGCTGCAGCGCTGGGCGGTCCGGCGGAGGTTTTTGATCTGCACAATGGCGAGACCCTGAACCTGGACGCCTCGGTGGCGTCCGGCGCCGGCCATCGCACCATCGTGGTGCGTGCGCGCGACGGCGTGAATGTGACCGTGCGCGAGCGCTATACGGCGGCGCCGGGCGCCATGCTCAATCTGTCCATCCACTATGTCATCGCACCGCGTGCGCGCCTGACCCGGATCATCGAGCAGGACGCCTCCCCGGACGCGGTGATCGTGGTCACCACCATGATGGATATGTCGCCGCGCGCCCACGCCGCCCAGACCACGCTGGGCTTTGGCGCCAAGCTCGCCCGGCTTGAAACCCATGTCAGCCATGCCGGGCAGGGCGCCTCGCTGGAAATGAACGGCGCTTATCTGGTGGGCGAGGGACTGCATCTCGATCAGACGGGCATTGTGCGCCATACCGGTCCGGGCGGGACCACGCGCGAATTGTTCAAGGGCGCTGCCGCCCACGGCGGGCGGGGCGTGTTCCAGGGCAAGATCCATGTGGAGCGCGCGGCGCAGAAGACCGATGCGTCCATGAACCATCGCGGCCTGCTTCTGGACGGGCGAAGCGAGATCGACGCCAAGCCGGAGCTGGAGATTTACGCCGACGACGTGGTGTGCGCGCATGGCAATGCGCTGGGCGCCATGGACGCGGCGGCGCTGTTCTACATGCGCCAGCGCGGCCTGAATAAAGCGCGCGCCCGGGCTTTGTTGACCCAGAGCTTCCTGGCCGAGCCGCTGGAGCGCCTTGAAGACGAGGCCGTTCGCGAGGCGCTGATGGCGCGCCTGCAAGCGGTGCTGGAGAGTGTGTCATGACGGCGCCCGTCCGCATTGAAACAATGTTCGATCCCTATGCGCTGCGCGCCCAGTTCCCGATTCTCAAGCGCGAGATCAACGGCAAGCCGCTGGTTTATCTCGACAATGCCGCCTCGGCCCAGAAGCCCGAAGCGGTAATCGAGGCGGTGGCCGATGTCTGGCGTCATTCCTACGCCAATGTGCACCGGGGCCTGCATACGCTGGCCAATGAAGCCACCGAGGCGTTCGAGGGCGCGCGCGCGAAAACCGCGCGCTTCCTGGGCGCGGGGCGCCCAGAGGAGATCGTCTTTACCCGCGGCGCCACCGAGGCGATCAATCTGGTCGCCGCCAGCTTCGGGGCGGAGCTCAAACCGGGCGATGAAATCATCCTGTCGCAGATGGAGCACCACTCCAACATCGTGCCCTGGCACTTCCTGCGCGAGCGCCTGGGCGTGGTTCTCAAATGGGCTCCGGTGACCGAAGACGGCGCGCTGGACATGGACGCCTATGAGGCGCTGTTCACGCCGCGCACGCGGCTGGCGGCGATCAGCCACATGTCCAACGTTCTGGGCACGGTGAACCCGGCCCGGCGCCTGGCCGAGATCGCCCACGCCCATGGCGCGGCGATCCTCTTGGACGGCAGCCAGGCGGCGGTGCACCTGCCGGATCTGGATGTGCGTGTGATCGGATGTGATTTCTACGTCTTCACCGGCCACAAGCTTTACGGCCCCAACGGCGCGGGCGCGCTCTACGCCGCTGGGGACTGGCTGGAGCGCCTGGCGCCCTGGCAGGGCGGGGGCGAAATGATCGCCGAGGTCAGCGAGACCGGCGTGGTCTACGCCGATCCGCCGCACAAGTTCGAAGCCGGCACCCCGGCCATCGCCGACGTGATCGGGCTGGGCGCGGCGATTGACTGGGTGCAGGCGCTGGACCGGCCAGGGGTGCTAGCCCATGAGCGCGCCCTGCTGGACCGGACCGAGGCGGGCTTGAGCGATATCAAGGGCTTGCGCCTGTTCGGCCGAACGCAGGACAAGGGCGCCATCGCCGCCTTCACTATCGAGGGCGCCCACCCCCATGATCTGGCCCAGATCATGGACAAGTATGGCGTGGCGGTGCGCGCGGGCCATCATTGCGCCCATCCGCTGATGCAGCGCTACGGCGTCAGCGGCACGGTGCGCGCCAGCTTCGCCGCCTATAACACAGTGGACGATGTAGACGCCTTCCTTGAGGCGTTGCGCAAGGCGATCACATTCCTCATCTAGGAACCATGACCATGGACACCGGCGCTGCCGCATCGCGCGATATTATCGACCTCAACGCTCCTGCCGCTGCGGCCGGGCAGGAAGAGGCTGCGCCTGCGCAGGCGCGCACCAGTGCAAACGAGTCCGATCTGCCGCCCGAGGAGATTGCGCGCATCACCGACGATGTGATCGCCGCGCTCAAATCGGTCTATGATCCGGAGATTCCTTGCGACATCTACGAGCTGGGCCTGATCTATCAGGTCGACCTGGAGGCCGAGGGCGTGCTGAAGGTGGAGATGACCCTGACCGCGCCGGGCTGCCCGGTGGCTGGCGAGATGCCCGGCTGGGTGAAGGACGCCTGCGAGAGCGTGGACGGCGTCTCACGCGCCGACGTGACCTTGACGTTCGATCCGCCGTGGACGCCTGACAGGATGTCCGACGAGGCCCGCCTGTCGCTCAACATGCTATGACCGGAGCAAGCACCATGACCCGACCCCGGCCCAAGGCCATCACCCTGACACCGGCCGCCGCCGAGCGCGTGAAGGCGCTGATGGCGCGCGAGGACAAGGGCTATCTGCGCGTCGGCGTGAAGAACGGCGGCTGCGCAGGCATGGAATACGTCATGAGCTATGTCGCCGAACCTGATCCGCTGGACGAGCGGGTGGAGGATCAGGGCGTGGAGATCGTGGTGGACGCCAGCTCGCTGCTATTCATGCTGGGCTGCCAGCTCGATTACGAAGTCACGCCGCTGCACGCCAAATTCGTGTTCCGCAATCCCAACGAGACCGACGCCTGCGGCTGCGGCGAGAGCGTGACTCTGGTCCCGGCTACATCCGAGGCCTGATCGTCTGCGCCAGGCGCTTGATATAATTTGTCTTTAGGGGCTTTGTGCGGACGCTGCATCTGCCGGGGGTACGGGCTGTGAAACTCTATGTCTCTCCTACATCGCCGTATGCGCGCAAATGCCGGGCGCTGATCCTCGAGAAAAGCCTGGAGCGCCAGGTCACGGTCGTGGAATGCGCGCCGCTGGAGGATCCCGCTGATCTCCTGGCGGTCAACCCGCTGGGCAAGGTTCCGGCGCTGGAGCGTGATCGCGGTCCCGCCCTGATGGATTCCCCGCTGATCTGCGAGTTTATCGACAGCCTGGATGCCGAGAACTGGATCCCGGCGCGCGGCGAGAGCCGCTTCATGGTGCTGCGCCAGCAGGCGCTGGCCGACGGGCTGATCGATCTGGTGATCGGACGGCGCATCGAGCAGGGCCGCGATGAGAAGATGCGCTGGCCGTTCTGGGCCGAGCGCTGGGAGCGCGCAGTGGCGCGCACGCTGGACACGCTGACGGCCGAACGCGCCCAGTATGAGCGCTCGGTGGATCTGGGCGCGCTGTCGGTGGCGGTGGCGCTGGGCTATATGGATCTGCGTTACGCCGAGTATGGCTGGCGCGAGCGTCACCCGGAGCTCGCCGGTTTCGCCGAGCGCTGGTTCGCCCGCGACAGCTTCATCCAGACCGCGCCGCCTGCGGGAGCCTAGACGGCGGCAGTGTCGGGGGCAGGCGCCTCGCGTTTGCGGATGCGCCCCTGCGCGCGGGCCGAGCAGATCCAGGCGACCAGCCCCATGAGGGCGAAGGCCGCGCCGGCGAAGGGCGCGACATGGCCGGGCAGGGCGAAGGCCAGCGCGATTACAGCCAGGCTCAGGAGCGCCGTGCCGGCCGCAAACTCCACCTCGAACCGCGTCCAGCTGCGTTCCGCCGCAGTCAGTTCCAGGGCTTCGCCCCGGCGCAGGGCGTGGGCGTAGAGCAGCGCGAATACGGTGTAGACCGCCCCGAAAAACCCGCCATAGATGGCGTAGAGCCAGGGCACTTGCGCCAGGCTCAGCACCGCGTCGATATCCTGGCCGCCGCCGAAATTGCCGGTGAAATAGTTCACCACGAAATCCGTCATGAATTTCAGCGGATAGATATAGATCAGCACCAAAAACAGCAGCAGCGCATTGAGGGTGGTCACCCACCCGTCATTCAGGCCGTAGCGCCGGAAGAAGATATGGTGGGTGCGCCAGATCAGCAGGATCAGAATAAAGCAGAAGCCGATCGACAGCGCGCCGCGCCACAGGCTCGCCAGTTCGTCAAAGGTCTGGGGGATGCTTTGCAGGGCGGCCAGGGTGAGCACCATCGCGAAGATGATGTCTGACAGGTTCTCCACCCGCGAGACCTCCGCACCGCGCCAGCGGAAATTGGACTCGCCCTTGAGCGTATGCGTGCGCGCCATCAGCCTCTCCCCAGCCAGAGAGGCTCAGTCTTCGCTGGATACGCGCGCTTGAAAAGTGAAAAAAGAGCGCCAGGGCTGACCTGACGCTGTGCGGCGCACTGGAAGCGCCTGCGGTTACGCGGCCACTGCGCCTGTGCCGCGGTCGCCGTCAGCGGTGTAGCGGTTACGGCCGGTTTGCTTGGACTTGTACAGATTGGTGTCGCAGCGCTCGATCAGCGCCTCGATGGATTCGCCTTCGCGATACTGCGACACGCCCAGCGAGACGGTGATATTGCCCAGATCCTCATTGGTGGATTTGCGCAGCAGCCGTTTGCTCTCCACGGTCGCGCGCACTTTCTCTGCGATGGTGCGTGCTTCCTCCATCTGGGTGCGCGGCAGAACGATGGCGAATTCTTCCCCGCCATAGCGCGCCACCACGTGGTAATCCTTGGAATAGCGCGCCAGGCAGGCCGCCACGAAGCGGATGATCTGGTCGCCGGTCTGATGGCCCCAGGTATCGTTGAAACGCTTGAAATGGTCGATGTCGCACATGATCAGCGACATCGGCACGTTCTTGAGATCGGCTTCGCGGCGCGCGGCGCGCATGGCCTCGTCGAAGCGCTTGCGGTTGGCCACGCCGGTCAGCGCGTCGGTCATGGATTCCTCGCGCACCTTCTCCAGATTGGTCTTGAGAAGGCTGACCTCCTGGGAGGTTTCCTGAAGCCGTTTTTCCAGATCGCGCGAGCGGCGCTGCATGCGCGCGGTGGCGGCAACCAGGCCCTCAATCATGCGTTTGACGGAGGCGGCGTCGGTAGCTTCATTGAGCTCGCCCGAAGCGCCGGCCAGCACCTGGCCATAGGCGACCGTGTCGCGTTCGGCGGCTTCCAGGGTTTTCACCACGGCGCCGAGCTCTCGGCTCATCGCCCCGCCGACTTCCATGACGGCGTCCTGGATGCGCTTGAAGGTGAAGTGGCGGTCGTAGAGATCTTCCAATAAGGCCGGTTCCAGCGGTCCGCCGGCATCGAGAGCCTCGCGCATCTCCTCGCACAGCCCGGCGTTGGAATCGGCCGCGTAATGGGTGAAGAGGGCATAGTTCTGGGGCGTGGGCGGTACGGACCGCTCAGCCATCAGATCGAGCGCCTTGCGCGCGATATCAATGCCTTCGGATGTCTGTAGCCTGCCGCTCACGCCCGTAACCCCCGATTATCCGCTTCCGCGTTCTGCGGCGCGCTTTGAGGGAGGCTATGGCGGGAAAGGTAAAATCGGGTAAACGGCGGTCAGATTATCAGACCAATTCTCAGATCGGATTTCAGGCCCGGTCTCAGAATGCTGGGCGCAGCAGGAAATCGGGTACGTGATCGCCAAATCCGACGGCGGCGTCCTCCGGCTCGCGCTCGGCGCGAGACGGGCGGCTGGAACGCTGCGGCTGGGCAGTGTCGGGGCGCACGGTCTCTACAGACGCCGGAGCGGACTCCTTGGCGGACGCCTTTTCCGGCTTGCTGGCCGGCGCGGTCTCTGAAGACGGGGCGCTGTCGCGGTCGCGGCCCGATCTGTTGCGTCCGCCGCGGCGCCGGCGCGAGCGGCCTTCGCCGCGCGCTTCGGAGGATTCCGCCGCCGGCTCGCGCGCCGGGCCGGAATCTGCGTTGGCGTCAGCGTCTGGCGCTGCTTGTCCGGCTGTAGCTGAAGGCGCAGCCGGTTCGGAGGCGGATGAAGTTTGGGCGGGCGCGGCCGGCGTTATGCGGTCGCCGACCAGATCGAGCGTATCGGGCTCGCGGCCGACCAGCTTGGTTATGGCGGCCAGCGCCTTGCGGTCTTCAGGCGTGACGATGGTGATGGATTCGCCGCTCAGGCCTGCGCGGCCCGTGCGGCCGATGCGGTGCACGTAATCATCGGCGTTGCGCGGAATATCCATGTTGAACACATGGCTCACTGCCGGGATGTCGAGACCGCGCGCCGCCACGTCGGAGGCCACCAGAAGGCGCAGCTCGCCGGACTTGAACTGGGCCAGCGTCTTGGTGCGCAGCGACTGGTCCAGATCGCCGTGGATCGGCGCGGCGGAAAAGCCGTGGCGCTGCAGCGAGCGCGCGACGGTGTCCACATCACGCTTGCGGTTGCAGAAGATGATGCCGTTCTTCACGCCGTCGCGATTGATGGCGGCGCGCAGCGCGGCGCGCTTGGTCTTGGGCTGGGAGTCCGGCACGCGCACCAGCAGCTGATTGATGGTCTCGGCCGTCTGGGCCGGGCGGGTCACTTCGACGCGCTCGGGATTGTTCAGGAAGGAGGCCACGAGACGCTGGATCTCGTTGGGCATGGTGGCCGAGAAGAACAGGGTCTGGCGCCGGGCCGGCAGCATGGCCACGATGCGTTCGATATCGGGGATGAAGCCCATGTCGAGCATGCGGTCGGCTTCGTCGATGACGAGGATTTCCACGCCCATCAGCAGCAATCCGCCGCGCTCGGAATGGTCGAGCATGCGGCCGGGCGTGGCGATCACGATGTCGGCGCCGCGGTCCAGGATTTCCTTTTGCGGACCGAAGGCGACGCCCCCGATCAGGAGCGCCATGGTCAGCTTGTGGTTCTTGGCGTAGGTCTTGACGTTCTCGGCCACCTGATCGGCGAGCTCGCGCGTCGGGCACAGGATCAGCGAGCGCGGCATGCGCGCGCGGGCCCGGCCGCGCGACAGGCGCTCGATCATGGGCAGGGTGAAGGACGCCGTCTTGCCGGTGCCGGTCTGGGCGATGCCCAGCACGTCGCGCCCGGCCAGGGCATGCGGAATGGCGCCGGCCTGGATCGGTGTCGGCGTGGTGTATCCGGCGTCGGCGATAGCCGACAACAGCTTGGGGCTAAGCCCGAGGTCTTCGAAAGTCATGCGCCTCGCAGGTCGCTCTGTTCAGCCTGCCGGCGGTCCGGCAGGCGACTCGCAGCGCCGCGTCTGGGCGCTCGTTTCGTGCGGCGCAACATACGCCCTGCAAGGCCTGTGTCAATGCGCTCCCCCGGCTGCAGGCGCGCTGCGCGGGCGGCTGTGGCAGATGTGCACGCCTGGCGCCGGGCCGGGCCTACTCCTCGCGCCGGCGCGGATTGCGGAAGGCGTCGCCATAGGTCACCGCGTTCATGAACACGCGCGACGTGCCGCGGAAATAGGCGCGGAAGGCCGGATTGTCCGCAAACAGGATCACCGCGCCCGAACCGCGCCGCTCGGCGTGGACGCCGCCAAGGCCGGCCAGCGCGTCGCGATTGGCCTGGGAGGCGTAGCCTGACAGCAGCGGATCGGGGCCGGCATAGCGTAGCGGCAGGGCGAAGGGATTGCCCGAATGGGCGAACGCGTCCTCGCCGATGCGCTGCACCGCCAGGCGCGGCTCGCGCAGGCCGAAATTGAGCGGGTGGCTCAGGTCCAGCTCGGCGCCGAAGATGGCGCCGGACACGGCCTCTTCGGTGTCCCACACATTGATGTCCTCATAGGCGAGCGGGCCGGGCGTATCGTCTGCGCCGTCGCGTTCGGCGAACTGCGCTCCGCTCAGCTCCTTGTCCACCGCCCAGCGCGCGGCGCGGCGGGTGGCGATCAGCACCCCGCCGGCGCGCACCCAGTCATTGAGGCGGGCGACCATCGTGTCGGACAGCGAGGAATAGTCGCCATGGGGCAGGATGATGCGGTTGTAGCGGTTGAGATCGGCGCGCGAGAGCTCGCTCACATCGATCTGGGAGACCGGCATGGCCATCTCCCGGTCGAGCAGATGCCACAGCTCCCCGGCGTCATTGACCGCCACGGTGCGTCCGGTGACCAGCAGCACGGCAGGCTTGGTCAGCGCCGACAGGGCGAACCCGCCCAGATCCGATCCGCGCGGGGTGTGGGACGTGCGCGCCGCGAGCACGCGCACTGAATCCTCGCGCGCGGCCCGCACCATCAGGGCGTGGATCGCGTCCGGGTCCAGGGTCTGGCGCGCCACCGGCACCACCACGGCGCCGCGGCCGACCTCCACCTCGCCGTCATCGGTGATGACGGTGATCGGGTCGGGGACGACCTGCGCCCGCAGCCCGGCGTCGAGCAGGCGGTAGAGCGCGCGCGGGGCGTAGTAGCTGTCCCACGTCATCACATAGGCGACGCGCGCGCGCGCCGGTTCGGGCGCGGCGCGGTCAATGGACGTCACGCGCCCGCCCGTCAGGTTGGGCGGGAACAGGCCGGTGCGCACGGCTGAATACTCCAGCCCCCAGGCCAGCGGCTGGGTCCAGCCGGAGACATCATAGAACTCGGTCTTGTCGGTGACGATCTGGCTCTGGAACAGGCCCTGGACGATGCGGTACTGGTCCTGGCGCACCGGCACGATGAAGGCTTCGTCCGGCCGGTAGACGCGCCCGTCCTGGCGCAGGGTCTGGGTCAGCGCGCGCACCTCGATCCCGTGGGTGTCGAGCACTTCGAGGAAATCGGCCACGCGCGCGCGGTCGTTGGAGGTGAACACCCAGGCGTTCACCGGATCAGCCTGGGCCCGGCGCCGGCTTTCATTGAAGAACTGGCGCATATGAGCGTGCAGATCGGCGCGGTGATGCTGGCCGGCGCGGATCAGGGCGAGCAGGGCGCGGGCCTGCTGGCCGACCTTGTCGTCATAGCGCTGCACGCCGAAATCGGTGTCCATCAATATGCCGCGCGTGGAGCTTTGCTCGAACAGATAGGGCACCGAGCCGATCAGGCCGGGATAGCTGGAGCCGTAGCCGAGATAGAAATCGTCGAACAATTCCTCGCTGACATAGAGCTGGCCTTCGCCGTCGAGCTGATCGCGCAGGAATGTGTTCATGCGCAGGTTCAGCTGAAGCGAGTCCTGGCTGAGCAGCGGGTGCAGTCCGTCCAGGGGTCCCGGCGAGAAGAAATAGGTCGTGTTGGGGCCCATCTCGTGCATATCGGCGGCGATATTGGGCAGCCATTCATGGCTGGCGCGCACCAGAATGCGCGCTTCATCCTGCATCACCGGCAGCCACTGGCGGTTGAGATCGAACCAGTAGTGGTTGGCGCGCCCCCAGGGCCATTCATGGAAATGCTCGCGGCTTTGCGGGTCAGCCACCGGCGCGCGTGCGCGGTGCATATTGGTCCAGTTGGCGAAGCGGTCCGCGCCGTCGGGATTGATCATGATCACCAGGATGATCACGGTCTCCTCGAGCAGGCGTTCCATCTCCTCGCCCTGGCCGGCGGCGAAGTGATAGAGCATGAGGGCGGCCGAATCATAGCTTGACGGCTCCGAGCCGTGCACGCCGAACGTGGTCTGGATGATCGCGGGGTGTCCCTCCGGTGCGGCGGCCGAACCCGCGCGCATCAAGCCGCGCTGCGTGTCGCGGATCTCGTCAATACGGGCGTGATTGTCCGGCGAGGTGATGATCACGCGTTGGATCGGCCGGCCGAACGTGCTGCGCCCGATGGTCTCGATGGTCATGCGGTCCGACCCTGCGGCGATGGCGCGCGCGTACTCGGCGTGCATGGCCGGGGTCCAGATGATTTCGCCGATGGCGAAGCCGGTCACGTCCTCCGGCTTGGGCGTATCCGGGTCGTAGGTGGTGGGCTGGTCGAGCAGGATCTGAACGGATTTGGGTTCATAAGCGTCGGCCGCCGCAGCGGCGAAGACCAGCGCAAGGCTGACGGCGATCAGGCGCAGCATGGTGTTTATTTTCCCCGTCCCGGTCCGGCGCGGCGCCGGCGTCACATCGTGTCTGTTCCCGGACGGTACGCACTGGACGGCCCCGGTCAAGCAGGCGGCGCCGGGCGCGGCTTCCGTTTGCTGCAAGCTGCGCTATGTGTGGAGGGGGCGGGCGCAAACGAGTCGAGATCGACATGGCAGTGATGATGCTGGCGCACGCCGCCGCCCTGGTGTTGAGCGCTTCGGACGCCGCAGCGCAGGCGGGTGATGACGTGATCATCGTCACCGCCAGCCGGGCGGGGGAGCGGCGCTCGGCGAGCCCCGCGCCGGTGGCGGTGATGGAGGCCGGTGAGATCGAGCGGCTGGGCGCCCAGCATGTCAGCGAAGCCCTCAACCGCTTGCCCGGCGTGATGATCCACCGGGGCAATGGCGCCGAGCACCTGACCGCCATCCGCTCGCCGGTGCTGACCGGCGGGGCGGGGGCGGGCAGCTTTCTCTATCTGGAAGACGGCGTGCCGCTGCGCGCGGCGGGCTTCGCCAATGTGAACGGCCTGTTCGAGGCCGCCGACGATCTGGCCGGGCGCATCGAGGTGATCCGCGGGCCGGGCCCGGCCCAGTACGGCTCAAACGCGCTTCACGGCCTTGTGAACGTGATCAGCCCCGATCCGCGCCGTAACGCCCGCCTGGCCGAAGCGGAGATTGGCGAATATGGCCGCGCGCGCATCCGCCTTCAGGCTTCCGGCCCCAATGAGATCGGCGCCGGCGCCATCGGCTTGTCAGTGCGCACCGAACAGGGCTGGCGCGATGATGCGGGCCTTATGCGCGCCGCGTTGCAGGGCCGGCTGGACGGCGAGGCGGGCGCCAGCGCCTGGTCGCTGCGCGCGGCGCTGATCCATCTCGATCAGGACACCGCGACCTTCGTGCAGGGCGAGGGGGCGTTCCGCGACCGCGCGCTGGCCCGGCGCAATCCCAACCCCGAAGCCTTCCGCCGCGCCACCGCCGCGCGCGCAGCGCTGCATGGCGAGCATGAGTTTGGCGCCGGGGTGACAGGGCAGGGCGTGATCTACGCCCGCGCCAACACAATGGATTTCCTGCTGCACTTCCTGCCCTCGCGCGCGCTGGAGCGCACCGGGCATCAGAGCCTGGGCGCACAGACCCAGATCACCGCCGATACCGGCGCCACGCGCCTATCGGCCGGGATCGACGCCGAAGCCACGCGCGGCTTCCTCTACGAATTCCAGTCCCTGCCCACCCAAGGCCCCTTCGTGCAGGGCCTGCACTATGATTACACCGTGGATGCGCTGGTGGTGGCCGGGTTCGCGCGGGTGCGCCATGCGCTGACCGACAGGCTGAGTGTGGAGGCCGGCGCGCGGGTGGAGACCACCCGCTATGACTATGTCAATGATGCTCCCGACGGCGTGACCGGGCGGTATTTCCGCCCTTCAGATCGCAGCGACAGCTACACCACGTTTGCCCCCAGCGCCGGGCTGGTCTGGGAGGCGGCTGAGGGCTGGCAGGTCTTCGCCCGCGCCGCCCGGGGCGTGCGCGCGCCCCAGACCGACGAGCTTTACCGCCTGCAGCCCGGTCAGGAGATTGATACTATCCGGCCTGAAACCCTGGACAGCCTGGAGGCGGGCGTGCGCCGCACCTGGACGCGCGGGCGGGTGGAGCTCACCGGCTTCACTATGGAAAAGCGCAATGTGTTCTTCCGCGACGCTGACGGCTTCAACGTCACAGACGGCGCGACGCGCCATCAGGGCGTGGAGCTGGACGCCGGGCTGGAGCTGACCGATCAGCTCACCCTCTCCGGCGCGGTCACCTGGGCGCGCCACACCTACGCCTTCGACCGGCCGCTCACCTATCTGTCCGAGGTGATCGCCGACGGCGCGCGCGTCGACACCGCGCCGGACTGGCTGGGCAATCTGCGCCTTTTATGGGCGCCGTCCGCCGCCTTGGAGGCCGAGGCCGAGTGGGTGCATGTGGGCGCCTATTTCGCCGATGCGGGCAATACCGCGCGCTATGGCGGCCATGACCTGCTCCATCTGCGCGCCCGCTGGCAGGTGCGCGAGGGCGTGGAGCTCTTCACCGCCCTGCGCAACGCGCTTGATGCGCGCTACGCCGAACGCGCCGACTTCGCCTTCGGAAACTTCCGCTACTTCCCCGGCGAACCGAGACAGGTGAGCGTAGGGGTGAGGGTGCGGGGGTAGGGGGCGCAGCTAACCCGGATGCACTGTGTGCATCCGAGCACCCTCACACATCCACCGCCTCAACGAACGGCGCATGATCCTGAATGTACTGGAAGCGCAGTTCGGGTTTTTTACCCATCAGCGTCTCCACCAGCGCGTCGGCGCTTTCGCGCATCTCGGGCGTGACGATGACGCGCGCCAGCGAGCGGGTCTGCGGGTTCATGGTGGTGGATTTGAGCTGGGGCGGGGTCATTTCGCCCAGGCCCTTGAAGCGGCCGACCTCGACCTTGCCGGACTTGAATTCCGAGGCGATCAGCCGGTCTTTTTCCGCGTCGTCTGCGGCGTAGAGCGTGCGGGCGCCCTGCGTCAGGCGGTAGAGCGGCGGCTGGGCCATGAAGAGGCGCCCCGATTCGATGAGGCCCGGCAGGAATTTGTAGAAAAAGGTCGCCAGGAGCGCTGCGATATGGGCGCCGTCCACGTCGGCGTCGCACATGATGATGACGCGCTCATAGCGCAGATCGTCCAGATCGAATTTCTTGCCCGGCTGGACGCCCAGCGCCAGCAGGAGATCGCCGATCTCCTGATTGGCGGCGATCTTGTCGGGCGTGGCCGAGGCGACGTTCAGGATCTTGCCGCGCAGGGGCAGGATGGCTTGCGTCTTGCGGTCGCGCGCCTGCTTGGCCGAGCCGCCGGCCGAATCGCCTTCGACCAGGAAAATCTCCGCGCCATCGGCGTGGTTCTGGGAGCAGTCGGCGAGCTTGCCCGGCAGGCGCAGCTTGCGCGTGGCGGACTGGCGCTTGACCTCTTTCTCACGCTTGCGCTTGAGGCGGTCCTCGGCCCGTTCGATCGCCCAGTCCACGAGGCGTGCGGCGTCCTTGGGCCGGGCGGCGAGCCAGTGGTCGAACTGGTCGCGGATGGCGGTTTCGACCAGGCGCTGCACCTCCGCGGTGGACAGCCGGTCCTTGGTCTGGCCCTGAAACTCGGGATCGCGCACGAACACTGACACTAGCGCCCCGGCGCCGCCCATCACATCGTCGGCGGTGATCTGGGCGGCCTTCTTCTGGCCGGCCAGCTCGCCATAGCCGCGGATGGAGCGCGACAGCGCCGCGCGCAGGCCCTGCTCATGGGTGCCGCCCATGGGAGTGGGCACGGTGTTGCAAAAGCTCTGGCAGAAGGCGTCGGCCTCGGCGAAACCGTTCTCGGCGAAGGCCACCGCCCATTCCACCGCGCCCATGCGCCCGTCGCGCTCCACCCGGCCGGCGAAAATGTCGAGCACCAGGCCGGACTCCCCGCAAAGCTCGGTCAGGCGGTCGGCCAGACCGCCGGGGAAGACGAGGGTGATTTCAGACGGGATATCCGTGCCTTCCACCAGATGCGCCGGGCAGCGCCAGCGGATCTGCACGCCGCGGCGCAGGAAGGCCTTGGCGCGGGCCATGGCGAACAGGCGCGGCGCCTTGAACGCGGCGCGGGGTCCGAAAATCTCACTGTCAGGCTTGAAGCGCACCGAGGTGCCGCGCCGGTTGGACACCGGGCCGGCGTTTTCCAGCGGCCCCAGCGGGGCGCCTTGCGCAAAATTCTGGCGCCACAGCGTGCGGTCGCGCGCCACTTCGACTTCCAGCCGCTCGGCCAGCGCATTGACCACGCTGACGCCGACGCCGTGCAGGCCGCCGGAGGTTTCATAGGCCTTGTTGGAGAACTTGCCGCCCGAGTGCAGCGTAGTCAGCACCACTTCCAGCGCCGACTTGCCGGGGAATTTGGGGTGGGGGTCCACCGGGATGCCCCGGCCATTGTCAACGACGGTGACAAAGCCCTCGTCATCCAGGCTCACATCGATGCGGTCGGCGTGGCCGGACACGGCCTCGTCCATGGCGTTGTCGAGCACTTCAGCGAACAAATGATGCAGGGCGCGCTCATCGGTGCCGCCGATATACATGCCCGGGCGCTTGCGCACCGGCTCCAGGCCTTCGAGCACCTCGATGGAGGAGGCGTCATACTCGCCGCCCA
>JAFIEB010000069.1 GCA_020832735.1 Oceanicaulis sp.
GGGGGGCCGGGCGGCGGCCGCCCGGCCCCCCGCCTCGGCGATATCGATCTTCACGCCCGGCCCCATGGTGGAGCTCAGCGCGATGCGCTTGACGTACTGGCCCTTGGCGCCGGCCGGCTTGGCCTTCACCAGAGCGCCCAGCAGCGCGCGGATGTTCTCGCTCAGCGCGCTTTCAGAGAAGCTCGCCTTGCCCACGCCGGCATGCACGATGCCGGCTTTCTCCACGCGGAACTCGACTGCGCCGCCCTTGGAATCGGCGACCGCCTTGGCCACGTCCATGGTCACGGTGCCCACCTTCGGGTTCGGCATCATGCCGCGCGGCCCGAGCACTTTGCCCAGGCGCCCCACCAGCGGCATCATGTCGGGGGTGGCGATCACCTTGTCGAAATCGATCTGGCCGGCCGAGACGGTCTCGAACAGATCTTCGGCGCCCACCACGTCCGCGCCGGCCTTGAGGGCTTCTTCAGCCTTCGCGCCCTTGGCGAACACGGCCACGCGCACAGAGCGCCCGGTGCCGTTGGGAAGCGACACCACGCCGCGCACCATCTGGTCGGCGTGACGCGGGTCGACGCCCAGATTGACGGCCACCTCAATGGTCTCGTCAAACTTGGCCGTGGCGCGCTCCTTGACCAGCTTCACCGCCTCGTCGAGGCTGTAGAGCTTGTCGCGGTCAATGCCGTTGCGGGCCGCAGCGGTTCTTTTTGCTATCTTCGCCATGACGCCTACTCCACCACTTCCAGACCCATGGAGCGCGCCGAACCCTCGATAATGCGGGTGGCGGCGTCCAGGTCGTTCGCGTTCAGGTCAGCCATTTTCGTCTCCGCGATCTCGCGGCACTGGGCGCGCGTGACCGAGGCGATCGGCGCGGACTTGCCCGTTTCGCTCGACCCCTTTTGCACCTTGGCGGCCTTTTTCAGGAAAAAGCTCGCCGGCGGCGTCTTGGTGACGAAGGTGAACGACTTGTCCTGGTACACGGTGATGGTGGTCGGGATCGGAATCCCTTTTTCCATCTCCTGGGTCTTGGCGTTGAACGCCTTGCAAAATTCCATGATGTTCACGCCGCGCTGACCCAGCGCCGGCCCGATGGGCGGCGACGGGTTGGCTGCGCCGGCGGGAACTTGCAGGTTGATGTAACCTGTAATCTTTTTCGCCATGGCCCTTCCTCCAGCAGCGCGGGATCATCCCGCGCCCTTGCGTTAGTGCGGGGGCGGACCCCCGCAAGGGTGGCGCGGTAGCGGCTCCGGCATGGTCTTGCGCCGCAGCCTCCCGCACCCGTGATCGATCAGGCCGCTTTTTCGACCTGAGCGAATTCGAGTTCAACCGGGGTGGCCCGGCCGAAAATATTGATCGCGACCTTCAAGGTCTCCTTGCCGTCGTCGACATCCTCGACCACGCCTACAAAGCCCATGAACGAGCCGTCGGTGACCCGCACGCTCTCGCCGATATCGTAGCTGATGGTGGAGCGCGGCCGTTCCGCGTCGTCCTCCATCTGGCCCATGATCCGCTTGACCTCCGCTTCGGGCACGGCCAGCGGGCGCTTGCCCGAGCCCAGGAAGCCGGTCACGCGCGGGGTGTTCTTGACCAGGTGATAGGCCTCGTCGGTCATATCCATTTTCACCAGCACATAGCCGGGGAAATATTTGCGCTCCGCCTGCACCTTGCGGCCGCGGCGCACCTCGGTGACCTCTTCGGTCGGCACGAGGATTTCCTCGAACTTGTCCTCCAGCCCCTTCTGGGCCGCTTCGGAGCGGATGGCCTCGGCCACCTTCTTCTCGAAGTTGGAAAACGCGTTGACGATATACCATTTGGCGGACATGGCGGCGTCAGGCTCCAAGACCGAGAAGGCCGTTGACGATCCAACCCAGAACGCTGTCAACGGCGAAGAAGAAAATCATGGCGATGATGGACATGATCACCACCATAATGGTGGAGATCAGGGTCTCGCGCCGGCCCGTCCAGGTGACCTTGCGGCCCTCCTGACGCACCTCGGAGAAGAAGCGCAGCGGATTGAACGGTTTCTTGCGCGCAGGCGCAGCTCCGGCGTTGGCCGAAGACCCGCTTCGGCCGCTGGCGGCCGGTTTCGCCGGCGGGCGGTTTTTCGTCTCTCGCGCCATCGCGTCAAGTCATCTTTCTCAATCGCCGGCGCCAGGCGCCCGGGATGGAGCGCGTGGCAGGGGCGGAGGGGCTCGAACCCCCGGCCTGCGGTTTTGGAGACCGCCGCTCTACCAGCTGAGCTACACCCCTGTTGAGCAGCGCACTGTGCCGCACACAAGACATCAGGCGCAGCGTCGCCGCCCGCCTTTACCAGAGCCGGTGCTTTTACATCGCCCTGCGCCGGATGCAAACAGGGCGCTGCAAAATTTCTGCACCCGCCCGCACGAAAACCGGCGCGCCGTCAGCCGGCTTCCCCCCGCCCCGGCGTCAGGCCGGCGCTCGCCAACGCATCAAAGGCGCCGCCCATGAACGGCGCCCAGGCGCGCCAGCGGCCCGAGGAGGCGGTGTTGACCGGATTGCGCACCTGCCAGTAGCTGGCCGTCTTGATGAGGCCGGGACGGGCGTGGAAGTCCAGCATGCCCGGCTGCGCGCTTAGGCCCAGCCAGCCGGTCAGGCGCGCCAGCTCATCTGCGGGCGCGCGCACGAAGGCGTCATAATCAAGATCGAAGATCGCGCCGGGATAGAGCGTGCGCCAGTGCGCCATGATGCGCGCGTGCAGGCCCATATAATGCGCGATGTCGAGCGGATCGCCCGCATAGGCCGCCGCGCGCGGATCAAGGTGCTGGCCGAAGATCGACACCATCACGTCGCGCCGGTCGCGTTCGGTGTGGATGATCTTCGCTTCGGGGAAGATCTGCAGGATCAGCCCGATCAGCAGGAAGTTCTGCGGCCGCTTGTCGGTGTAGCGCAGCCCCTCGCGGGGGGGATGGATCGCTTCGATCCGTTCGCGGTAACGCGCGGCCGCCGCGCGCGCGACGTCTGCATCCAGGCGCGCGGCCCCGGACGGAAAGGGCGCCAGATCGCGCGCGGCCAGGCGTTGCAGGAAGGCCAGCTCGCCGCACGGCGCCACATCGCCGTGCATGGACAGCACCCGCTCGGCCAGCGACGAGCCCGAGCGGTGCAGCCCGCAGATGAAGATGAGATCGCCGCCACCCTCCGCCGGGGCCGGGCGCGGGGCGGAAAACGTATCGATCAGGGCCTGGGCATTGACCTCGGCGCGGGCGTGGTCATAGCGCGGATAGGGCGCACAAGCGATGGCGTTGGCCTGGCGGTAAGCCTCATGCGCATCCGCGATGCGCCCTTCCCGTTCGAGCACCTGGCCCAGGGCGAAGCCCAGATTGGCGCGGGTTTCGGAGGGCCAGAGCGCTGCGCCCTCCTCGAACGCCTTCCGCAGCGCCCTGACCGCAGGCCCGGTGCCCCCCTCCTCCATCGCCTCCAGGCGCAGGAGCCGCGCGCGCGCCTCGCCGCCATGTTCGCTGACATGCTCGCCGGCCTGTTCGCGCTCCAGCAAGCGTCCATAGCAGGCGATCGCCCCGGCGCGATCGCCGCGCTCTTCATACAGATTGCCTAAATTCATCAGCGCCGGGGCCCAGCCGGGCCTGAGCGCCAGCGCGGCCTCCAGCTCGGCCTCGGCGCCGGCGTCATCGAGAAGATCGTCCGACAGGATGACCGCGCGGTTGAGCCGGATCATCTCCGGCTCGGACCCGCCCAGCGCCAGCGCGCGCGCATAGGCGTCCAGCGCGGCGCGCGGCTGTTCGTCCTGGCGCAGATAATAGCCCAGATCGAACCAGAAATCGGCGATGCCGGGGCAAGCCTCAATCGCTGCGCGGCAGGCGCGCACGCTCCCGGCGGGCTGGCCGCGGGCCGCGGCTGCGGCGATCAGCGCTTCAGCTTCGCGGCGCGAAAGGGTCATGAAGAACACCAGGGCTGGCGGACCGGCTGGTCATTAAAGCCGCCGCAAGCACAAAAGAAAACGGCGGCGGGCAGAGCCCGCCGCCGCAGTCTTGTACGCGTCCTTGGAACGCGCCGCGATCAATAACGCAGATTGACGCGGGCGAACAGGAAGCGGCCGTTCTGGTCGTAACCGCCCGGCGCGTTGGCGTTGAGCGCCAGTGCCGAACCGGTCATCGGCGGCTCACGGTCCATCACGTTGTTCACACCAACGGTGAGGGTCGTGTCCGGACGAACGTCGAACGTGCCGGTCAGATCGATATAGTTGAACGAACCGAGCTCACCGCCGCGTGCAACCAGCAGTGTGTCCGCCGTACCCGGCGTGCCGTCGGTGTTCTCATAGTCCATCGATCCGACATGACGCCAGCGCACCGAACCGCTCCACCAGGTGCCACGGTCATACGTCGCACGCAGGGTGTGGCGCCAGGTCGGCTGCTGGCACTCGACGTTGATCACGCCGGCGCAATCGAACGTAGCGTCCGGGTTAACGCCCGGCAGCGGCTCGATTTCAGCTTTCAGGGCGATGGAGCCATTGAAGTTCACGCCCAGATTACCGCCCATGAACTCGGTGGCGTAGGCGGCGTTGAAGTCGATGCCCGACACGATCACATTACCGAAGTTGTCGTTCAGGTTTTCGACATAGCCGGACGTGGCCAGATCGCTGCCTCTCCACAGATCGCCCGTGTTGGGGTTGCGGTTGACGCGGCTGCACAGGAACGGATCACCGGTCAGGCCGCAGAAGCTCAGGATCGTGTTGGCGCCGATGGAGCCGATCCGGTCCTCGATGGAGATGTAGAAGTAGTCCACCGAAACCGACAGGTTGTCCATCGGGGTTGCGACGAAGCCAAACGTCCAGGTGTCAGCGGTCTCAGGCTGCAGGTTCGGGTTGCCGCCAGAGAACTGGTTGTACTGCGACGCCGGGCTTTCACCGATGTTGCCGTACTGAGCCGCGCTCACGCCGGTATTGGCGCATTGGGCCGCAGTGAATGTCGGGGTATCGCCCGCACACGGATCGGACCCGCTCCACAGCGAAATCTGCTGCTGTGCGAAGAGTTCGCCGACATTGGGCGCCCGGATGGCGCGGTTATAGCCGCCACGGAAGCGGATGATGTCCGCCGGCTCCCAGCCCAGGCCGATCTTGTAGGAGCTGACGCCGCCCGAGGTGTTGTAGTTCGAGTAGCGGTAGCCCAGTTCGGCCGACAGGTTGGCGAACAGCGGCACGCCGGCTTCGGCGTAGAACTCGGTCACGTCGAAGCCGCCATCGATCGGCGGACGCGGACCGCCCAGACCGGTGAACAGGCCAAGGGCCATGTTGGTGTCGGAGCGCACCTGATAGTTGCTCCGGCGCCATTCAAAGCCGGCCACGGCCGAGATCGCCTCAAGGGCGCCCGGGAACACGATGCCCGTGTCGCCCGTGACGAAGCCGCCGAACTGGTACAGCTCGGTCTTGCCCTGACGCATGCCGACGCCGCCCAGCTGGGCCGCCGCCTCAGGCGTCACGCCGCCGAACTGCCACACATTGTAGCAAGCGGGCGTATTGACCAGATCCGGGTCATTACAGGCCAGCAGCGCGGTGGCGAGGTTGGGCGTCAGGAAGTCATTGCGGTTGGCTTCATTCGACGAGTTGGCGCCGTACATGAAGGAGACGTCATAGCTCCATCCATTGCCAAAATCGCCTTCCGAACCCATGACCAGGCGGAACGAATTCGACTCGATGTCGGAAATGCGCGGACCGCCTTCGCTGTTCCGCTTACCGACATAGACAGCCACCGGCTGGCTCGGATCGACAAAGGCGTCAAGGTCGATCTCGTCGCCGTTGGCGTCGCGGATCGTCACTTCGCCGAACTCGTTGAGATCAGCACACGCCGAACCCATAACCGGATCAGAGCAGTCCAGCTCGAGACGGTTCACGAAGAACGTGCCCGATTCCGCAATCTGCACCGAGGTGTTGGTGTGCGCGAACATGAAGTCCATGTACGGGCGCAGCATCGAGTTGACTTCGTACGACAGGAAGGCGCCGGCCGTCCAGCGCTCGTCAGGGCGCTGATAGTGGTTGATCGGCGCATAGTTGTAGAGCGGCGCCAGCCCGAAGTTCCAGGAGTTGTCCGAGCCGATATTCGCCGCCGTGGATCCGACCAGCTGATCTTGCGGCACCCAGTTGCCATTCTCGTCCTGGGCGTGCGGGATGATGGGATCGCCGTTGGCGTCCATCAGGGCCGGATCGAAGAAGAAGGTCGGGATCGGCGACGCGGCCGAACCGCCGCACACCGTGCCGGCCGCGTTCAGAGCACACGACGAATAGTCGCGCGCGCCCTGGAGCAGCTCGTCATTCCTGCGGTAGGTCACATAGCCCGAGGCATGGCCCGCGCCGCCAGCAAAGCTGGAGCCGATCGCAAAGTCGACGTGGTAGGAGCGCCCGTCAATGCCCGAATTGCCCGTCGGGTAATCGAACCCGCGCGCATCCATCAGGCCTTGCAGATAGGAGTTGCGGTTGTCGTGCTGATAGCCCGACGCGCCGACGGTCAGCGACACGCCTTCGAAATTGCGGTCGGTGATGAAGTTCACAACACCGGCCATGGCGTCCGAACCGTACACCGCCGAGGCGCCGCCGGTCAGGATTTCGACGCGCTGAAGCATCGCGGCGGGAATCTGGTTCAGGTCAGGAGCCTGGGAGCGGATGCCGCCCGGCTGCAGGCGCTGGCCGTTGACGAGCACCAGGGTGCGCGACGTGCCGAGGCCGCGCAGGTCGGCGGTGGCGAAACCGGTCGTCGGGTTCACGGTGAACGCGTCGAAGCTCGGCGCCATCTGCGGCAGGGTGTTGAGCAGGTCCTCGACCCGGGTGGTGCCCGAAAGGTTGAATTCGGAGGCGTCCACCGAGGTCACGGGGCTCGAAGCCACGAGATTCGGATTGAGGATACGCGTGCCGGTGACACGCACGATATCGCCGGTCTGGGCGCCGTCTTCGTCCTGCGCCAGGGCAGGAGCGGTGGCGGCGAGGCCCCCGATCAGCGTGCTCGCCATAAGGCAAGACTTGAACATGCTATGTTTCACTTCTGATTCTCCCCGAGTGAACAGCTATTCCCGAACGGCGCCAGGATCCGGGCTGAAGCCCGCACACGCGCCGCCAATGAGACGGTTCGCACCGTCATCGCTCCGGACGCTAGTTGTCACGCGCCTGTCGCGTCAACCTTGCTAAACTGTCATCCGCGTATAATCGCAGAGATTTTTCCGCCCTGTGGCCCAAGCGCACCACACGATGTTCAGTGCGGCTCACCCGAAGAAGAGACGCAGAAACGAGTAGCCGCATCATACAGACCCCGGATTCGGCCGCCTGTGCCGATGCTTGGCGCAGACAAGGGCGAGTATTCCTCGCCGCACGCCGCCGTCCGCGCCCTGAGTATGGACGCAAACTTGATATATCCTTTAGCCGCGACTGAGGCTCAACTCGCGCCGGACCGGCCCTCGAGCCACCAACCCACGGGCCGGCCGGCCGGGTCGCGCACCGGTTCGGGCGCCGGCGCGGACAGTCCGGCGGCGCGCGCCGCCTGCGCCAGCGAATGGGCGCCCGCCTCGTCCAGCGCCGCCTCAGTCATCAGCGACAGGCGCGCGCTGTGGGCCGAGACTTCATCCAGCACCGTCTGAGCATTCGCGATCAGGTACTCTGGCGGGAACTGGCCGCGTTTGTTGAGGATTTCGGCCAGGAAGTTCAGCGCCCAGCCGGCCGTCTCGTCCAGCGGGCGGGCGGTCTCCTCCGCGAACAGGCGGCGCACCGCATCCAGCGGGCCGACCTCGTCCCCGCCCCGGGCGCGGGCCTCGCCCAGTGCGCGCACCGCCAGCGCCAGCCCGTCCGGCGCGATCAGGGACGCCGCGCGCGCGATTCGCGCCTGCGCCGCCGCCACCGCGGCTCCGTCGCGCGCGTGGGCCAGCACGCCCAGGCGCCCGCCCGGCGCCAGCACCCGCGCCGCTTC
>JAFIEB010000071.1 GCA_020832735.1 Oceanicaulis sp.
GGGGGGCCCGTCCGGGCCGTTCCGCCAATGCCATTCCACGGAGCTGACTGATGCGGGATCCCCAGGATGTGATGCTGAGCCTGGTGCCCCTGGTGGTCGAGCATACCGCGCGGGGCGAGCGGGCCTACGACATCTATTCGCGCCTGCTCAAAGAGCGCATCGTGTTCGTCACCGGCGTGGTGGAGGACCACATGGCCTCCCTGATGGTGGCCCAGCTCCTGTTCCTGGAATCGGAAAACCCGAAAAAAGAGATCGCCATGTACATCAACTCGCCCGGCGGGTCGGTGAGCGCGGGTCTGGCGATCTATGACACCATGCAATACATCCGCTGCCCCGTGGCTACGGCGTGCGTGGGCATGGCGGCCTCCATGGGCTCGCTGCTGCTGGGCGCGGGCGAGAAGGGCATGCGCTTCGCCACGCCGAACGCGCGAATCATGATGCACCAGCCCTCCGGCGGCTTCCGCGGCACGGCTGCGGACATTGAGCGCCATGGCGAGGACATCCTGAAGCTCAAGCGCCGCATGAACGAGATTTACGTCAAACACACCGGCCAGGAATTGTCCGTGGTGGAGAAAACGCTCGACCGCGACACCTTCAAGGACGCCGAAGAAGCCCGCGAGTTCGGGCTGATAGACCACGTCTACGAAAAACGCGGCGAGCTTGAAGGGCCTGCTTCCTGAGCCCGAAATCCCGCCTGACGGCGCTCTTGCATGCTGCTCAAAAGCCACGGCGCGCAGTTTTGCGCGCTTGATCGCAGCCGCGCGCGTGTGTTCGTATGGGCGTGGAAACGTTTCGCTAAGGTCCGGCCTTGATCTTGCTTGGGACGCAATTGCGCGACTCAGGCGGCCCATACCGGGCCTGGCGCGCGTTGCGCTGAGGGGCGCGCAGGCGAAATTTGCGGCCCCGTATGCGAGGCCGGACCGACTGGAGCAGGCATGACCAAGGCGACATCAGGCGACGGAAAGAGCACGCTGTACTGCTCGTTCTGCGGCAAGAGCCAGCACGAGGTCCGCAAGCTGATTGCGGGTCCGACGGTCTTCATCTGCGACGAATGCGGCGAGCTGTGCATGGACATCATCCGCGAGGAGAACATGACCTCGCTGGTGAAATCCAAGGAGGGCGTGCCCTCGCCCCAGGAAATCAACCAGGTGCTCGAGGACTATGTGATCGGCCAGCGCCACGCCAAGCGCGTGCTGTCGGTGGCGGTCCATAACCACTACAAGCGCCTGAACCACGCCGGCCAGAACGGCGATGTGGAGCTGTCGAAATCCAACATCCTGCTGATCGGCCCGACCGGTTGCGGCAAGACGCTGCTGGCCCAGACGCTGGCGCGCATTCTGGACGTGCCCTTCACCATGGCCGACGCCACCACGCTGACTGAAGCGGGTTATGTCGGCGAGGACGTGGAGAATATCGTCCTGAAGCTGTTGCAGGCGGCCGACTACAATGTCGAGCGGGCCCAGCGCGGCATCGTCTATATCGACGAGATCGACAAGATCAGCCGCAAGTCCGACAACCCGTCCATCACCCGCGACGTGTCGGGCGAGGGCGTGCAGCAGGCGCTTTTGAAAATCATGGAAGGCACCGTGGCCTCCGTGCCGCCCCAGGGCGGGCGCAAGCATCCCCAGCAGGAATTCCTGCAGGTGGACACCACCAATATCCTGTTCATCGTCGGGGGCGCGTTTGCCGGACTGGAGAAGATCATTTCCCAGCGCGGCAAGGGCTCTGCGGTGGGCTTTGGCGCTGATGTGCGCGATCCCGACGCGCGCCGCCAGGGCGAGGTTCTGCGCGAGGTGGAGCCGGACGATCTCCAGCGCTTCGGCCTGATCCCGGAATTTGTCGGCCGTCTACCTGTGATCGCCACGCTGGAGGATCTCGACGAGGGCGCGCTGATCGAAATCCTGACCGCGCCGAAGAACGCGCTGGTCAAGCAGTATCAGCGCCTGTTCGAGATGGAGGGCGTCGGCCTGTCCTTCACCGAGGACGCGCTGGCGGCCATCGCCCATCGCGCCATCGCCCGCAAGACCGGCGCGCGCGGCCTGCGATCGATCATGGAGGGCATATTGCTCGACACCATGTTCGATCTGCCCGGCCTGGAAGGGGTGGAGGAAGTGGTGGTCAACGCCGAGGTGGTCACCGGCGCGGCGACCCCGCTATTCATCTACGCCAAGAAGGCCCAGACCCAGATGGCGCCGCAAAAGGGCGCCTGAACCGGCCTGACTTCCTAGCCTGACTTCAATGAGAAAGCACCCTGGCGGCGGTCCCATCAAGGGCCGCCGTCAGCTTTCCAGCTCGACATCCCAGTAGAGATAATCCAGCCAGCTCTCATGCAGGTATTTGGGCGGGAAACGCCGGCCCTGGGCCTGCAGCTGATGCATGCTCGGCCGGTCGGCGGGCTTGCGCAGCGGCATCTTGGCCTCGCGCGGGGTGCGCCCGCCCTTCTTCAGATTGCACGGCGCGCAGGCGGTGGCGATGTTGTCCCAGGTGGTGCGCCCGCCATAGGCGCGCGGGACGATGTGGTCGAAGGTCAGCAGGTCCAGCCGGTCCGTGCCGCAATACTGGCATCGGAAGCCGTCGCGCAGGAACAGGTTGAAGCGCGTGAAGGCCGGCGGCCGGTCCTGGCTGATATAGTCACGCAGCGCCACCACCGAAGGTGCGGGCAGGGAGACGCTGGGCGAGCGGATCAGCGTGTCGTATTGCGACACGATGTCGACGCGCTCCAGGAACACCGCCTTGATCGCCTCCTGCCAGGGCCAGGTGGACAGCGGATAATAGGACAAGGGTTGGTAATCGGCGTTGAGGACCAGACAGCGCAGGTCTTCAGGCGCGGTTCTAAACACCCGCATCGCGCCCTCCCGTCATGGGGTCCGGGCGAAGCCCTGTCGGGCGCAGGCGCTCGGCCCGGTATGCCCAAGGCGTCCTGAAGACGCGCCTCCCTCACAGCAGGCGCCGGTTTTCGCTGGGCGAATCACCGGCGCGGTCTCGGGTCGGACGCACTTTAACCCAGGCTGCATTACACGCCTATGACAGCGGTCCGACGCCTTGGTGACACTATAGACCTGAAGGCCGCTTCAGGCGAGCCTGCCTGCAAACGCGGCCTTCAGGAAGCGCCCGCCGAGCTCCAGCCCGTCCGGCCCGATGGAATGGGGTATCCCCTGGGAGATATGAAATTCCGCGCCGTGGCCGGCGGCGGCCAGGCCCTGGGCGGCCATCAGGGTCATGCCCACCGGCAGCACGTCGTCATGGTCGCCATGGATCAGCAGGATGGGCGGCTTGCAGGTCATCTCCTGGGCCAGGCGCTCAGGTCCCGCCAGCGCTCCGGAATAGCCCAGGATCGCCGCCGGCGCGGCCTCGCGGCGCAAACCGGCGTGCAGGGCCATCATCGTGCCCTGGCTGAAGCCGATGATCGCCAGATCGGATGGCGCCAGCTCCCAGCGCTTCAGCTCCGATTTCAGGAACTGCTCGGCGCTGGCGTGGGCGCTGCGCGCGCCAGCCTCCATCGCGACCGGGTCGAGGCGGCTGATGGGAAACCACTGATAGCCGCCAGGATAGCCGGGAACGGGCTCGGGCGCGTTGGGACTCGCCCAGGCGACATCGGGAAAGTCGGGCGCCCAGGCTTGCGCCAGCCCGGCCAGATCGGCGCCATTGGAGCCATAGCCGTGAAACAGCACGACCAGCTTCTTCGCCTTGCCGCCGCGGGGCGGGATGCGCGGACCGTCAATCAGGATCATGGAAGTGTATGCGCCTCTGCAGGACCGTAAGTGTAGGGCGCGATCATAACGCGCGCGCTGCGCTTGCGAACCCTGTCCGGCGCCCGGGCGACAGAGCGCGCGTCCCGGGATAGAAAGCAGGCCATGACACGCTTCATCACCCGCTTTGCGCCTTCGCCCACAGGACGGCTGCATCTGGGCCACGCCTTCTCGGCGCTGACCGCCTTTGACGCAGCGCGCGAAGCGGGCGGGGTGTGCCTGCTGCGCATCGAGGATATCGACCAGACCCGCTGCACGCCCGCCTTCGAGGCCGCGATTTTCGAGGATCTCGCCTGGCTGGGGCTCAATTGGCCGCAGCCCGTGCGCCGGCAGAGCGATCACATGGACGATTACGCCCGCGCGCTGGAGCGGCTGGCGTGCGAGGGGCTGGTCTATCGCTGCTTCAAAACCCGCAAGGAGATCGCCGAGGAGATCGGCCGCGCCCCCCATCACCCCGGCGAGGGGCCGGAGGGCGTGGTGTATCCTGGCCCGCAGGCGCCCTTGAGCGAGGCGGAAGAGGCTGAGCGGCTGGCGCGAGGCGAGCCCTATGCCTGGCGCCTGTCGCTCAATGCCAGCCGTGACGCACTGGGCGCGCGCTATGACGCGCTGAGCTTTATCGAGGAGGGCGAGGGACCCGACGGCGAGCATGGCGTAGTGACGGCCCGTCCGGACCTCCTGGGCGATGTGATCCTGGCGCGCAAGGATGTGGGCACAAGCTATCACATGGCCTGCGTGCATGATGACGCTCTGCAGGGCGTGACCCATGTGATCCGCGGCCAGGACCTGTTCTTCGCCACCCATGTGCACCGGCTGTTGCAGGCCTTGCTGGACCTGCCGGTTCCGGTCTGGCGCCATCACCGACTGCTGACGGACGCGGCCGGCAAGCGCTTCGCCAAGCGCGACCGGTCAGAGACGCTGGAGGCGCTGCGCGCGGCGGGCTTGTCGCCGGCGGACATCCGCCAGCGCGCAGGGCTGTAATCAGCGCCCGCGCCTTGCCCTGACGGGCGGGTCAGAGTCTATTAGGCCCTGAAGGCAATACCCTTGAGGACCCCGCCCAATGGCCCTGTGGCGCGAAGACAGTCAGGACCAGATTCTGTGGGGAGACGGGGTGCGCCTGCGCGCCCCGCAGGCCGAGGATTATGACAGCTGGGCCAAGCTGCGCTACGCCAGCCGCGCCCACACCCAGCCCTGGGAGCCGGCCTGGACCGAGGACGAGCTGACGCGCTCGGCGTTCAAGCGCCGCCTGCGGCGCTATCAAAGCGATCTCGACAACGGAACCGGCTATCCCTTCTTTGTGTTCCGGGACGGGGATGACGTTCTTCTGGGCGCATGCAATCTCAACAATGTGCGCCGCGGCGTGCTGCAGTCGGCCGATCTGGGCTACTGGATCGGCGCGCCCTATGTGCGCCGGGGCCATGCGCGCGCCGCGGTGCGCCGGGTGCTGGCCTACGCCTTCGGGCCGCTGCGCCTGAACCGGGTGGAGGCCGCGATCCGGCTGGAAAACGACGCCTCGCGCGCCCTGCTCTTGTCGCTGGGCTTCACCCTTGAGGGCCGGGCGCGCCGGTTCCTCAAGATCAATGGCGACTGGCGCGACCATGACCGGTTTGCGATTCTGGCCGGCGATCCCGTGACATGAGCGCTGACCCCTTCCGCTCCGCCGCCGAGGCGGCGCGCGCGCTGGCGCTGACCTGGGATGCGGGCAAGCTGACCCTGAGCGGAGACGCCGCCGCCCTGGGGCTGGCCCAGGCGGCGCAGGCGGGACGGCTTGAGGCGCTGACGGCGCGCGTGGGGCCGGGCGACCGCGGCGCGCTGGAGGCCCTCGGGGCGGGCCGGGCGCTGGATGCGCGCCTGCGCCTGGTGGGCGAGGACGGCGTGCTGCGCCTGGTGCGGGTGATCGGGCGGGCCGGGACCGGGGACGGGATCTGGCGCGGCCTGATTCTGCCCGCCGGCGCCGCGCCCGAGGACGGGCTGGCCCAGCTTGATCTGGAGGCCGCCCTGCGCGCGGGGCTGGGGGCAGGGGCCGTCATCGCCCATCACCAGCCCATCGTGTCGCTGAAAGACCGCCGTCTGGCCGGTTTCGAGGCGCTGGCGCGCTGGGTGCGCGCGGACAGCGCCGTGATGCGCGCCGAGGATTTCCTGCCGCTGGCGCTGGAGCGGGGGCTGGCCGGTCAGGTCGGCGCGGCGGTGCGCGCTTGTGCGGCGGCGGATGCGGCGGCCTGGCGCGCGCTGGGACCGCCGGCGGACGGCCTGTTCGTGGCCGCCAACGCCTCGGCGGGCGAGCTGTGCGATCCCGATTTCGCGCCGGCCCTGATCGAGACGCTGGCCAGCGCCGGCCTGCCCGCGCCGGCCTTCCGGCTGGAGATCACCGAGACCGAGGTGATGCGCGATCCCGACGCCGCCGAGCGGGCCATGCGGGCGCTGAAAGCGGCGGGCGTATGGCTGGCGTTGGATGATTTTGGAACCGGGTATTCCTCGCTGGCCCGGCTGGACCGCTTCCCCTTCGATACGGTCAAGATCGACCGCTATTTCATCCGCGCCTCCAGCGCGGACGCTTCGGCGCGCGCCATCATCACCTCGGTGGTGCGCATCGCCCACGGCTACGCCATGAAGGTGGTCGCTGAAGGGGTTGAGACCGAAGCCGACGCGGTGTTGTGCACAGAGCTGGGATGCGATTACGGGCAGGGTTTCCGCTTTGCCCGCGCGCTGGCGCCTGAAGACGCCGCCGAGGCCGCCGCGCGCGGGCTTGAAGGCCGGTTCGCGCCGGCCGCTCAGCCGGCCTGAGCGCCGTCTTCGCCGCGCAGCGCCGTCACGGCTGCGCGCGCCAGAGCATCCGCGCGTTCATTCTCCGGGTGGCCGGCATGGCCCTTGACCCATTCCCAGCTGATCTCGTGGCGGGCCGCAGCCGCTTCCAGGCGCCGCCAGAGGTCTTCGTTCTTGACCGGCTTCTTGGCCGAGGTCTTCCAGCCATTGGCCTTCCAGGTGCGCATCCAGCGCGTCACGCCGTCGCGCACATAGGTGGAATCGGTGACCAGCCGCACCCGGCAGGGCCGTTTGAGCGCCTCCAGCGCCGCAATCGCGGCCATCAGCTCCATGCGGTTATTGGTGGTGTCGGCTTCCGCGCCGGACAGCTCCTTCTGCGAGCCGTTCCATTCCAGCAGCGCGCCCCAGCCGCCCGGCCCCGGATTGCCTGAACACGCGCCGTCAGTGTGGATGATGACGGTCTGGGTCACGCCACTTCCCGGGGCAGTTTGAACACCACGTCCTCACGCGCCACAGCTGCTTCGCGGATGGTCAGGGCGTAGCGTTCGGCCAACGCGGCAAGCAAATCCTCCACCAGCTCCTCGGGCGCGCTGGCGCCTGCGGACAGGCCCAGCGTGGTCACGCCGTCCAGCCACGCCCAGTCGATCTCGTCTGCGCTCGGAATCAGATGCGCCGCGCGCGCGCCGGCTTTGAGCGCCACTTCCACAAGCCGCACCGAGTTGGAGGAGTTGGCTGCGCCTACCACCAGCACCAGGTCTGCGCCAGCCCCGATCGCCTTGACGGCGGCCTGGCGGTTGGTGGTGGCGTAGCAGATGTCTTCCTTGTGCGGCGCGGCCATGGCGGGAAAGCGCGCCTGCAGGGCGGCGACGATTTCTGCGGTGTCGTCCACGGACAGAGTGGTCTGGGTGACGAAGGCCAGATTGTCCGGGTCTCGCGGGGTGAAGGCGGCGGCGTCGGCTACGGTCTCGATGAGATGGATCGCGCCCTCGGGCAGCTGGCCCAGCGTGCCGATCACTTCAGGATGGCCGGCATGGCCGATCAGCAGAATCTCCTTGCCCGCCTTGTGATGGCGCTGGGCCTCCACATGCACCTTGGAGACCAGCGGGCAGGTCGCGTCGACATACAGCAGATTGCGCCGGGCGGCCTCTTCGGGAACGCGCTTGGGCACGCCGTGGGCGGAAAACACCACCGGCCGGTCGTCCGGGCACTCGTGGAGTTCCTTGACGAACACCGCGCCCATGGCTTTCAGCCGGTTGACCACATGCTTGTTGTGCACGATTTCATGGCGCACATAGACCGGCGCGCCATAGCGCTCCAGAGCCTTCTCGACGATCTGAATCGCCCTGTCGACGCCTGCGCAGAAACCGCGCGGCGCAGCCAGCAGAACGGTCAGGGCGGGCGTGTCGGTCATGGGCATCCTCTGTCAGGCGGCGCGGGCGGGCGTTGCTCTCGCGGCGCGCGCGTCGTAGAGACGTCTACCAGACCCGCCCCGCCCCGCAAGGGCGCGCCGGGATAAGTTGTCGGCGGCGCCCGCAAGGGGCGCCGCGCCCTCAGGTCCGGGACTTGCCTCATGCGTATCGCCGCCAGCCTTCTCGCCGCCGCCGCCCTGACTGTCTCCGGCTGCCAGGGGGTGCGCGACACGCTGAGCGCGCCTCAGCCCAATCCGGGGCCGTGCCCGAATGCGCTCTCGCTCTACGATGCGCACCGGATCGTCAATTTCGCCGGCCCGGACGTCGTGTATGGCAATGTGGGGTTCACCGGTGAAATTCTCAATGTGGTGAGCAACTGCACTTACAACGACCGCTCGGCCAGCCCCATCGAGATGGAGATGGGCATGCGCCTTGGCTTCGGGCGCGGACCGGCGGCGTCGGGCGACAGCCACACCTATGACATGTTCATCACCGTGCTGCGCCTGGATCCCGAACGCAATGTGATGGCGGTGATCCACCGCGAGACCTTCCAGGTCACCGCGCGTTTCCCCGCCGGGCGGGATCGCGTGGAGATGATCGAGGAGTTTTCCTCCATCCGCATCCCGCGCGTCGATCCCGATACGTCGGGCGCCAATTTCGAGGTTCTGGTGGGCTTCGAGCTGACCGACGAACAGCTGGAATTCAACCGTTCCGGCATGCGCTTCCGCGTCACCGCCGGCCAGGACGGCTAGGGCGCGCCCATGACGTCGCTTGTTGAAGAGCTGACGGGCGCGGTCTCGGCCGCGTTCGAGGCGGCGGGCCTGCCGCGCGAGCTGGGCGTGGTGATCGAGAGCGACCGGCCCGATCTCGCCCCCTATCAGTGCAATGGCGCGCTGGCCGCGGCCAAGGCCGCCAAGGCCAATCCGCGCGCCCTGGCCGGCGCCGTGGCGGAGGCGCTGACGGCCGCGCGCCCCGAGCTGAGCGTGGAGATCGCCGGGCCGGGCTTTCTCAACATCACCCCGCCTGACGCGCTCTATGACCGGCGCGCGGACGCTCTGGCGGCCGATCCGCGCACCGGCGCGCGCGCCGTGGATGCGCCCTTGCGGGTGATGATCGATTTCGGCGGCCCCAATGTCGCCAAGCCGATGCATGTGGGCCATCTGCGCTCCAGCGTCATCGGCGACTGTCTGCAGCGCCTGATGCGCTTTCGCGGTCATGAGGTGATCAGCGACATCCATCTGGGCGACTGGGGCCTTCAGATGGGCCAGCTGATCACCGAGCTGGAGGACGAGCAGCCCGGCCTTCCCTATTTTGACGCTTCGCTGTCAGGGCCTTACCCGGACGAGCCGCCGGTCACCATCGAGGACCTGGCGCGGCTCTATCCGCAAGCCAGCGCCAAGGGCAAGGCCGACCCCGAACGCCAGGAACGTTCGCGCAAGGCCACAGCCGAGTTGCAGGCGGGGCGGCCCGGCTACCGGGCGCTGCTGCGCCATTTCATCAATGTCTCGGTGGCCGCGCTGAAAACCGATTTCGATGCGCTGGGCGTCCATTTCGACCTGTGGAAGGGCGAGAGCGACGTCAATGACCTGATCCCGGCCATGGTGGCTGATTTCAAGGCGCGCGGCGTGTGCGAGGAGTCGGACGGCGCCTGGATCATCCGGGTGGCGCGCGAGGGCGACAACAAGGAGCTGGCGCCGCTGATTTTGGTCAGCTCGCAGGGCTCGGCGCTCTACGCCACCACCGATCTGGCCACCATTCTCGACCGCCGGCGCGGCCAGGACCCCGACCTGATCCTTTACGTTGTCGACTTGGGCCAGTCAGACCATTTCGAGCAGGTCTTCCGCGCCGCGATTCTGGCCGGGCTGGCGCAAGAGGGCGGGCTGGAGCATGTGAAGTTCGGGACCGTGAACGGCCCGGACGGCAAACGCCTGCGCACCCGCGATGGCGGCACATTCCGCCTGGCTGATTTGATCGGTCAGGCCCGCGAACGCGCCCGCGCCCGCCTGACCGAGGCGGGTCTGGGCGCCGAGCTGCCGCCCGAAGCCTTTGAGGACGTGGCGCGCAAGGTGGCCAATGCGGCCATCAAATTCTCCGACCTGCAGAATGTGCGCACCACCAACTACATCTTCGATCTCGACCGGTTTGTCAGCTTCGAGGGCAAGACCGGTCCCTACCTGCTGTACCAGGCGGTGCGCATCGGGTCGCTTTTGCGCAAGGCGGATGGCGAAGGCCTGACCGCTGGCCCCGTGCAGGTCAGCCATGCGGCTGAAAGCGCCCTGGTGCGCCGGCTCGACGGGTTTGACGCAGCCGTGCAGCGCGCGGAAAGCGGGCGCGCGCCGCACATATTGTGCGAGCACGCCTTCAACCTCGCCCAGGCTTTCTCCGCCTTCTACACCCAGTGCCCGATCCTGCCGGAGAAGGATGAAGCGATCCGCGCCAGCCGCCTGACCCTGGCGCGCGCCACGCTCACCCAGCTCGACACCGTGCTGGGCCTGATCGGGCTTGATGCGCCCGAGCGGATGTAACCTGGACCGGCGGCGCGCTGGCGCCGGCCCGGGCCTCTTGGTTCGCCAAATCCCGTCCCCATGCCCGCCTCGCGAACTGCATTTTAGCGGATTTTGGGGAATTTCGAACGCGGCCACCAGCCTCAAAGCTCTATAAAAAGTAATGTAAAATCAATTTAATAAGCGAGTCAGGGAAGTTTCAGGTTCTGGTCAGGATCAATGTCTGCGGCATGGCCAGAGTGATCGGTGTCGCAAGGACGAATGTTCGGTTCCGTCCAAGACTTCACCACAGGATACGATCCATGCCCCGCATTCAGGCTCTCATGATCACCGCCGCCGCCGCGTTCGCGCTGAACGCTCCCGCTCACGCCCAGGAGTTCAAGTTCGAATACCAGCCCTGGCAGCTGAGCAGTTCGGAGGGCCGCGCCGAGGTCCTCAACCAGCTGGAGCGCCGTGTGCGCACCTATTGCGATGCCGGCCATGCGCGCACACTGCTGCAGCGGCGCATCGCCGCCGATTGCCAGGAGCGCACCCTGGCGCGTGCGGTCGAGCAGATCGGTGACGCGCACGTGCTGGCTCTTCACCAGCAGCGCCGGCAGACCCGCGAGGCCTGATCTCCCGGCCTGGAATCCGGTTCCGGACGTTCCCCCGAGTCGTCCGGTCCGGTTGGCCGGAGTGTAAGGTAAAAATGCAGTCCGGCCCGCGAGCCGCGATCGGAGACCTGCAAGGTCTTCGTTCGCGGCTTGATGCGCTTGCAAGCGCGCCTCACCGATTGACTCGAATCCGCGTCTGGCTAGTTTGGCGCGTCGGATGCGAGCGCCGTGAGGCGGGCGCGGCCGGGCATGCATGAAGGCCCCCTGCGGGAGAGACCGGCCAAAGACGCCGGCGCCGAAGGCGCAACCGCCCCGGAAACGCTCAGGCGACAGGACCGCAGGATGATGGCCGACGCTGGAAAGCGGGCGCGGATGGGTTTCATCCGCCGCCCCACCGAAGGAGCAATGCGGCGCTGGCTTTTGAGCCGGCGGGCGCAGGAATCTCTCAGGTCTCGGGACAGCGGGGGCGCGACAGGGTTCCGGATATCTCCGGGGCCCGAAGCCGCCAACCCGCACCCGAGGATTCTGACGAGATGGCCGACCAGGCAAGCCTTCAAAAGACACCGCTTCATGATCTCCATGTGGAGCTCGGCGCCCGAATGGTGCCGTTCGCAGGCTATGCCATGCCCGTCCAGTACGATGGCGTGATGGCCGAGCATAATCACACCCGCGCCGCCGCCGGCCTGTTCGACGTCTCCCATATGGGCCAAGCGCGCGTCAGCGGCGATGAGGCCGCGTTCGAGGCGCTGGTCACCGCCGATCTGGCGGCGCTGGGCGCAGGCGAGCAGAAATACACCCTCCTGCTCAATGACCAGGGCGGGATCATGGATGATCTGATGATCGCCCGGCCGGACGATGGCGATTTGTTCATGGTGGTCAACGCTGCCTGCAAGGGCAGTGATTTCGCCCATATGCGCGCACGCTTCGGATCGCGGGCCGATCTCAACGAGCTGACGGACCGCGCCCTGCTGGCCCTGCAGGGGCCGCAGGCGGGCGCCGTGATGGCCGATCTCTGTCCCGGCGCGGCGAAGCTTGTGTTCATGCAGGCGGGCGCGTTCACGCTGGATGGCATGGACTTGCTGGTTTCGCGTTCGGGCTATACCGGCGAGGACGGTTTCGAGATTTCGGTGCTAGCGAACGAGGCTGACGCGCTGGCGCGCCGGCTTTTGAGCGATGAGCGGGTCAAACCCATCGGCCTTGGCGCGCGCGACTCGCTGCGTCTGGAGGCGGGCTTGTGCCTCTATGGCCACGACATGGACGAGACCATCACGCCGGTGGAGGCGAGCCTGACCTGGGCGGTGGCCAAGTCGCGCCGCGAGCGCGCCGATTTCCCCGGCGCCGCGCGCATCCTGGCCCAGCTGGAGGCCGGTCCTGAGAAAAAGCGCGTCGGCATTCTGCCCGGCGACCGCGCCCCGGCGCGCGAAGGCACAGAGATTGTCGTGGGCGGCGAAACGGCCGGGGTCGTCACCTCGGGCGGGTTCGGCCCCACTGTGGGCGCGCCCGTCGCCATGGGCTATGTGCGCGCCGATCTCGCCAAACCCGGCCAGCCCATCGAGCTCATGGTGCGCGGCAAGGCGCGCCCGGCCGCGATCGCCAAAACCCCGTTCACGCCGCACCGCTTCCATCGCGGCTGACCCGTCATCTGGAGGAGACGATCCATGACCACCCGTTACACCAAGGACCATGAGTGGATCCGCATCGATGGCGATATCGCCGTGGTGGGCATCACCGCCTACGCCGCCGAACAGCTGGGCGATGTGGTGTTCGTTGAACTGCCCGAGATCGGCAAGACCGTCGCCCAGGGCGACGAGCTGGCCGTGGTGGAGAGCGTCAAGGCGGCCTCGGAGGTTTACGCCCCGGCCTCCGGCGAGGTGATTGCGGTCAACGAGGCGCTGGAAGGCGCACCGGCCATGGTCAATGAGGCGCCCGGCGGCGAAGGTTGGTTTGTAAAGCTGAAACTGTCCGCCCCCGACGAGCTCGATGCGATGATGGACGAGGCCGCCTACAAGGCGCACACAAGCTAGAGAGGCCTGACGCCTTCATGACCTGGCCGCCGCGCTCCTTTGCTGTTGACGACCGCGCCGAGGCGGAAGCCGTGATCGCCGCCTGGCCGTTCGCGACGATTGTGGTCCAGGGCGCGGACGGGATGGTCACGGCGCGCACGCCGGTGGTGCTGGAGCGCGGTGCGGACGGGCGGCTGGTCTCGCTGGCGGGGCATGTAGCGCGGGCCAATCCGGTCTGGCGCGCGATTGGAAGCGGCGCGCCGGCGGTGGCGCTGGTGTCCGGCCCGCACGCCTATGTCAGCGCCTCGGCCTATCCGTCCAAGGCGGTGCACGGGCGGGCGGTGCCGACCTGGAATTATGTCGCGGCCGAAGCCCATGGCGATCTGGCCGCGTTCGAGGATGAGGCGGGCCTGCGCGCGCTGCTGCATGCGCTGACAGACCGTTTTGAGGCGGGCCGGGCGCAGCCCTGGTCTGTCGATGACGCGCCGGCGGACTATGTCTGCGCGCTCATGAAGGGGATTGTCGGCCTGCGCCTCAAGGTGCGCGAGGTCCGCGCGGTGAAAAAGCTCAGCCAGAACAAGGCGGGCGAGGAATTTGACGGGGTCACGGCGTTCCTGGACGCCGAGCCTGAACCGGGCGCCCGCCAGACGGCGGCGTTGATGAAACAACTGGAGCGAGGCTGATGCGCTATCTGCCGCTGACCCCTGAAGACCGCAAGGACATGCTGGCGACGATCGGCGCCGCCAGCGTTGATGCGCTGTTCGACGATGTGCCCGAAGCCGCGCGGCTCAAAGGCCCCGTGGACCTGCCGCGCCGGGCCACCGAGCTGGAGGTGGAGCGCGCCTTCACCGCCATGGCGGGGCGAAACCTGAGCGCCTCCACCGCGCCGTTCTTTGTCGGGGCCGGGGCCTACAAGCACCATGTGCCCGCCACGGTGGATCATCTGATCCAGCGCTCGGAGTTTCTGACCAGCTACACGCCCTACCAGCCGGAGATCAGCCAGGGCACGCTGCAGACCCTGTTCGAGTTCCAGACCCAGGTGGCTCTGCTCACCGGAACCGATGTGGCCAACGCCTCCATGTATGACGGCTCCACCGCCTGCGCCGAGGCGGTGCTGATGGCCTGCCGCATCACCAAGCGCCAGCGCGCGGTGCTCAGCGGCAATCTGCATCCGCATTACGCCGAAGCCACGCGCACGCTGGCCAAATACATGGATATCGAGATCGAGGCCGCCGCCCCGGTTCCCGGCGGGCTGGACGCGGTGAGCGATGCCATTGCCGATGATGTTGCCTGCGTGGTGGTGCAGAACCCGGACGTGTTCGGCCAGGTCCATGACCTGCGTCCGCTGGCTGAGGCCGCCCACGCCAAAGGCGCGCTTCTGATCGCCGTGTTCACCGAAGTGGTGTCGCTGGGCCTCATTGAAAGCCCCGGCGCCATGGGCGCCGACATCGTGGTGGGCGAGGGCCAGTCGCTGGGCGTGGGCCTGCAGTTCGGCGGGCCGTATGTGGGCCTGTTCGCCTGCCGCAATGACCGCAATTTCATCCGCAATCTGCCGGGACGCATCGCCGGTGAAACCGTGGATGCGGACGGGCGGCGCGGCTATGTGCTGACCCTGTCGACGCGCGAACAGCATATCCGGCGCGACAAGGCGACGTCGAATATCTGCACCAATTCCGGCCTGATGGCGCTGGCCTTCACCATCCACATGACCCTCCTGGGCGAGGCGGGCCTGCGCACCATGGCCCGGCTCAATCACGAGCGCGCCTGCCAGATGGCCGACCGGCTCGCCGCCCTGCCGGGCGTGGAGGTGCTCAACAGCGCCTTCTTCAACGAGATCACGGTGCGCCTGCCCAAACCCGCCGCGGGCGTGGTGGAGGCGCTGGCGGACAAAGGCGTGCTCGCCGGCGTGCCCGCGAGCCGCCTCTACCCGGGCAAGGGGCTGGATGATCTGCTGATCCTGGCGGCCACCGAAACCAATACCGACGCCGATCTCGACGCGCTCGAGGCGGGTCTGAAAGAGGTTCTGGGATGAGGTTTGCCGCGCTCATTTTCGGCCTCGCCGCTGCGGGATATCTCGCAGTGACGGCGCTGGCGTGGGCGTTTCAGGAGCGCATGATCTATTTCGCCAACCCGGCTGAGGGCTCGCCGCCCGACGGCTCGCCCTTCACGGTGATCCACATCGACACCGCTGACGGGGAGACGCTGGTGGCCTGGCGCGCTCCGGCGCGGCCGGGCTGCCCGACCCTTCTCCTGCTGCACGGAAATGCGGGTCATGTGCCCTCGACCGGGTGGCTCTATTCAGAGCTGAACGAGGCTGGTCCCGGCGTTCTGGCCTTGTCATGGCGGGGCTATGCCGGCTCCACCGGCAGGCCGAACGAGGCGGGCCTTCACACCGACGCCGAAGCCGGCTTCAGGGCGCTGCGCGAAGAGGGGGTGGCGGCAGACGATATCGTGGTCGCCGGCTTCTCGCTGGGCTCCGGTCCCGCGGTCAGGCTCGCGGCGGAGCATGATTTCAACGCGCTGATACTCGAAGCGCCGTTCCTCTCCCTGGAAGCCCTGGCGGCCGAACACATGCCGTTTCTGCCGGTCCGCCTCCTGCTGCGCGACCGGTTCCGGTCCGACCGGATGATCGGCGCGGTGACCATGCCGATCCTGATGGTGCATGGGACGGAGGACACGACGGTCCCGCCGCATCACTCGGCGCGGCTTGAGGCGCTGGCCTCGGCGCAGGTGACGCGCGTTCTGCTGGACGGCGCCAGCCATAATACGCTCGTCCTCGGCGGGCTCTACGAAACCGCGGTCTGGCCATTCCTGTCGAACCGTTTTCCCGATTGCCGTTTTGCGGCTGAAGAAGTGGAAGTCTGATCATGGCGATGAACACCCAAGGCCGTCCCTCGCGTCCGCTGCATGACTTTGATGCAGGCGCCTATACCGACACGTTTTCCGGCTCGCGCGGGCTGGACCAGGCCGAGCCGCTGATCTTCGAGCGCGGACGGGTGGACGTGACCGGCGTGGACCTGCCGCAGCCGTCCGGCGCGCCCCTGCGCATTGGCGGGCTGGAGCGCACCGCCGAGATCGGCCTGCCGGGTCTGGCCGAGCCGGAAACCATGCGCCATTACGTGCGCCTCAGCCGGAAGAATTACGCCATCGATCTGGGGCTTTATCCGCTGGGTTCGTGCACCATGAAGCACAATCCGCGCCTCAACGAGAAAATGGCGCGCCTGCCGGGCTTTGGCGATATCCACCCGCTGCAGCCCCAGTCCACCGTGCAGGGCGCGCTGGAGCTGATCGGCGAGCTGGCGCGCTGGCTGATGGTGCTGACCAACACGCCCTGCGTGGCGATGAGCCCCAAGGCCGGCGCCCATGGCGAGCTGTGCGGCATGATGGCGATCCGGGCGGCGCTGGACGCGCGCGGCGAAACGGGGCGCCGGCGCGTGCTGGTGCCTGAAAGCGCCCACGGCACCAACCCGGCCACCGCCGTGCAGTGCGGCTTCTTCTGCGACGAGATCCCCGCCGACGCCACGGGCCGCGTGGACATGGAGGCCTTCAAGGCCAAGCTCGGCCCCGACGTGGCGGCGATCATGCTGACCAACCCCAATACGTGCGGGCTGTTTGAACGCGATATCAAGGAGATCGCCGACCTGATCCACGAGGCGGGCGGATATTTCTACTGCGACGGCGCCAACTTCAACGCCATCATGGGCCGGGTGCGGCCGGGCGATCTGGGCATCGACGCGATGCACATCAATCTGCACAAGACTTTCTCGACCCCTCATGGCGGCGGTGGTCCGGGCTCGGGCCCGACGGTGTTTTCGCAGGCGCTCGCGCCGTTCGTGCCCGTGCCCTACGTGGTGCGTGAGGGCGAGACCTGGCGCCTGGTCGAACATGAGCACGAGGCCGAGGGCCAGCCCTTTGGCCGCATGGTCGCTTTCCATGGTCAGATGGGCATGTTCACCCGCGCGCTGAGCTACATGATGAGCCACGGCTCGGACGGGCTGAAACAGGCCGCCGAGGACGCGGTGCTGAACGCCAATTACGTGCTGGCGCGCCTGCGCCATGTGATGACGGCGGCGTTTGACGGGACGTGCATGCACGAGGCCCTGTTCGATGACCGCTTCCTCAAGGGCACCGGCGTCTCCACCCTCGATTTCGCCAAGGCTATGATCGACGAGGGCTATCACCCGATGACCATGTACTTCCCGCTGGTGGTCCATGGCGCCATGCTGATCGAGCCCACCGAAACCGAGAGCAAGGCCGGGCTCGACCGCTTCTGCGACACGCTTGAAGCCCTGGCGCTCGCCGCTCAGGGCGGCGAGACCGAGCGCTTCACCAGCGCCCCGCGCCACGCCCCGGCCAAGCGCCTGGACGAGACGCGCGCCGCGCGCAACCCCGTCCTGCGCTGGAGCCCGCCGGAGGACCGCCCGCAAGCGGCTGAATAGGCAGGCCTCCCGGCGCCGCGTAGTCATAAATTCGCCGCGCGCACCATTCACTGACTGCTAAAACCGGTCCGGCAGGCTTGGTCGGGCCGGTTATGGCGCTCTAGATTGATCGGGCGATCCGCCGGCTCAAGGCCGGCGCGCGGGAGCAAAATGCGGTGGCGATGAACGAAGAGACGAATGGCTGGGGCCGCTACGGCGTGGCGCACATCGTCCAGGCGGTGCTGCGCGCGATTGGCGTGGCGCTGGGCCTGTTTATGCTGGCCATTTCCATCCCGCTGTTTTTCCTGCCGATTCCGCTTGGCTTGCCGCTCGCTGTATTCGCCCTGATCCTGCTGGCGGCCACGTCCAAGACGGCGCACCGGGCGATCACCGGCTGGCTGCGCCGCCACCCGGCCGTCTGGGAGCGGGTCAAGCATTTCTTTGATCGCGGCGCCCGCGATTAAGTTTCTGGCGGACTGATGTTTTTCAACCAGGAGACCGCCCATGACCCTCACCCTTCATCACCTTGGCCAGTCGCGCTCGGAGCGCATTATCTGGCTTCTTGAGGAGCTGGGCGCGCCCTATGAGCTGGTGGTCCACCGGCGCGACGCCGCGACCCGTCTGGCGCCCGCGGCGCTGGGGGATATCCACCCGCTGGGCAAGGCCCCGGTGCTGGTGCTCGAAGACGGCAGGTCGCTCGCCGAAACCGGAGCTATCGCCCAGTACCTGCTGGATAAATTCGATATCGCCAACCGCCTTCACCCGGTTCAGGAGAGCCCGGCCTGGCCGGTCTATCTCGAATGGATGCACGCCAGCGAAGGGGCGGTGTTCCTGCCCTTCCTGATGAACGCCTATTTGGGCCCTACCGGGCTGATGGACAGCCTGCTGGGCCAGTATATGGCGGGTGAGCGGGCCAAGGCGCTGGCCCATGTGGAGGCGCATCTGGGCCGCCATGCCTGGTTTGCAGGCGAGACCTTCAGCGCAGCCGATTGTCTGATGGGCTTTCAGCTGGAGGCGGCGGAGAAAGCCGGAGCGATTTCAGAAGGTTCGCCAGTTCTGGACTGGCTGTCGAGGATCCGCGAGCGCCCGGCCCACAAGGCGATGCGCAAGGCCACGGCCGGGGACTGAGCCACCCCCGCCGCCTGTCCCTGATTTACGTACCCAAAACAGGCCCTCTGGCGCCAAAAACGGGCTGTTTGGCGCCGTGAGCAGCCATATCCATCCCTTCTCCTGAGGAGAAGGCCAGGGCGGGGGAGGAGGAGAGCCAGTGCGCATTAATCGCCACCACGTCCCCTCACCTTAAACCTTCGCTCTTTCGATTGCCCCCCGGAAGCTGAGTCCCCACGTTCATGACGGGAGAGAGTGTAGCAAAATGTGAAAATAAATATATAAGAGAGATTATCGGGGTTAGTTCCACATGCTACCTGATGCGCCTTAGCCATATCGAAAAGCACAGGTTCCTGCGATGCGTCTCCTGCCACCTGACGACGGCCCACCTAAAGATGGATTTAAAACCTTCGACTTATTTAATCGAAGGGCGCTGGCGGATACTATTTGTAATTCTTTTGCCCACTTTGACGATAATAGAGTTGTTCTCGTTAACGGGGCTTGGGGATCTGGAAAAACCTATTTTATCAAGCAATTTGAAAATCATAGTCAAGATTGTGGATTTTATCCAATATACTTTGATGCCCATGAATATGATTATACAAAAGATGCTTTGGGGTCTATATTGAGTGAATTCGCCAATCACGCCAATCAGCTTATAGATGATGTTGATGCAATAAGCATATTGGCAGACAGCGCAGGGCGCGTAGCTTTGGCGGGTCTGCGGGGCTTAGCTATGGGCGTTGCTGAGGTTGCTACCGCGGGCGTGGCCAGTCAGGTTAAGGGGAGGGTGGAGACTGCGCTTTCAACGCCTGAAAGGCTGAGTTCAGCGGTGGTAAATAGGGTGCTGGATACCCGCGACGCGATGAGTTGCCTTAGGGACAGCATTACAGATATCGCCAGTCGAATAAGCAGGACAAGCAAAAAAGAACCACTCATAATAATTGATGAGATTGATAGGTGCAGACCGGATTTTGCACTTGAAGTAATAGAAATTGTAAAGCACATATTTCCCACATCTGGTGTCAGATTTATAATATCTGCAGACCTTGAAAATCTCAAAAGCATAGTGAACGTATATTATGCAAGCAATTTTGATTCTAATAACTATTTAATGAAATTCTATAATGTTAGGTTCGATGTATCTGAGTATAAGAGTCGAAATAAGCATATTTTGGATGCTTATGGTGAATATCATGAGCGTGAATGCCTGCAACCGCTAACGGAATCTCTTACTAGTGCGTGTGCTATTTTGAAAATATCAGCTAAGAAAAACGGATTTACTATTCGTCAAATGCAGAGGTGTTATCAATACCTCGCACTTAGCTATTGCCAATTGAAAGATGGTTCTTTTGATGCGGCCCCGCCGTTTGTCTTTATATCTCTTGCGCTAGCATCGGGTGGGAATATACCCACCAAAATAAGAAATAATCAGTTGATCATGAAGGATGTTACAAATTTGCTCGGAATTGATGAGGGGGATGAATCAGGAGCGTCTAGATTCATTTTATCTTATTTCGAATACATATTCAATATGGAAACAAAGGATGAATGGAGCTGGGCCAGTATTTTATCCAGATATAATTTTGTTGAAGAAAGTGATAGTCTAAGAATTGTTTTAGAGAAATATTTTGATAATTTTTCGCCTCCATAGAATAAAGGTCTTGTGAAAATTACCTGCCTTTCTGATGCGGGCCGTCAATTGAAAGATGCTGTTCGCACCTAGGCGTCATGCACAGGTTGAGTGATGCTTAGACTCGTGCTTTTTATCCCCTCATTGAGGGGCGAGGACCAAGATGGAGCGGGCGGGCGCCTGGTCTGAAAACCAGCCGCCGCGCCGCCGTCAGTCTCAGTCGTTCATGGCCTTGGCGAAGCGTTCGCTGACGGTGTCCAGGAAGCCTTCGGTGGACAGCCAGCCTTGCTGGTCGCCGACCAGGAGGGCGAGGTCCTTGGTCATGTAGCCCGATTCCACCGTCTTGATGACGGTCTGCTCGAGCTTGTCGGCGAAGGCCATGACCTTTTCATTGCCGTCCATCTTGCCGCGGAAGTGCAGGCCGCGCGTCCAGGCGAAGATCGAGGCGATGGAGTTGGTGGAGGTTTTCTCGCCGCGCTGATGCTGGCGGTAGTGGCGCGTCACCGTGCCGTGGGCGGCCTCGGCCTCCACGGTCTTGCCGTCCGGCGTCATCAGCACCGAGGTCATCAGGCCGAGCGAGCCGAAGCCCTGGGCCACCGTGTCGGACTGCACGTCGCCGTCATAGTTCTTGCACGCCCAGACATAGCCGCCGGACCATTTCATCGCCGCGGCGACCATGTCGTCGATCAGGCGGTGCTCATAGGTGATTTTCTTGGCTGCGAAGGCGTCCTTGAACTCGGCCTCGAAAATCTCTTCGAACAGGTCCTTGAAGCGCCCGTCATAGGCTTTCATGATCGTGTTCTTGGTGGACAGATAGACCGGCCAGCCGCGGTCCAGGCCGTAGCGCAGGCAGGCGCGGGCGAAATCGCGGATCGACTCGTCGAGATTGTACATGCCCATGGCGACGCCGCCGCCGGGGAAGTTGAAAATCTCGTGGGTGACCGGCGCGCCGCCGTCTTCGGGCGTGAAGGTCATGGTCAGCTTGCCCGGGCCTTTGATCACCATATCGGTGGCGCGGTACTGGTCGCCGAAGGCGTGGCGCCCGATCACGATGGGCTTGGTCCAGCCGGGCACCAGGCGCGGCACGTTCTTGATCACGATGGGTTCGCGGAACACCACCCCGCCCAGAATGTTGCGGATCGTGCCGTTGGGCGACCGCCACATCTTCTTCAGGCCGAACTCTTCCACGCGTGCTTCATCGGGCGTGATGGTGGCGCATTTCACGCCGACGCCGTAATGCTTGATCGCCTCGGCGGACTCCACGGTGATCTTGTCGTCGGTCTCGTCGCGCTTCTGAATCGACAGGTCGTAGTATTTCAGGTCGATGTCGAGATAGGGCAGGATCAGCTTTTCCTTGATCAGCGCCCAGATGATGCGGGTCATCTCGTCGCCGTCGAGCTCAACGACCGGGGTGTCGACTTTGATCTTTGCCATGGGGAGTCTCTTCTGGTTCGGGTGGGGCGCGCTGGCGACGCCTTGCAGGGCGGCGCGCGCGATGGAAGGGGTGGACGAATGCCGCGGCGGTGTCTAGCACCCCCTCGCAGCAAGAGAAAGGGCGTCCATGAACCCCGCTGGAGAGCAAGGCCGCACGGCCGGCCCGCAAGAGCGTGCGCCAGGCAGCCAGCCGGACAATCTGGCGGCGCCGGTTTTCATCCTTGTCGCCCCGCAAATGGGCGAGAATATCGGGGCGTGCGCGCGCGTCATGGGCAATTTCGCGATTCCTCAGCTGCGCCTGGCGGCGCCGCGCGACGGCTGGCCCAATCCGGCCGCCGAGGTGATGGCGGCGGGCTCGCCGGTGCTGGATCACGCGCAGGCATACGGCGATCTGGACGCCGCCGTGGCCGACTGCCAGGTGCTGTTCGCCACCACGGCGCGCCCGCGCGGCATGGTCAAGCCGGTGCTGACCGCTCGCGAGGCGATGGCGCGTGCGCGCGGTCACATAGAGTCAGGTGAGCGCGTGGGCGTATTGTTCGGGGCCGAGAAATCCGGCCTGCCCAATGCGGCGGTGACGCGCGCTGACGCCATTTTGACCCTGCCGGTGGACCCCGGCTTCGCCTCGCTGAACCTGGCCATGGCCTGCGGGGTGATCGCCCATGAATGGCGCGCCGGCGATCCGGCCCCGGCCCAGTTCGAGCCGCTGCCCGGCCGCGCCACGGCGGCCGAGATGGAGGGGCTGTACGCCCATCTGCACGACGAGCTGGACCGGGCGGGCTTTTTCTATCCGCCGGAAAAGACGCCGCTGATGATGCAGAACCTGATCAATGTGTTCGCGCGCGCCGGGCTGAGCGAACAGGAAGTGCGCACCCTGCGCGGGGTGATCAAGGCCCTCGCCCTCGGGCGGGGCAAGGCGCGGGTGGTCCGCAAAGACTAGGCCTGGCGCCGCGCAGAGCGCTTGCAGGGCCGCGCGAGGACCCGTATAAGCGCGCGCGATCCCGCACGTGGGGCTCGGCGCGCCAGGTGGTGCGTCGCTCCGGTGCCGTGACCGGGTTTTGTCTGTCCATTCAAGCGGGCAGTCAGGCCGGCTCGGCTCCGCCCCGCGGAGGCCAACCGGAAAAGGACCGATCACAATGGCTCTACCTGACTTCTCCATGCGTCAGCTTCTCGAAGCCGGCGCGCACTTTGGACACCAGACCCACCGCTGGAACCCGAAGATGGAATCTTTCATCTTTGGCGAGCGCTCGGGCATTCACATCATCGACCTGTCCCAGACGGTGCCGCTGCTGCACCAGGCGCTGGTGCAGGTGCGCGACGTGGCCGCCGGCGGCGGCCGCATCCTGTTCGTGGGCACCAAGCGCCAGGCTTCCGAGCCGATTGCGCAGGCTGCCCAGCGCTGCGCGCAGTACTATATGAATCACCGCTGGCTCGGCGGCACGCTGACCAACTGGGCGACGATCTCGCGCTCCATCGCGCGCCTGCGCGAACTGGAAGGCCTGCTGGACGCCGAGGGCGGACCCGAGGGCCTGACCAAGAAAGAAACGCTGATGCTGACGCGCGAGCGCGAGAAGCTCGAGCGGTCGCTGGGCGGCATCAAGGAAATGGGCGGCACGCCCAACCTGATGTTTGTGATCGACACTAATAAAGAGGCGATCGCGATCCAGGAGGCCAAGCGTCTTGGCATTCCGGTGATCGCCATCGTGGACACCAACTCCGATCCCGACGCCATCGACTATCCGATCCCGGGCAATGACGACGCCGCGCGCGCCATTGCGCTGTATTGCGACCTGATCGCCGACGCGGTGCTGGACGGCATCTCCGACAGCCAGGCCTCGCTGGGCGTGGATCTGGGCGCCAGCGCCGCGCCGAGCGCAGCCGCCCTGGGCCTGGACGAGATGAAGGCCAAAGCGCCGGCCGAGGCTGCGCCCGAAGCGCCCGCCGAAGCGGTCCCGGCTGAAGCCAAGCCCGCCAAGGCGGCCAAGCCTGCTGAAGCGCCTGCCGAATCCAAGCCGGCTGAAGCCAAGCCTGCCAAAGCGGCCAAAGCGGACAAAGCGGCCAAGCCTGCCAAGGCGGCCGCTGAAGAGGCCCCTGCTGAAGCCAAGCCTGCCGAAGCTGCGCCCGCCGAAGCGGCCGAGCCTGCTGCGAAGGACGCCGAAGCCAAGGCCGACTAGGCCGGGCCGGATACGGACGACACAAGGCCGGCCGGGGCGTGCGCTCCGGCCGGCGGCTTTGCAAAATCGCCCGCCTGGCGTGATGGCGGGCCATACGACTTAAGGAGACCTCCCCATGGCCGAGATCACCGCCGCCCTCGTCAAAGAACTGCGCGACAAGACCGGCGCAGGCATGATGGACTGCAAGAAAGCCCTGGCTGAAACCGGCGGCGATCTGGACGCCGCCGTCGACTGGCTGCGCACCAAGGGTCTGTCGAAAGCCGCCAAGAAAGCCGACCGCGTCGCCGCCGAGGGCCTGGTGGCGGTGTCCGCCGCCGTGCGCGGCTCGGGCATGGCCGCCGCGGCGGTCGAGGTCAATTCCGAGACCGATTTCGTGGCGCGCAACGCCCAGTTCCAGGCCGCTGTGGCCGAGATCGCGGCCCTGGCCGTCGACAATGCCGACGTGTCCGCCCTGCTGGCGTCGAACATGCAAGAGGGCGCCAGCGTGGCCGACACCCTGACCAATCTGATCGCCACTATCGGCGAGAACATGTCGGTGCGCCGCATGGCCTCGCTGAGCGTCGATCCGGGCGTGATCTCGCTCTATGTGCACAACGCCGCGGCGGAGAACATGGGCAAGATCGGCGTGCTGGTCGCGCTCAAGTCCTCCGGCGACAAGGCGGTGCTGGAGGATCTGGGCCGCAAGATCGCCATGCACGTGGCCGCCACCGGCCCGGCCGCGACCACCGAGGCCGAGGTTGATCCCGCCCTGGTGGCGCGCGAGCGCGAAGTGTTCGCCGCCTCCGCGCGCGAATCGGGCAAACCTGACAACATCATCGAGAAGATGGTGGAGGGCCGCATCCGCAAGTTCTTTGAAGAAGTGGTGCTGCTCAAGCAGTCCTTCGTGCTCGACCCCGACAAGACCGTGGCTGAGGCGGTGAAAGCCGCCGAGAAAGACGCGGGCGCGCCTGTCGAACTGACCGGCTTCGTGCGCATGGTGCTGGGCGAGGGCGTCGAGAAGAAGCAGGAAGACTTCGCCGCGGAAGTCGCCGCGGCGGTCAAGGGCTAGGACCGGACCCGGGGGGGCGGGCCGCCGGGCGGGGGGGGGGGGGCGGGGGGGGGGGGGGGGGGGGGGGGGGGGGGGGGGGGGGG
>JAFIEB010000077.1 GCA_020832735.1 Oceanicaulis sp.
CCACCGAGGAATGGCGCTTTGGCTATAATGACCGGCGGGCGGCGCGCGCCGCCCAGCTGTGCGGCGCGCGGCTCCTGATCATCCTGTCGGATGTGGACGGGCTGTATGACCGCGATCCGTCCGATCCGGGCGCGCGACACATCCCCGAGATCGAGGCGATCATGCCGGAAATCGAGGCGCTGGCCGGTCCGGCGCGCCCCGGCGCGGGAACCGGCGGCATGGCCAGCAAGATCGCCGCGGCGCGCATCGCCATGGCCGCAGGCTGCGCGGTGGTGATCACGTCGGGCGCGTCGGCGCGTCCCGTCGAGGCTCTGCGCCAGGGCGCGCGCGCCAGCTGGTTCGCCGCCCAGGGCTCGCCCGAAAGCGCGCGCCGGGCCTGGATCCGCGGGTCGCTGGCGCCGTCTGGTCAGCTGCATCTCGATGCGGGCGCGCAGCGCGCCGTCATGGCCGGGCGCAGCCTTCTGCCGGCTGGCGTGGTGCGCGTGGAGGGCGGGTTCAGGCGTGGCGAGGCGGTGCGCCTGACCGGACCGGACGGGCAGGGCTTCGCCACTGGCATTGCGGGCTATGACGCCGAAGAGTCCCGGCGCATCGCCGGATTGCGCAGCGAGGCGGCCGAAGCGGCGCTGGGCTATCGCCGCGGCGCTGCGCTGGTGCATGCTGGCGACATCATCCTCGACGGGGAGGAGGCGTCATGACTGTCGCAGAGCGCTTCGCGGCCATGGCTGCGCGCGGCCGGGCCGCCCGCCAGGCGCTGGAACGGGCCGGACCGGGCGTGCGCAGCGCCGCCCTGAGCGCCGGCGCGGACGCGATCCGCGCGCGCGCAGACGCGATCCTTGAGATCAACGCGCGCGAAACCGCTGCGGCGCGGGCAGGGGGTGAAAGCGCTGCTTTCCTCGACCGGCTCACCCTTGATGAAGCGCGGCTGGAAGCCATTGCGGCGGGGGTGGGGGCCATCGCGGCCCTGCCAGATCCGGTGGGCGGGGAACGCCGTCGCTGGACCCGGCCCAACGGGCTGGAGATTGCTGAAGTGTCCGTCCCCATCGGCCTGATCGGGGTGATCTTTGAAAGCCGTCCCAATGTCACCGCCGACGCCGCGGCCCTGTGCCTGCGCGCGGGCAACGCCGTGATTTTGCGCGGCGGGTCGGAGACCGCCGGCTCGAGCGCCGCGCTGGCGGACGCCCTGCGCCAGGGGCTGGCGGCGGCGGGCCTGCCCGAAGACGCGGTCCAGACCCCGCCCGATGCGGACCGGGAGTGGGTGACGGCCATGCTCTCGCTGGACCAGGGCGGCTGCGATCTGGTCATCCCGCGCGGCGGCAAGAGCCTGGTCGCCCATGTGCGCACGCACGCCCGCGTTCCGGTGCTCAGCCATCTCGACGGGGTGTGCCATGTCTATGTCCACGCCGGCGCGGACCCGGACAAGGCGCTGCGCATCACGCTGGATTCCAAGATGCGGCGCACCGGCGTGTGCAATGCGGCCGAAACCCTTCTCATCGATGCGGCCTGCGCCCCGGCGCTCTTGCCGGTGATCGCCGGGGCGCTGGCTGGCGCGGGCTGCGCCCTGCGCGGCGACGCGGCGGCGCGCGCCCTGGTTCCCGGCATGGAGGCGGCGGACGAGACCGACTGGGCCGCCGAATATCTCGACGCGATCCTGGCCGTGCGCGTGGTGAGGGGTATGGACGAGGCGCTGGACCACATCGCCGAATACGGATCGGGCCATACCGACGCCATCGTCACCGAGGACGCCGCCGCCGCCGCGCGTTTCCTGGACGGGACCGGCAGCGCGGTGGCGCTGCACAACGCCGCCACAGGGTTCGCTGACGGCGGCGAGTTCGGCTTTGGCGGCGAGATCGGCATCGCCACCGGACGGCTGCATGCGCGCGGACCGGTGGGCGCAGCCCAGCTCACCGCCAACAAATATATCGTGCGCGGGACCGGCCAGGTGCGCGGATCATGGCCGGACTGAAGAGCGAACTCCTCGCCCCCGGCCTGCGCGTGGGGCTGTATGGCGGCACGTTCGACCCGCCCCATGCGGGCCATCTTCATGTCGCGCGCTCGGCGCTCAGACGCCTGCAGCTGGACCGGGTCTGGTGGCTGGTCAGTCCCGGCAATCCGTTCAAGCCGCACCCGCCCGCGCCGCTGGCGGAGCGCCTGGACGCCGTGCGCGCGCTGGCGCCGGGGCCGCGTCATGTCGTCAGCGCGCTCGAGGCGCAGCTGTCCTCCCACCGCACGGTGGATGTGATCGCCTGGCTGCAGGCGCGCCATCGCGGCGTGCGCTTTGTCTGGATCATGGGCTCGGACGGGCTGGCCGAACTGCACCGATGGAAGGCCTGGCGCGAGATCATCGCGCGCGTCCCCCTGGCCGTGATCGCCCGGCCTATAGAAGGCCCCGACCCGCGCTTCAGCCCCGCTGCGCGCGCCCTGGCAGGCGTGCCCCCGCCGGAAACCCCCGCCCCCCCATGGGTGAGCAAAGGCGCCCCCGGCTGGACGATTATAAGCGCGCAGGTAACGCCCCA
>JAFIEB010000080.1 GCA_020832735.1 Oceanicaulis sp.
GGGGGCGGGGTGGTGGCGGGGGGTAGCGTCCCGCTTGGGGGGGGGGCCCCGCCGGGGGCGCGCCCCCCTGCCCTGAACCTTTGCCCAATCAGGCGCCGATGACGCCGCGGTCGGTGCGCCGGATCATCACCGTAGCCGAGCGCGGCACGGCGTTGCCGCCATCAGGCCAGTGGCTGGCGTAATTGCCCGCCGCGAAATCTTCGCTCGATGTGGTGGCGCCGGGGTGCTGGACATTGACGAAAATGGTTCGGTGATCGGGCGTGGTCACCACGCCGGTGATCTCCTGACCCACGGGGCCGGTGAGGAAGCGCTTGATCTCGCCGGTTTCGGGATTGGCCGCCAGCATGGCGTTATTGCCAAACACCGTGTGATTGCCGCGATACATCACGCTTTCGGAGATGTCGGTCTGAATCCACAGGCGCCGGTTGGCGTCCATCCACAGCCCGTCCGGGCTGGAGAAGATATTGTCATCGTTCAGCGCTTCGCCGTGCATGTCGGCGCTGTCCTCGTGCGGACCGGCGATGACGAAAATGTCCCAGGCGAAGGTCAGCGCGTCCTGGGCGCCATCCTCATGCCAGCGGATGATGTGGCCGAACGGGTTCGGCCCGCGCGGATTGGCGGCGTCCGTCTCGTCGGCGCTGCGCTGGCTGTTATTGGTCAGGGTGAAATACACCGCGCGCGTCTGGGGATCGACCGTGCCCCATTCGGGCCGGTCCATGGGCGTGGCGCCCAAAAGGTCGGCCGCGGTGCGGGTGTTGACCAGGACATCGGCCTGGCTGGTGAAGCCATGGCTCTCGTCCAGCCCGTTCTCTCCATAGACCAGGGGCAGCCACTCGCCCGTGCCGTCCTCATTAAATTTGGCGGCGTAGAGCACGCCCTCGTCCAGGATCTCGCCGCGCGTCTCGCCGCTCCGGTAGGTCCCGGCCGAGACGAATTTGTAGATATACTCGTTTCGAGCATCGTCGCCGGTGTAGCAGACCACCTTGTCGCCATCGGCGACCGGGGCGAACACAACGCCTTCATGGGCGCAGCGCCCCAGCGTGGTACGCTTGACCGGCGTGCTGTCGGGATCGAAGGGATCGATCTCCACCATCCAGCCGAAGCCATTGGGTTCGTTGCGGTAATCGCCTTCGGCGCTGTCAGCCTTGGTGGAGGCGTCAAAGCGCACATAGGCGTCCGCGCCGTCCGCCGCCAGGTGCCAGCTCGGCCGCGACATGCCCTGGCGCACGCCGAAGCGGGCATGCTCGCGCGGCATCTCGTCATCATTGTTCACAAAGGCGCCCGACCAGTTCTCCTCGGCCGCCATGTAAGTGTTCCAGGGCGTCACGCCGTGGGCGCAATTGGCCAAGGTGCCGCGCGTGCGCGTGCCATCGGGAGAGAATTTCGTTTTCACCAGATCGCTGCCGCGCACCGGGCCGGCGATCTCCATCTCGGTGAGCGCCGTGATGCGCCGGTTGCGCGGGTCCGGCACGATCCGCCACTCGCCATCGGCGCCCTCGCGAATGCGCGCAATGGACACGCCATGGGCGTTGAGCTCCTTGAGCACATGATCCGGGTCGCGCGGACCAGCATGGTCGGGCACCGACCAGGCGGTCATCGCCTGACCCGCCACCGCGCCGGCATGCAGGAAGCGCGGCTCGATGTATTCGTGATTGACCACCAGCAGGCCGTCGGTGGAGCTGCCCTGCCACGGGTCCTCGCCCTCGATGGGGAAGAAATGCATGCCGTCATGGTGCATGCCCGCCTGCTCGCCCTGCTCGGCGCCGGTATTGTCAGGGCTGAACTGCGGCATGGCGCCGGTGATGGGGTCGCCCCAGCGATAGATCACCTTGGCCTCATACCCCTCCGGCACGATGAACGAATCGCTTTCGTCCACTGGCACGGGCGTGAAGTTCAGCTCAGGCCCGGCGCCGGCCTGCAGCGCATGGGCGACGCCGGTGGAGGCGAACAACCCGCCCACCGCCGCGCCGAGCGAGCCTTGAAGAAAGCCCCGCCGGGCGATGCGCGCCTGAAACACTTCCGCGAATGGCGTGTTGCCCGAGCGGTTGCATTCCGGTTCGTAATCGTGATCGAGCAGGTCGCGCATGGGAATTCGCCTATATTGCAGAACGGGTCGGGATGTATGGCGCATCCATGCCATGAGTATATGACAGCGCGATGATCCGCGGCGCCATTGACGCGAATGTGACCGATCGCCGCGATCATCCGTTCCCACGACGCGCCGTACGCGCTAGATGGCCGATGATGACAGACATCCTGCCCGCAAACGACCCCGCCGCGCTGGACGAGGCTGCGCGCGTTCTGGCGCGCGGCGGCCTTGTGGCCGTCCCGACCGAGACCGTCTACGGACTGGCCGCCGACGCGACTCAGGGCGAAGCTGTGGCGCGCATCTATGAAGCCAAGAGCCGGCCGCGCTTCAATCCGCTGATCGTCCATGTCGACAGCCTTGAGCGCGCCGGGCGCCTGATTGAGCTCAGCGGGACCGGGCAGGCGCTGGCCCGCGCCTTCTGGCCCGGCCCGCTGACCCTGGTGGCGCCGATGCGCGCGGACGCCGGTATAGCCAGCCTGGTCACGGCGGGTCTCGATACCCTGGCGGTGCGCTGGCCGGATGCGCCCGCATTAACGGGTCTGGTCTCGCGCCTTGGCCGCCCGCTGGCGGCGCCCAGCGCGAATCTATCCGGCACGGTGAGCCCTACAGAAGCTGCGCACGTGCTTGAAAGCCTGGGCGGGCGGATAGAGCTCATCCTGGACGGCGGCCCGTGCAGGATCGGGGTGGAGAGCACGATCATCTGCCTTGAAAGCGGCGCGCCCGCACTTTTGCGCCCCGGCGGCATACCGCGCGAAGCGCTGGAGGCCATCTGCGGCCCGCTCGCCACGCCAGCCGGTGATCCCGGCCGCCCGACGGCGCCGGGCCAGCTCAGCAGCCATTACGCGCCAAAGGCGCCAGTGCGCCTGAATGCAATCAGACCCCGTGGGAGTGAGGGCTATCTGGCGTTTGGAAAGCCACCTGAAGGTGTTGGTTATGATGTGATTAACCTTTCTGAACGATCAGACCTAGCCGAAGCAGCATCAAAGCTGTTTGCTGCTCTTCGCAGTCTGGACTCCCGCTGCCCGGCGATCGCCGTCGCGCCGATACCGGACGAAGGTTTGGGCGAGGCGATCAATGACCGGCTGCGGCGCGCGGCGGCAGATCGCAGCACCACACGCTGAGTGCGCCGTTTGCTCCGCGCCGTGGCATGATGAAGGTATGGGTATGCAAACCGGACTTTACGTCACCCGATTTCGAACGCCGCTCGATGATGCGGGCGGGGTCATCTATATCGACGGAGGCCGAGTGTATGGCGGCGACACCGCGATGTACTATGTCGGCGAGATCGTCAGCGAAGGCGATGAGGTGCACGTGCGCCTGCGCGTGCGCCAGCATGACGAGACGCGCCAGTCAGTCTTTGGCGATCACCGTGACTTCACCCTGTCCCTGACCGGCCGCAAGAAGGGGGCCGAATACGTGTTTGAAGGACGCGCCGACAAGGCCCCTTCACTGCGCTTCGAGGCCACCTTGCGCCCCGCGCCGCTCTAAGCGTTTCAGATCACGCGGGGCTGCAGACCCAGGGCTGCGGACAGCGCGTCGAACCGCGAACGGGCGCGTTCGATGACCAGCCCCTCGGAGCCTGGATCAACCCGCAACACCAGCTCCTGCCCCGACCGGTCCAGCCTGAACGCCTCAAGCACGGGCGCAGAGCGCCCCGACAGCGCGGCGCCCAGGCGCAGCGCCAGGCCCAGCTTCAAGGCGCCCTGTTCCTGGGTCTCGTCGAGCAACCGGCGCGAGGGGCAGCTTTCATCCCGCAAACGCCGCCCGGCATAGCGATGATGCACGGTCAGGGCCAGGAAGGCGCGTTCAGCGTGGTTCACCCCGCCGAAAGGCGCGTACAGGGTCTGGGTGCTGGCCAGCTCTGCTCGGTGATCCGGATGCATGCGTCCGCCCAGATCGGCCAGGCGCGCACAGGCCGCGCGCAGCACCGGATCGCGTTCCGGGGAGAACAGCGCCGGCTCGCCCGCGAAAGCCGGCTCGATCCAGTCAGCCAGCGCTGAACCAAATTCAGGTTCCGGCGAAGCCTGACGGGCGAGCGCCTCGGCGCCGGCCAGAAGCGGGTCGCCCTCGGTGATCAGACGCAGATCACGTGCGCACACCACTCCCTCGCGCAGGCCGAAGGCGGAAAACACCACCTTGTCGAACCGGCCCTTTTTCAGAATCCGGCGCAGCAGCAATGCGGCGTAAGGCAGAAGCGCGGCGCGCTTGGCCGATACGCCGGGCACGTTGGAGAGCGAAGCCTCGCTCTGGGTGACGGCGAAATCGGCTGCGCGGGCCACCTGGGCAGGGGTCAGCGCATACTGGTGCAACAACACCAGCGGATAATCGTCCAGCGCCATGGCCAGGTGCGCGAAAGCCCGCCAGGCGCCGCCCACGGCATAAAAAACCGGCCCAGACATTTCCAGCTGCGGCGCGGCGCCGGCCAGCGCGTCATCAATCGCATCCTTCAGGTCCGGCCCGGCCGCACCGCCATTGAGCATGGCCAGCGGCCCCAGAGGCAGGCTGATGGCCGGACCGGCCCGGCGCGCTTCAACCGGCGTCAGCTCAAGGCTGGACCCGCCCAGATCTCCGGCCAGGCCATGACCGGTCCCGATGCCCGCCAGCACGCCGATGGCCGAGCGCCGGCCCTCCTCCTCACCGGACAATATCTCGACCTCAAGTCCGGTCTCGTCATGAACCTGGCGGATGAAATCCGGGCCGTCAGCGCAATCACGCACAGCTGCCGTAGCGACGACATGACGATCCTCCACGCCTTTTGCATCAAGCAGGTGCGCAAAACGTTTCAGTGCGCGCAGCGCGGACTCCACCCCTTCAGGATGAAGCTGACCGCTGTCGCGCGCGCCGCGGCCAAGCCCGGCCATGACCTTCTCGTTGAACACCGGCCAGAGCGCCCGGCCCTCCAGACGGAACTGCACCATACGCACCGAGTTGGAGCCGACGTCGATCACGGCTGTGTCGCGCCGTGAATAGCCCTCGGGCGCGGGCCGGCGCGGGCTGAAACGGCGCATCACCGGCGCGGTCCAACGAAGGGAAAGGCCGGAGGCTGATCGGTCTTGAGCGCCTGGCCGCGTCCCGACAGGCTGGGATTGGTCATGAAATAGGCGTGCGCGCTGAACGGATCGGCCATGCCGTCCACGTCAACGCGCCTGTATCCGCCGTCAGGCTGCATGTACCAGCTCTGGGTCTCGTCATTGAGATTGGCCACCATGATCTGGTCGAGCACCTGGCGGTGCACGGTGGGGTTCTCCACAGGGCACAGAGTCTCGATGCGCCGGTCCAGATTGCGCGGCATCCAGTCGGCGGAGGAGATGTAAATCTCCGCCTGGGGCGAGGGCATGGGCGCGCCGTTGGCGAAGCAGGCGATGCGCGAGTGCTCCAGAAACCGCCCCACGATCGATTTGACCCGGATGTTTTCAGACAGGCCGGGCACGCCGGGCCTGAGGCAGCATATGCCTCGTATCACCAGCTCGCAGCGCACGCCCGCCTGGCTGGCCTCATAGAGTTTGTCGATCACCGCCGGATGGACCAGCGAATTCATCTTCGCCCACACGGCCGCCGGCCTGTCTTCACGCGCATTGGCGATCTCACGGTCGATCTTGTTCAGGATGAATTCGAGCATGTTGATCGGCGAGATCACCAGCTTCTCCAGCCCGGTCGGGCGCGCATAGCCGGTGACATAGTTGAAGACCCGCCCCGCATCGCGCCCGAAGGCCGGCTCGGCCGTGAACAGGGACAGGTCGGTATAGATGCGCGCCGTGATGGGGTGATAATTCCCGGTGCCGAAATGGGCGTAGGCGCGCAGATCGCTGCCCTCGCGGCGCACCACCAGCGATATCTTGGCGTGGGTCTTGTACTCGATGAAGCCGTAGACGACCTGCACGCCTGCGCGCTCCAGATCGCGCGCCCATTTGAGATTCGCCTCCTCGTCAAACCGGGCTTTCAGCTCGACCAGGGCGGTGACGTTCTTGCCGTTCTCGGCCGCCTCGATCAGCGCTGCGACAATGGGGGAGTCCTTTGAGGTGCGGTAAAGCGTCTGCTTGATCGCCACCACGTCCGGGTCGCCGGCCGCCTGACGCAGGAACTGCACCACCACGTCAAAGCTCTCATACGGGTGATGGACGATCAGATCCTTGGCCCGGATGGCGGCGAAACAGTCCCCGCCGAAATCGCGGATGCGCTCGGGGAAGCGCGGCTCATAGGGCTCGAACTTCAGCTCACTGCGGTCTTCGGGGATCAGCTGGGACAGCTGGGACAGGCCAATCAGGCCGTCGACCAGATGCACGTCCTGCTTTTCGGCATGCAGATGCTGGATGATGAAACGGCGCAAATCCTCGGGCATGGCCGCATCCATCTTCAGACGGACCAGCACGCCGCGCCGGCGCTGTTTGAGCAATTGCTCGAACTCGCGCACCAGATCCTCGGCTTCTTCCTCGATCTCGATATCGCTGTCGCGAATGATGCGGAATGCGCCCTTGCCCACCAGATCATATCCGGGGAACAGGGCGTCCACGAACAGGATCAGCACGGCTTCAAGCGCGATGTAGCGCTTGGCCGGGCGCCCTTTCGCATCGCGGACGCCGCACGGGATTTCAATGAAGCGCTTGACCCCGGCCGGCAGCGGCACCAGCGCATTCATCACCCGGGCGTCGCTCTGGCGCTTGAGCTTGAGCACCACGGCGAAGCCCAGATTGGGGATGAAGGGGAAGGGATGGGCCGGATCAATGGCCAGCGGCGTGATCACCGGCAGGGTGTGGGCCAGGAAATCATCGCGCAGCCAGGTGCGCTCGTCGCGCGTCAGGGCGTCCAGCTCGACCAGCTCGATGCCTTCGTCCTTCAGCACGCCGCGCACCTGGCGCCAGCATTGCTGCTGGGCGTTCATCAGCGTCCCGGCCGCGACATCAATCTTCTCCAGCTGCTCAGACGGGGTCAGTCCGTCCAGGCCCGGCCGGTCCATGCCGTTGCGGATCTGCGCGCGCAGGCCCGCCACCCGCACCATGTAGAATTCATCCAGATTGCTTGCCGAAATCGACAGGAAGCGCAGCCGCTCCAGCGGCGGATGGCGCGGATTTGCGGCCTCGTCCAGGACACGCAGGTTGAACTGCAGCCAGGACAGCTCCCGGTTCAAAAACCGCTCTGGCGAGGTGATCAGATCGCCAGGGGCGTCCGCGGCGTCAGGCTGGACAGCGCTCATCTCACGCCTCCCCCTGCGTGCGGGGCGGAGCCGATCTGGCGGCGCGCGCTCACGGCGTCGTCAGGGCCTCAAGCCCCTCCCTGGCCAGCGCGCGGGTCACAGGACCCTTGCGCGCAAGCGCTTCACGGTCGAGCCAGGCGACCAGGCCGCGGGCGAAGTCCACCGAGCGCTCCATGCGCGTGAGCAGATAGTCAAGCACGCCCGGCGACATCGGCGTGCGCCGGTCGCGGAACAGCTTTTCCATCACCTGGCGCAGCAGCGCATCGTCTGGTTCGTGCAGCACCGCGGTCTCCGCCGCTTTCAGGCGCGAAGCCAGATCGGCCAGTTGCACCGGCCAGCCTTCCGGCGCGCGCGCGGCGGTCATGAGCAGGCTGACGCCCGCATCGCCCGCTGCGCGGTTGATCAGATGGAACAGGGCCGCCTCGTCCGCGCCCAGATGGCAGTCTTCCACCAGGACCGCGCTGCCGCGTCCGACCTGGCCCAGTCCGGACGCCAGCATGGCCGGGTCCAGCCTCAACGCATCGGCGCGCGCAGCCCAGATGGTGGACAGATGGGTCTTGCCTGATCCGGCCGGCCCGAGCAGCAAGAGGTGCCCGTCGCGCCAGCGCGGCCAGCGGTTGACCAGCGCCAGCGCCGAGGCGTTGGCTTCGCTTACCGCATAACTTTCCGCCCGGTAGTCCGGCGCCAGGGTCAGATCAAGGGCGAGCTGGGTGCGGGTCATCGCCGGCTACGCACGGTCCATCCCAGTTCACGGTCACGCTCCATGCGCGCGCCGCGCGCCGCCAGCTCGGCGATCACCTGATCACGCGCGCCGCGATGGGTCAGCATCATGGCTGCCCCCGTGCGCGACAGGGCGTCGAGCCGGGCGTTCTCCACCAGCGCCGCGCCCGCCACCGCGCCCTGCAGGGCGCGCCATTCGGACAGGTTGGAGAACAGCACCGTCACCTCCAGCTCGCCGCGCTCGGCGCCGCGCACCACCGCAATGCGCTTCCAGGCATCTTCCTGACGCTGAACGATGCGCCGGGCGGCGCCGGCGAAATCGCCCGCCCCGGCCATGCTGGCCAGCTCCTCGCGCCGCACGCCGGCTTCATCGAAATGAAGCACCATGCCCACCGTGCGCACCTGGCCTCCGCCGGCGCGCGCCAGAATCACGGCCACCGCATTCACGTCATAGGCGCGCGCCAGGGCGCGCAGGGCGGTTTCATCCAGATTGCGCGCCTCGGACGCCGAGATCAGGCCGCGCCCGAGCGCTTCGCCGTCTTCGCCCTGGCGCGAACCCAGCGCGATGAACGGCGTCAGGGCATGCTGATGCCCGCCCGCAAGCCAGGCCTCATGCCAGCCGCCGCGCCAGAGCGAATCACCACCCTCGCCCTCCAGCACGGGCACCACGAGCACAGGCGCAGCCTGGCTTTCCACGAACGCCACGCCGCGCTGGGCGAAATGGCTGCGCACGGCGCGCGGATCGAATTGCACGCTCAGAACGCCGCGATAGCGCGTGGCCGAGCGCTGCTCGTTGGAAATGCGCAGCCCCGCAATCAGAGCGGCGGCCTCTTCGGCGCTGATGACGGTGAGCCCGGCGCTGTCCCTGTCTTCGGGCAAGGTCAGTCGCTCGATCAGGCGCAGCGCGCCGCGGATCTGGCCGTCAGACATGGCCCGCCGCTGCGCCTCGAATGCGGTGTCGGCGGTGGCGTCGATCTCTACGCCGGTTACGGTGAACGGGGAGCGCGCCAGCGCTTGAGCGCCCAGCGCCCCGCCCGCCAATATCACGGCCATCAGCACCGCCTGCCAGAATTTCGTGGTCATGACCCTGCCTTTCCCGTGCTGCGCCTGCAGCTTCGACTATACGCTGAGCCGCGCCCGGGTGAAGCCCCGCGCGGCGCCCGGGCCTCGCCATGGCGCGCATTCGGCGGTATGCACCCCGATCATGTCCGATCAATGAAGGAGGCTGGCCTTGTCACGTCCGGACGCGCCCCAGCAAGGTCTCACATACGCCAGTGCCGGCGTCGACATCGACGCGGGCGACGCGCTGGTCGAGGCGATCAAGCCGCTGGCGAAATCCACTGCACGCCCTGGCGCAGACGTGGCGCTGGGCGGATTTGGCGGCGCGTTCGATCTCAAAGCCGCCGGGTTCAAGGACCCGGTTCTGGTCTCCGGCACGGACGGCGTGGGCACCAAGCTGAAACTCGCCATCGACACCGGACGGCTCGACACGGTGGGGATCGATCTGGTGGCCATGTGCGTCAATGACGTGCTGGCCCAGGGCGCCGAGCCGCTCTTCTTCCTCGATTACTTCGCCACCGGCCGCCTCGACCCGGTGCGCGGCGCGGCCATCGTGTCGGGCGTGGCCGAAGGCTGCCGCCGCGCCGGCTGCGCGCTGATCGGCGGCGAGACGGCGGAAATGCCAGGGCTCTATACGGGCGATGATTTCGATCTGGCGGGCTTTGTCGTCGGCGCCGCCGAGCGCGGCGCGCTCCTGCCGCGCCATGAGGACATGCGCTCGGGCGACGCGCTCATTGGCCTCGCCTCCTCCGGGCCGCATTCCAACGGCTATTCGCTGATCCGTAAAATCGCCGCCCACGCCAATCTCGGCTGGACCGATCCCGCGCCCTTCGCGCCGGGACGCACTCTGGGCGAGGCGCTGCTGGAGCCCACGCGCATCTATGTCAAAGCCCTGCTGCCGCTGATCCGCTCCGGCCAGATCAAGGGCCTGGCCCATATCACCGGCGGCGGGATCACCGAGAACACGCCGCGCATGCTGCCTCATCATCTGGGCTTTGAGGTGGACTATGCGAGCTTCGCCCGCCCGCCGGTCTTCAACTGGCTGCACGAAGCGGGCGGCGTCGCCGAGGCGGAAATGCGCCGCACCTTCAATTGCGGGATCGGCATGATCGCCGCCGTGGCGGCCGCCGACGCCGGCGCGGTGTGCGCTGCGCTGAACGCTGCGGGCGAGGATGCGCGCGTCATCGGCGCGCTCAAAGCGGTCTAGGGCGATGGCGCGCGTGCGCACAGGCGTGCTGATCTCCGGGCGCGGCTCGAACCTGCAGGCCCTGCTGGACGCCGCCGCAGACCCGTCTTTCCCCGCTGAGATCGTGTGCGTCATCTCCAACCGCCCGGGCGCGGGCGGACTGGCGCGCGCCGAGGCGGCCGGCGTGCCCGCCCTCACCGTCGATCACAAGGCCTTCGATACGCGCGAAGCGTTTGAAGCCGCGCTTGATGCCGCGCTTGAACATCAGGGCGTGGAGCTGGTGTGCCTGGCCGGTTTCATGCGCCTGCTCACGCCCGGCTTTGTGAGCCGCTGGACGGGGCGGATGATCAATATCCACCCCTCTCTTCTGCCCGCCTTCAAGGGTGTGGACACCCATCAGCGCGCCCTCGACGCCGGCGTGAAGCTGACCGGGGCGAGCGTGCACTTCGTCAGCGCGGAAATGGACGCCGGCCCGATCATCGGCCAGGGCGCGGTTCCTGTGCTGCCCGGCGACGACGCCGCTGCGCTCGCCGCGCGCATTCTGGAGGTGGAGCATGCGCTCTATCCCGAATGCCTGCGCCTGGTCGCCAGCGGTGAGGCGCGCCTGACCGACGGACGGGTTGTCCTCACGCGCGGCGCGGCGCCCCGCAGCCAGCTGCTCAATCCGCCCGCCCGCTCCTGAACCGCGCTCACCGGCGCCGGGACGGCGCGGACGGCAGCACCATCCCGCCCTGGAAGCCCAGCACGGCGCGCGCCGGGCGCTCCAGCGCCAGGCGCCGGCGCACCAGCCCTTCGGTTACGGTCTCCTCCGGCGCGATCAGCCGCTTGCGGCAGCGCGTGCAGGTCAGGCGGCCGGCCAGTTCGGCCTGGGTCCAGTAGCGCGCCTCGGGATCGGCCTCGATCACTGCAGCCGGATCGATCTCGGCCTTGTAGCCGCAACGGCAGGCGGCCACGAAGCGGTAGCCCTCCAGGTCGCGCAATTGCAGGGGATGCGATCGGGTCATGTGAAGTCCCTGAAATCGGGGATGCGGGTGTAGGCGATCTTGCCGCCGGCGTACTGGCCGGGCGGCGGGCGCAACGGACCGACCGAGACCACCGTGCGGTGATATTTCCGGTTCAGCCGGTCGATCGCCTCGGTGATGGTCTCCCAGCGCGCCTGGCCGTGCTCTTCGCGGGCGAACAGATCAAGCTGGCGCTCGCCTTTCCACAGATCGGACAGGAACACGCCCACGCGCACCGGACGGCTGCGCGCAGGCAGCGCGGCGTGCGCCTGGCGCCAGAGCTGGCCCAGCGCGTTCAGACAGGTCCGGTCGTCATGGGCCGCCGGGCGCAGAGACAGGCCCTCGCCCCAGGCGCGGTCCTTGAGCGACAGCCAGATGTCCAGCCGTCCCGCGGCATAGCCCTCAGCCCGCATGCGCCGCGCGGCCTTGATCAGGAGGAAGGTGGAATAGTCCTGGGCCTGGGCCAGGGTGCGGTGGCTGGGCGGCAGCACCCGGCCATGGCCGAACATGGCGCGCCGGGACGCCTGGCCCGGCACGTCATAGCCATGAAGCACATACCAGAAGCGCTCGCCGGCCACCGAGCCCCAGATGGCGCGCAAATGCTTGGGCTGGCTGTTCCACAGCGCGGTCATGTCCATCAGCCCGGCGCGCTCCAGACGCGCCACCATGCGCGCGCCCAGGCCCGGAATATCCTCCAGCCGCTCGTCCAGCAGGCGCCCGGGCATGTCTTCGGGGCGCAGCACGGTGATCCCGTCGGGCTTGCGCCACTTGCATATGATCTTGGCCAGATGAGCATTGGCCGCAAACCCGATCGAACCGGTTATCACCGGCGCCACGGCGGCCATTTCGCGCTTGATCGCGCGCCCCAGCGCCTCCGGATCTCCCCGCCAGCAAGGCTCGACCGGCGCGGCCAGCTCGTCGATGGAACACGCGCCCTCGATCGGCGCGCAGCGCTCTATCGCCTCCAGCAATGCATGGTGAGCGCGCACATACAGGTGCGGCTTTTGCTGAACCAGGGCGATATCGGGGCACAGCTCGCGCGCCTGCGTGCAGGGCGTGCCGGTCTTCACGCCGGCGGCCTTGGCCTCTTTGGAGACCGCAATGCAGATCGAGCGCTCGATCTCCTCAAACGGGATCACCCCCACCGGACGGCCGCGCAGGCGCGGATCAGCCTGCTGCTCGACCCCGGCGAAGAAGCCGTCAAAGTCAATATAGAGCCACTCGATGGCCTCCGGCTTGCGCATATCGCCCCGCAATGGAATATTTGGAACATATGCAGAACATTTGATCCGGGGGCGCGCAGAGTCAATCGCCGCGCCTGCGGCAGGCGGGGGATAAGCGCAAGGGCGAAGGGCGTGCGGCGCGCCAGGCCTTCCGGCGGGAAACGTGTCTTTCCTGCCGCGTCCGCCCCTGAAATGCGCCGGACCGGCTTAACACGCACGCGGGCGCGCGCTAACGTTTCGTCAATAAATGGGGCGGGGACGCCGCGCCGAGGGGGCGGGGCTGTCCGCGCCGCAAAGTGCGGCTCACGAGGGGAATGGACGCGCGATGACGTCGGAAGTGATGATCATGAACCGCCAGGCGATTGTGCTGGCCGCGGACAGCGCGGTCACCTATGGCGGCGGCCCCGAGCCGATGGTGACCCTGGAGGCGGAAAAGATCCTGCGTCTGGGGCCCAACATGGCCGTCATGGTCTATTCGCGCGGCGACGTGCTGGGCCGGTCCTGGTCGCATATCGCCCACGCCTTCGTCAAACAGCACGACAATACCGAATACGCCTCGGTGGATGATTGCGCGCGCGCGTTCTTCCGCTTCATGGACAATAACCGGACCCTGTTTCCTGAAGCCGAGGAAATGGAAGAATTCGAGCACCTGATGCGCGCCGCCTTCCTGACCGTGCTCAGTCACGCCAAGGCGATGCGGCGCTATCCTTCGGGCGGTTATGACAGCGACGCGGCGGCGTTCGAGGCGGCGCTGGACCTCTATCGCGAGCACCTCATCCATGACGAAGCCGGCGCCGAGCGTCAGACCCTCGAAGTCTTCGCCGAGCTTGACCGCACGCGCTTCTATGACCGCTACGCGCCCATGCTCGACAGCCTCATCGAGGAAGCGCTGGGCGATTTTGGCATGCAGGCCGGCGTGCGCGACAAGCTGTTTGATTTCGCCTACATGATCGCAACCCGGCCGGCCTTTCTGGAGCCCTATGCCGGGCTGGTGTTCGCCGGCTTCGGCGATGGCGACGTGTTTCCTGTCTACACCCACTACTACGCCTCCATCCTGGTGGACGGGGTCATGAAGCGCGCGCATGACGAGACCATGCAGGTGGGTGTGGAGGACGGACCCAACGCCTATCTGCGTACCTTCGCCCAGGCGGAGATGACCCACGCCTTCCTGCGCGGCATTCATCCGCTGATGTTCGACGTGATGCTGTCGCTCAACTGGATCACCAATGAATCCGCCGCCGAAGCCGCCCTCAAACAGGCCGGCGTGCCCGATGAACAGGCGGAACCTGCGATGGACGCGTTGCGCAACGGCGCCCTGCCCCGCCTGACGGCCGAGTTCGCCCAGGCGGCCCAGGAAATCTCCCAGCAGGAGTTCATCAATCCCTTCGTCCAGGTGGTCTCCGCCTCCGGCAAGCGCCAGCTGGCCGAAACCGCGAAGTCGCTGGTCGAGCTCAACATTCTCAAGAGCGAGCTGCACATGACCCAGACCGGCGTGGGCGGCGACGTGGATGTGGCCATGATCTCGCGCACAGGCGGTCTGGAATGGTATGCTCGCAAATCCTGATATCGCAGCCCGCAAGGAGGCTGACATGACCGATACCCCCAAGCCGCTGGATCTGGATACGGCCCGCGCCGCACTGGCGCGCGCGCGCTCTGCCGTGACCCCGGCCGCCGTGCGCGCGCCGCGCCCGGCCGATCTGTCGCGCCTGCAGGAGGAAACCGAGCGCGCTCACAAGATCGACGCGCGCGCCGGCGCCTTTCGCGACACCGTGCGCCAGTCGCTGGGCCTGGGCGCCTATCACGGCCCGGCCACAGCGCCCTCGCGCCTGGCCGCCCACGCCATGAGCGCGCCGCTGTGCGATGCCGACATTTGCGCGCCCGTGCGCCCCGAACCGGCGCCGGCTCGCAGCACGGACATGGCGCCGCCGCCGTCAGCCCTGCCCGCTGGCGGCGAGGCGGCGATGGAGGCTGAAGGGCCTGGCGCAGCCGCCCTCGGCGAGCCGGCCTCCAGCGAACCAGCCGCCGAACCGGGGCCCGATGACATCGCTCCGGATGCCGCTCCCCGCCGCAAGCGGCGCAAGTTTCTCGGTATTTTCTGAAATCCCGGCGGGCCAGCGGCAGGCCGGTCTTCATCTCAGTCCTGCAGGCTGGTCATAACCGGCCTGACCCTGCCCATCCAGCCTTGCCTTTCAGGCGCAGGCCGGCGCCTTGGCGGCTGACGCCCGCCTTGGCCGGGCGGCATGGTGAAACGTCAGCCCGCGTGAACAGAGCGAGCCAGCGGCCGCCTCACCGGAATTAACAGCATTCAACAAGCCAACATCGTTCAACTTCTATCATTTTCTTGAATTATCTTCCGTCTCCTGACTAGTGTTAACCATCGGGTCCTGATTCGATCCGGTCGCACAACAAATCAAAAGGGGAGGCTTTTCATGTCTATAGCCAAGATTGTCTGGGCCGTCAGCATTCTGGCGGCGATCGTGCTCGCCTTTGTCACCTTCGAGTATGCCGGCGCCATTCTGGCCGTGCTGGGCCTTGCCAGCGGCTATTTCGTCTCGGCCGACCACCGGCGCGGCCTGCTGGTCGCAACGGTGTTCCTGCTGCTGGGCAGCGAAGCGCTCGGCGCCATTCCGGTGCTGGGCGAGCATCTGACCGCCATCCTGACCAGCTATTCCCATCTGCTGGCGGCGGCCTCAGTGATGGTCATCGTCGTCGTCACCGTCCAGCGCCTGTTGCCCGCCAAAGCGGACTGACGCTCGCGCTTACCAGAAGACAAAGCCCTGCCTGCAGTCCTGCAGGCGGGGTTTTTGTTTGTGGGCGCCGTGCGCCCCGATTGCGCCGCAAGGGGGCGATCCGCTATAGGCTGGCGCGATCCTTCTTTCCGGCTCGTCATATAAGGGAGCGCCCCCGCTCATGGCCGCGTATCAGTACGTCTACCACATGGACAAGCTGTCCAAGACCTATCCGGGCGGCAAGCCTGTGTTCTCGGGCATTTCGCTGCACTTCCTGCCCGACGCCAAGATCGGCGTGGTGGGCACGAACGGGTCGGGCAAGTCGACGCTTTTGCGCATCATGGCCGGCCAGGACACCGATTTCGCCGGCGAGGCCTGGGCCGAAAAGGGCGTTCGCGTGGGCTATCTGCCCCAGGAGCCCAAGCTCGACGAGGCCAAGACGGTCTGGGAAAACGTCATCGAGGGCTCTGAAGACAAGCGCATTTTCGACGCCTACAACGCCATCGCCATGCGGCTCGCCGAGGAATATTCCGACGAGCTCATGGAGGAGATGAACGCCCTTCAGGAAGAGGTGGACGCGCGCGACGCCTGGGACGTGGATTCCAAGATCGAGATGGCCATGGAGGCCCTGCGCTGCCCGCCGGGCGAGGCGCACGTGACCAATTTGTCGGGCGGCGAGCGCCGGCGCGTGGCGATCTGCCAGCTGCTCCTGTCGAAGCCCGACATGCTGCTGCTGGATGAGCCGACCAACCACCTCGACGCCGAAAGCGTGGCCTGGCTCCAGCACCATCTGGAGAACTATCCCGGCGCCGTGCTGATCGTCACCCACGACCGTTATTTCCTCGACGCCATCACCACCTGGACGCTGGAGCTCGATCGCGGTCAGGGCGTGCCCTATGAGGGCGGCTATACCCGCTGGCTGGAGCAGAAATCCAAGCGCCTGGCCCAAGAGTCGCGCGAGGAAAGCGCCAAGCAGCGCGCGCTCAGCCGCGAGCTGGAATGGATCCGGGCGAGCCCGAAAGCCCGCCAGGCCAAATCCAAGGCGCGTATCAAATCCTATGAGGAAATGCGCGACCAGGCTGATCGCGACAAAGTCTCCACAGCCATCATCCGCATCCCGCCGGGCCCGCGCCTGGGCGGCAATGTGGTGGCGTTTGAGAACGTCTCAAAAGGCTTTGAGGACAAGCTCCTGATCAAGGACCTGACCTTCAAGCTGCCGCCGGGCGGCGTGGTGGGCGTGATCGGCCCCAACGGCGCGGGCAAGACCACGCTGTTCAAGATGATCATCGGCGAGGAAGAGCCCGATGCCGGCACGGTCACGCTCGGCGAGACGGTGAAGCTCGGCTACGTCAATCAGAGCCGCGACGCCCTCGATCCCAAAAAGAATGTTTGGGAAGAAATTTCCGGCGGCAATGACATGCTCGACCTCGGTGGCCGCGACGTGCCCAGCCGCGCCTATGTCGGCGCATTCAACTTCAAGGGCGGCGACCAACAGAAGAAAGTCGGCGTGCTTTCGGGCGGTGAACGCAACCGGGTGCATCTGGCCAAAATGCTCAAAGAAGGCGGCAACCTGCTCCTGCTCGACGAACCGACCAACGATCTCGACGTGGAGACGCTGTCGGCGCTGGAAGCGGCGCTGGAGGATTTCCCCGGCTGCGCCGTGGTGATCTCGCACGACCGCTTCTTCCTCGACCGCATCGCCACCCACATCCTGGCCTTTGAAGGCGACAGCCATGTGGAATGGTTCGAAGGCGCCTTCTCCGACTATCTCGAGGACAAGAAGCGCCGCCTGGGCACCGACTCCCTGGTCCCCAGCCGGGTGAAGTTCCAGAAATTCGCACGCTGATACGGGCGGATTCACACTGACATGCCTTGGAGGAAAGCAGGCGCAGGGGTGATGCGCTGCGCGTGTGGGCTATAACCTGTCTGACCGCCAGCAGCTGGAAGACCCATGACCCGCACCCAACGCACCGCCAAACTGAAACTGCGCAATGCGACCCTGGAGGACGTGGACGCGATCCTGGCGCTGCAGGAGCGCGCCTATCCCTCCATGCAGCCTGACCCGCCCTCCATGATCCGGGGCCAGATCTCCACCTTCCCGGAGGGGCAGTTCATCGTCGAATTCGAGGACGAGGTGGTCGGCTGGTGCGCCAGCTTCATCATCGACGAGGCCGCCGCCTTCGGCCCCCATGACTGGGCGGGCATCACCGGCAACGGCTTCGCGGCGCGCCACGACCCGGACGGCGACTGGGTCTATGGCATGGAGGTGGCCGTCGATCCGGCCCGGCGCCGCCTGCGCATCGGCGAGCGGCTTTATGTGGCGCGCCACGCCTTGTGCGAGGACTGGGGCCTCAAAGGGGTTGTGTTTGGCGGGCGATTGTCAGGCTACAAGCGCAAGCGGCGCACCTATCCCACCCCCGAAGCCTATCTGGCTGCGATCGAGGCGCGCGAGCTGCGCGACGGGGTGCTGAATTTCCAGATGCGCATGGGCTACGAGCCCGCCGGCGTGCTGCACAACTATTATCCCGAAGACACTGAAGCCGCCGGGCACGCCGCCCTGATGGTCTGGCGCAATCCGTCCTGGACCGAGGGCCAGGGACCGGGCCGCCTGCCCTCGCCCAACACGGTGCGCGTAGCGGCGGTGCAGCTGAAAACCCGCGCGGTGGAGACCGTCGCCGAGTTTGAACGCACGGTGGAGTTCTTCGTCGACACCTGCGCCGAATATGACGCCGATTTCTGCGTCTTCCCCGAAATGTTCACCGTGCCGCTGCTGGCGCTGGAAAAGCGCAAGCTGAACGCCGAGGACTCCATCGCCACGCTGACGCGCCACACCAAGCGCTTCGTCAATTTCATGAGCGCGCTGGCGGTGCGCTACAACATCAACATCATTGGCGGCTCCCACCCCACCGAGACCGAGGACGGGGATATCCAGAACGTCGCCTATGTGTTCCTGCGCGATGGCTCGATCCACACCCAGGAAAAAATCCATCCCACGCCCAATGAGCGCTTCTGGTGGAACATCAAGGGCGGCGACACGGTGGCGGCCATCCCCACCGATTGCGGGCCTGTCGGCGTGCTGATCTGCTATGATTGCGAATTCCCCGAGCTCGCCCGGCGCCTGGCCGATGAAGGCGCGAAGATCATCTTCGTGCCCTACGCCACCGACGACCGGCCGGGCCATTTACGGGTGCGTTATTGCGCCCATGCGCGGGCCATCGAGAACCAGCTCTATCTCGTCACCGCCGGCAATGTGGGCAATCTGCCGGGCGTGGCCAATATGGACGTGAACTACGCCCAGTCGGCCATCATCACGCCTTGCGATTTCCCCTTCGCGCGCGACGGCCTGGCCGCCGAAGCCAGCGAGAATGTCGAGACCATCGCGGTGGCCGATTTGCACATGGATTCCCTGGCGGAAGCGCGCCGTTCGGGCACGGTGAGGAATTTGCGCGACCGGCGGTTTGACCTCTACCGGATTGTCTGGACGGATCGGGGGTAGGCCACCTCTTCGAGGATTGCGGATGAGCGTTCCGCCGCAAACCCTTCACCACTGCCTTCCCGGACGGCGTAGCCGATCCGGGACCCATCCCCTGAAATTTCAATCGCTTGAGAGACGGCAAGGTCTGGTGGATGGGTCCCGGGTTTCGCTCCGCTCGCCCGGGAAAACAATGTAGGGTGAGAGAGCCCCCCTACTCCTCCATCAGCGCTTCGACAAAGCCTTCCAGCCAGGGATGGCGGTCGCGCTTGAGCCGTTCGGCGTGGAGGATCTGGTTGAGCTTCTCCAGCGCCAGGGCGAAATCGTCATTGACGACGACATAATCGTACTCGTTCCAGTGCGCGATCTCGGACTTGGCGCGCTCCATGCGCCCGTTGATGATCTCGTCTGAGTCCTGGGCGCGCTTTTTCAGACGGTCGCGCAATAATTTGAGAGAAGGCGGCAGGATAAACACGCGCACCACGTCGTGCGGCGCCTGTTCGATCAGCTTGCGCGCGCCCTGCCAGTCAATGTCGAAGACCACGTCGCGGCCTTCCTCCAGAGCTTCCTCAACGGGCGCTTTCGGGGTGCCGTAATAATGATCGAAGACCTTGGCCCATTCATAGAACCGGCCCGCAAAGGCCTGCTCCAGGAAGCTGTCCTCACTGGTGAATATGTAATCGCGGCCGTCCTGCTCGCCGGGGCGCGGATCGCGGGTGGTGGCCGACACCGAGAGGACAAGATCGGGGTTCTGGGCGATCAGACGCTGGGACAGCGTGGTCTTGCCCGCGCCGGACGGGCTGGACAGCACCAGCATGAGTCCGCGCCTTTGCCCCCGGAAGGCCGGCCCGGTGAGATGATCGCCGCTCATCCTCGCCTACTCCACATTCTGGACCTGCTCGCGCAGGCGGTCGACCGCCGCCTTGAGGGCGAGCCCGATCCGGGTCAGCGCCGGATCGCCCGATTTTGAGCACAGAGTATTGGCTTCCCGGTTAAATTCCTGGGACAGGAAATCCAGCTTGCGCCCGCACGGACTGCCGCCTTTGATCAGGGCGCGCGCGCTGTCGATATGGGCTGCAAGGCGGTCGAGCTCCTCGCGCACATCAGCCTTCACCGCCAGCACCGCCGCCTCTTGGGCGAGGCGTTCAGGATCAAGACCGCTTGGCAAAAGCTCGGCGAATTTCGCTTCAATGCGCGCCTTGATGGCGGCGGACCTGGCCGCATCCAGCGCCGCGGCTTCGCGGGTCAGCGTCTCGATTTCATCAAGATGGCCGGTCAGCACCGCGCCCATGGCGGCGCCTTCAGCCTCGCGTGCGTCCTGCAGCATGTTAAGCGCGGCGTATGCGGCTTTCAGCGCCGCTTCGGCCAGCGCCTCGTCGGGTCCGGTCTGGGTTTCGGCGTCCTCGGCCAGGATCACGCCCTTGAGCGCCATCAGCTCGCCGGCGCTGGCCGGCGCCGCCAG
>JAFIEB010000089.1 GCA_020832735.1 Oceanicaulis sp.
GGGGCGCGGGTGCGGGCTACGCCGCCCCGGCGGGGGACCACAAAATCGAGCCCCGCCCCCAAAAACCGGCCGCCCCCGCGTCGCACCACCCCGGCCCCGGCGCCGGCGGGCAACGCCATGGACAAGCCCGCCTGCAGCGAGGTCTTGGACGCTTCGGTGGTGCGCACATTGGCCCGCACCGACACCAGCATCCCGATAAAGCCCGCCGCACCTGACAATATGGCGCCGATCAGGAAGCCGATCGCCACCACCAGGCCCAGCAGCAGCCAGACGATGACGAAAATGACGACGCCCACGATGGCGATCGTGGTGTATTGCCGGCGCAGATAGGCGTTCGCGCCTTCCTGGATCGCAGCAGCGATTTCCTGCATGCGTTCCGAACCGGCGCTGGCCGCCAGAATGGAGCGCACCTGGATTACGCCATACGCAATCGCGGTCAGGCCGGCCCCGAGGGCAAGCCAGAGCCAAAGCTCATCCATTGACATGTGATTAATCCCCTTGGTCGAGGCGTTGATTGTTGTTTTGAGCGCCAGCCGCACGGTCGGGAAAGGAATCAGCCGTGCGGTACAAGCCCTCCCCGATGCGCCGGACTATGCAACAGGTCCGTTGCGCCGCGCAACACGGGGAACCGGCTGATCACAGGGGGATATGAATGGCGTCCGGCCTGGGGACGGTCACATGCGGCGCGGGCCGGTCAGGGCCGGATCAGGCGCAGGTCGTCGCCCGACAGGTCATAACCGGACGCCTGGCCGTTATAGACCTGCTCGACCGCCTCGCGGAACGCGGCCAGGGCCGCCTGCCGGTCGGTGGTCTCGCCGTCCTCATTGAGCACAAAGGGATGGCGGTGCACCGCACGCACCATGGCGTCCATGAGAAAGTGCTCGTCCTCGCGGAAATCGAAACTGTTGAAGCCGCGGGCAAAGCAGACGCGGGGCGTGACGAAGGCGTAGCCGGCCAGTCGCCCGTCCTCGCGCACCACCGGGGCGACCAGCTTGTTGGCGTTGCGCGGATCGCCGTGCGGGCATCCGCTCTCCCCGGCCGGAGCGCCCGGGGTCAGGACCAGTGCGGCCAAAAGGGATGTGAGCGCGGTTTTCATCAACACCCTTGTGCCAAAAGGGCGTCAAAAATGGGTGAATCCGCCGTGCTCCACCGGCGCGGGCTCGCCGCGCCATGTCACGCTCGCGTCTGGCGGTCCGGCCTCGAAGCGCCCGATCACCGTCAGCGGCGCGCCGCCCGATCCGGCGGTGAGCGCGTCCAGCGCGCCGGGCGCGACGGCCATGGCCAGCTCGTAATCATCCCCCCCCGACGCCAGCTGCATCCGCGCGCGCAGGGGATCGGCCTGTGCAGCCAGCCAGGCCTCAGCGGCGGGCGAGAGCGGAATCCGGTCCAGCTCCATGCGCACGCCAAGCCCGCTGGCGCGGGCGATGTGCGACAGATCGGCGATCAGCCCGTCGCTGACATCAATGGCTGCGCGGGCGTGCTCGCGCAGCGCCTCAGCCAGCGCCAGGCGCGGCTCAGGGCGGGTGAAGCGCTCCTGCACGAAGCGCTCATGCGCCGCGTCCAGCGCCGGGCGCGCCTTGAGCTCGGCCTGCAGCCCGAGCCAGGCGTCTCCTATCGTCCCTGTGACCACGGCCAGATCGCCGTCGCGCGCGCCGCTGCGGCGCACGGCCCGCCCTGCGGGAACCTCGCCGAAAGCGGTCACCGAGATCGTCCAGGGTCCCGGTCCGCTCGTGGTGTCGCCGCCGATCAGATGCACGCCAAAATGCGCCTGCTCGCGCTCCAGGCCGTCGGCGAAGCCCTCGCGCAAGCCATCGGACGCGTCCTTCGGCCAGACGATCGCAAGCATGTAGGCGCGCGCCTGCGCCCCCATGGCGGCCAGATCGGAGAGATTGACCCGCAGCGCCCGCCCGGCGGTCACGGCCGGATCTTCATCGGCCAGGAAATGCACGCCTGCGACCAGGGTGTCGGCCGTGACGGCAAGCTCGTATCCCGGCGCCGGCGTGATCAGCGCACCGTCATCTTTAAGGCCGGCGGCGCCCGGCCAGCCAGCGCTCAGCGGCGCCAGGCGCCGGGCGATATAGTCAAATTCGCCGCCCGCGCTCACGGCCCGTCCGCGCGAACGCGGCGCGCCAGCGCGTCCAGCGCGCCATTGACCATGCCGCACTCGGGCGCATCGAAGAAGGCGCCGGCGACATCGACATACTCATTGATCACCACCGGCGAAGGCACGTCCGGGCGGGCCAGCAGCTCGTACCCGCCCGCGCGCAGGATGGCGCGCAGCGTCGCGTCCAGGCGCGACAGGCGCCAGCCTTCCTTGAGCACCAGGGAGATATGGCCGTCCACCTCGTCCTGGCGCTCGACAATGCCCTTGAGCAGGTCTTCGAAAAAATCCTCGTCGGTCTCGATATAATCGCCTGGCTCGCCGTCATGGCCGAAGCGGTGATCGCGGAACTGGCGCACGACCGTGCTCGCCCCCTGCCCGCTCACCTCCATCTGATAGAGCGCCTGAACGGCGCTCAGACGCGCCGCGCGGCGCTGGCGCGCGCGGGTCTCGGAGCGGTTGACGGTATCGGCGGTCATCAGTCCGCGCATTTCTGTTTGAACGCCGCCATGGCCAGCGCAGCCTGGGCCGCATCGCGGCCCTTGTTCTTGCGGTCCACATGAGCCCGCTCGCGGGCCTGGCGGATATTCTCCACGGTCAGAACGCCATAGCCCAGCGCCACGCCCGACAGGCTGAGGTCCATCAGCCCGCGCGCGCTCTCGCCGCAGACATAGTCATAATGGCTGGTCTCCCCGCGAATGACGCAGCCCAGCGCCACATAGGCGTCATAGGGCTCGGCGCCCAGCCAGGACATGGCGATGGCGCCGGGGATCTCGAACGCGCCAGGCACCATCACCGTCTCGTGGCGGGCGCCGGCCTCGTCCAGCGCGGCGCGGGCGCCGGCGACCAGCTGATCGGTGATGTCCTCATAGAAAGGCGCGGCCACAATCAGCACGCGGGGGGTGTCAGTCATGGCGGCCTCCTTCCAGATCGCGTTGTTCAACGACCTGAAGGCCGTATCCGTCAAGTCCGACGATGGTCTGGGGCGCGGTGGTCACCAGGATCATCTTGCGCACGCCCAGATCCAGCAGGATCTGGGCGCCCACGCCGTATTCGCGCAGCCGGCGCGCCTCGCGCGCGTCGGGCGGATCGGCCGGCGCGGCGCCGAAACGCTCGGTGATGGCTGACGGGTTGGTCTCGCGGATGAACACCATCACGCCCGGACCGTCATGAGCCATGAGCGCGCCCACACCCTCTTCGACCAGCCCGCTGCGGCCGCCCACGGCGCCCAGAACGTCCTCGGCGAAGCTCACTTTGTGCATGCGCACCAGAACCGGCGCATCGGCGCGCACATCGCCGCGCCAGATGGCCACGTGCTCCACATCATCCACCAGCGAGCGGAAGACGGTGAGCCGGAACGGCCCGCCCCAGCGCGTGGAGACTTCGGTGTCCAGGCGGCGCTCCACAAAGCGGTCATGCTGGCGGCGATAGGCGATGAGATCGGCGATGGCGCCGATCTTCAGCCCGTGCAGCTGGGCGAAGGCGACGAGATCGGGCAGGCGGGCCATCGTCCCGTCCTCGTTCATGATCTCGCAGATCACGCCGGACGGGTTGCATCCCGCCAGCCGGGCGATGTCCACCGCCGCCTCGGTATGCCCGGCGCGCGTCAGCACGCCCCCGTCGCGCGCCACCAGCGGAAAGACGTGACCGGGCGAGACGATATCCTCGGCGCCTTTGGCCGGATCGATGGCGGCGGCGATGGTCAGCGCCCGGTCATGGGCGGAAATGCCGGTGGAGACGCCCTCGCGCGCCTCGATGGAGACGGTGAAATTGGTGGTGTGGCGCGACTGGTTGCGCGCGCTCATCAGCGGCAGCCTGAGATGATCGGCGCGCGCGCGCGTCAGCGTGAGGCAGATCAGCCCGCGGCCATGCTTGGCCATGAAGTTGACCGCCTCGGGCGTGGCGAACTGGGCGGGGATGACCAGATCGCCCTCGTTCTCGCGATCCTCGGCGTCCACAAGGATGAACATGCGCCCTTTGCGGGCGTCCTCGATAATCTCGTCGATGGCAGACAGCGGCGTATCGCCGTTCGGGTCGCTCACGGTGGGGTTCCTGCCGGGCGGAAATCGATCAGGCGAGCGGCGTAGCGCGCCATGACGTCGACCTCAAGGTTCACATGCGCTCCCGGCTGCAGACGGGCGAGCGTGGTGACGGACGCGGTGTGGGGAATGATCATGAGATCGAACGCCGTTTCCTCCACCCCATTGACGGTCAGGGAGACGCCGTCCACCGCAATGGAGCCCTTCTCCGCAATGAACGGCGCCAGCGCCCGGGGCGCCGCGATGCGCAGGCGCATCCAGCCATCAGCGTCCTCGCGCGACTGCACCTGACCGACCCCGTCCACATGGCCCTGGACGATATGGCCGCCAAGCTCGTCACCGACCTTGAGCGCGCGCTCCAGATTGACCTGCGTCCCCACCGTCCAGGCGCCCAGCGTGGTGCGCGCCAGCGTCTCGGGCGAGACCTCCACATCATGGCGCGCGCCCACGCCCTGCGGCGCCGCGGCCACCACGGTCAGGCAGGCGCCGTCATGACTGACCGAGCAGCCCAGCTCAAAACTCTCCGGCGCATAGGGGCTGTCGATGCTGATGCGCCGCACAGGACCGTCCTTTATGGCGGCGACGCGCCCGAGCGCGGTGACGATACCGGTGAACATCGCTCAGACGCGCTCCCAGCTTTCCCAGATATCCGCGCCGCATTCGGCCAGGCGCGTGCGCCGGAAGATGGGCGCGCGCTCCAGCGTCTCAAGGCCCAGGCCTGCAATGGCCGCAACAGCGTCGCCGCCAAGAAGGCAGGGCGCGCGAAACCATTCAATGCGGTCGGCCAGCCCCTCAGCAAGGACAGACGCGGCGATCTGGCCGCCCGCCTCGATCATCACCGTGCTGCAAGAATGTTCCGCAAGCCACTCCAGCGCCTTGCAAATATCAGCCCGGCCATCGCGTTCGCCCGGCGCCACGCATTGCCCGCCCGCCGCCAGAAGCTCAGCTGAAGGCGCCGCTTCGCCGCCATGAAACAGCACCGCCGGCCCGGCTTTGAGCAGCGCGCAGCCCGGCGGGGTGCGCAGATGCGTGTCGAGCACGGCGCGCAGCGGCTGGGTTGTGGCGGCGCGTCCGTCAGGGCGGGCGGTCAACAGCGGGTCATCGGCCAGCACCGTGCCCACGCCGGTCACGATGGCGTCATGGGCGGCGCGCAGGGCGTGGACGCGCGCGCGGGCTTCAGGGCCGGTGATCCATTTCGACGCCCCGCTGGCCAGGGCGATGCGCGCATCCAGACTGGTGGCCAGTTTGAGCGTGACGCGCGGGCGCGCGCTCATGCGTCCCCCTCGCCCTCGCCTGAATCGTCCGGCTGGGCGCGGCCTGCATCAATCAGGCGCTCGCCCTTGATGAAGGTGGCGAAGTCCTCCACCTCGCGGAAATCCTTGTAGACCGAGGCGTAGCGCACATAGGCCACGGTATCGAGGGCGCGCAGCCCGTCCATCACCAGCCGCCCGATCTGCTTGGACTGCACGTCCGGATCGCCGCCGCTTTCCAGCCGGCGCACGATGCCCGACACCATCTGCTCGATCCGGTCGCGCTCGATGGAGCGCTTCTGGGTCGCCAGCAGCACCGATTTCATCAGCTTGTCGCGCTCGAACGCCTCGCGCTTGCCGTCAGATTTGATGACGTGCAGGTCGCGCAGCTGGACGCGCTCGAACGTGGTGAAGCGCGCCCCGCAGGACGGGCACTGGCGCCGGCGCCGGATCGCCCCGCCGTCCTCGGCCGGACGCGAGTCCTTCACCTGGGTGTCGTGATGGCCGCAGAAGGGACAGCGCACGCTTCACCCCCCTCGCTTATCCAAGTTCAGGATAGATCGGGAAGCGCGCGCACAGCGCCACGACTTCCTCGCGCACCCGCGCTTCGACTTCGCTATCGCCGTCCCGGTTGGCGCTGAGCGCATCGAGCACCTCGGCCATCAGCTCGCCGATTCGGCGGAATTCCGCCGTGCCGAAGCCGCGCGTGGTGCCGGCCGGCGCGCCGATGCGCAGGCCGGACGTCACGGTGGGCTTGGCCGGATCGAACGGCACGCCGTTCTTGTTGCAGGTGATGTGGGCGCGCTCCAGCGCCGCCTCGGAAATGTCGCCGGTCAGCGATTTGGGCCGCAGATCCACCAGCGCCAGATGGCTGTCCGTGCCGCCCGAGACCAGATCAAAGCCGGCTTCCGTCAGGGCGCCGCCCATCGCCTTGCAGTTTTCGACCACCTGGCGGGCATAGGTCTTGAATTCAGGGCGCAGCGCCTCGCCAAACGCGACCGCCTTGGCCGCAATCACATGCATGAGTGGCCCGCCCTGCAGGCCGGGGAAGACGGCCGAATTGAACTTCTTGCCCAGATCGAGATCGTTGGAGACGATCATCCCGCCGCGCGGGCCGCGCAGCGTCTTGTGGGTGGTGGTGGTGCACACATGGGCGTGCTGCAGCGGGCTGGGATAGGCGCCGCCCGCCACCAGCCCGGCGAAATGGGCCATGTCGACCAGAAGATAGGCGCCGATCTCGTCAGCGATCTCGCGAAACGCCTTGAAATCAATGATGCGCGGATAGGCCGAACCGCCCGCGATGATCATTTGCGGGCGCACCTTGCGGGCGATGTCGCGCAGGGCGTCATAATCAATGCGCGCATCATCCTCGCGCACGCCATAGGCGTAGGCGTCAAACCACTTGCCCGACAGGTTGGGCCTGGCCCCGTGGGTCAGGTGACCGCCCGCCGACAGATCCATGCCGAGGATTTTGTCGCCGGGCTTGAGCAGGGCCAGAAACACCGCCTGATTCGCCTGGCTGCCCGAATTGGGCTGCACATTGGCGTAGGCGCAGTTGAACAGCGCCTTGGCCCGCGAGATCGCCAGCTCCTCGGCGATGTCGACAAACTCGCACCCGCCATAATAGCGCTTGCCCGGATAGCCCTCGGCATACTTGTTGGTCAGAGGCGATCCTTGCGCCTCGAGCACGGCGCGGCTGACGATGTTCTCCGACGCAATCAGCTCCACCTGGTCTTGCTGGCGGCGAATCTCGCGCGCAATGGCGTCCGCCAGCTCGGGGTCGGCCGCATTCAGCGGCGTGGTGAAGAACGGGTTCGCCGGTTCGCTCGCGTGGGCGTCTGCCATGACCAATTCCTTCCGGGGCGACATCAGTGCGGATCAGTCATAGGGCCCGCGCGCGCGCCGGACAACCGTTCAGCTCCGGTTGGCGCAGGCAGCGTTGTTCATGAGAGGTTGCATTGGTTACTCGGATTATCAAAGCCACAAGTAATGCCGCTGCAGATTTACACAAAGCAATACTTGCACAACACCGGCAGGGGAATTATACCCTGAATGGACCACGGTGATTCTCCCGGGGCTCACCCAGCTTGCAAAAAGGATTTTTCCAGTGACCGAAGACACCCTCCCCCCCGTCGACAATGAAGAACTGATGCGCATGACCACCGACATTGTCGCGTCATTCCTGACCCACAATTCGGTGCCGGCTGAAAGCGTGCCGGACATGATCAAATCGGTTCACGCCACCATGAAGGAAATATCGGGCGGCGAGCAGAAGCCGGAACCGAAGGCCAAACCGGCCGTTCCGATCTCCAAATCTGTCACCGACGACTTCATCATCTGCCTGGAAGACGGCAAGAAGCTGAAGATGCTCAAGCGCTATCTTCGCTCGCAATACGACATGAGCCCGGACGACTACCGCCGCAAGTGGGGTCTGCCGGCCGACTATCCGATGGTGGCGCCGAACTACTCCAAGCGCCGCTCGGAATTCGCCAAGGAAATCGGCCTCGGCCGCGGCGGGCGCAAGAAATAAGCCCGCTGGCGCAGCCGCAGCGCGGCTGCAGCCTGGCTCAGACCACAACGCCCCGGCCGCCGCGCCGGGGCGTTTTGCTGTCCGGGTTCTGACTCCCGGCCAGCCGGCGCGCCAGCTTGCGCCCGGCGACGCGTTCAAGATCACCCCGCGCGGCGCCGGCCGGGCCGGAGATCACCACTTCCTCGCCGGTGGCGACATCAATCGCCGCCACGCGCACGCTCTGGCCGATGGTCATGAATTCGAAAATCACCTCACGGCCGCCCATCCGGCCGCGCGGCGCCATCAGGCCACCTTCATGCCTGCATGGCGCACATAGACGTCGCGCAGGGCGCTCACCAGCGCGTCGAACATGGCGTCGTCATGCATGGGCGTGGGGGTAAAGCGCATGCGCTCGGTCCCGCGCGGCACGGTGGGATAGTTGATCGGCTGCACATAGATGCCGTGATCATCCAGCAGGGCGTCGGTCATGCGCTTGCACAAGACCGGATCGCCCACATGCACCGGCACGATATGGGTCTGGGAATCCATGACCGGCAGGCCCGCCTCGGCCAGGCGGCGCTTGAGGGCCGCCGCGCGTTCCTGATGCGCTTCGCGCAAGTGGTGAGCGGACTTGAGATACTCCACGCTGGCGCGCGCGCCAGCGGCGATGGACGGGGCCAGCGAGGTGGTGAAGATGAAGCCCGGCGCCCAGGACCGCACCGCGTCCACGATCTCCGCGTCCGCCGCGATATAGCCGCCCATCAGGCCGAACGCCTTGCCCAGCGTGCCCTCGATGATGTCGAAACGGTCCATCAGCCCGTCACGCTCGGCGATGCCGCCGCCGCGCAGGCCGTACAGGCCGACCGCATGAACCTCGTCGAGATAGGTCAGGGCGTTGTATTTATCGGCCAGGTCGCACACCGCTTCGAGCGGGCCGATATCGCCGTCCATGGAATAGACCGATTCCAGCGCGATCAGCTTGGGCGCGTCCGCCGGCGCGGCGCGCAGTAGCTCTTCCAGGTGGGCCACGTCATTGTGGCGCCAGACATGTTTCTCGCAGCCCGACTGGCGCACGCCTTCGATCATGGAGGCGTGATTGAGCGCGTCGGAGAACATGATCAGACCGGGCAGAATCCGGCCCAGCGTCGCCAGCGTGGCCTGGTTGGAGATATAGCCCGAGGTGAACAGCAGCGCGGCTTCCTTCTGGTGCAGATCCGCCAGCGAGTGCTCCAGCTCGACATGGTAATTGGTGGTGCCCGAGATATTGCGTGTTCCGCCCGCGCCCGCGCCGACATCATCGATGGCCTGCTTCATGGCGCCGGTCACGCACGGGCTCTGGCCCATGCCCAGATAGTCATTGGAGCACCAGACCACGACATCGCGCACATCGCCCTCGTCGGTGCGCCAGCGCGCGCGCGGGAACTCCCCGCGCACCCGGCGCAGGTTGGCGAACACGCGGTAGCGCCCTTCAGCCCGGACCCGGGCTACGGACGCCTTGAAGGCGCTGCGATAATCCATCCGGTCTGCGCCGCCCCCGAAAGTCGCGGCGACTCTCCTCTCCAGAATCCATCTGTCCGGACCATGCCATAATCCGGCCCCGCCGTCTCCCCGGCGACCAGGGGCGTAATGTCGCGCCTTCTACTTGAAAACGCTTCGCAAATTCATGCCTTCCCGGCCTCCGAGTCGGCTGCGATCATTTGAATCACGGCCGAGAAATCAAGCCCCTCGCCGTCTGAATCGACAAAGCGCTGATAGATTTCGGCGGCGTGGGCGCCCAGCGGCGTGCTGGCGCCGGCGGTGCGCGCGGCCTCCATCGCCAGCTTGAGATCCTTGAGCATCATCGGCGCGGCGAATCCCGGCTTGTAGCCGCGGTTGGACGGCGCCGCAGGCACAGGGCCGGGCGCCGGGCAATAGCTGGTCAGCGACCAGCACTGTCCCGAGGCCTTGGAGGCGATGTTGAAGAAGTCCTGCGTCTCCAGGCCCAGGCGCTGGGCCATGTTGATCGCCTCGCACGTGCCGATCATGTGGATGGCCAGGAGCATGTTGTTGCAGATCTTGGCCGCCTGTCCGGCGCCCGCCTCCCCGGCGCGGATCACCGCCTTGCCCATCATGTCGAGATAAGGCTCGGCCTTCGCGAACGCATCGGACGGGCCGCCCACCATGAAGGTCAGCGTGCCCGCTTCGGCGGCGGCCACGCCCCCCGACACCGGCGCGTCGACGAAGGCGAAGCCCTTGTCCTTTGCTAGCGCCGCGGCCTTGCGCGCGCTGTCCACGTCAATGGTCGAGCAGTCCATCAGCACGGCGCCGGCGGGCGCGTGGGCCAGCACCCCGTCCGGCCCGTCATACACGCTGTGAACATGCGGCCCGGCCGGCAGCATGGTCACCACCGCATCGGCGCCCTGGGCCGCCTGCGCCACCGAATCCGCGGCGCGCGCACCCTTCGAGACCAGCTGGGCGACCGCCTCGGCGTTGAGATCGAAGGCGCGCACGTCCTGACCGGCCTTGATCAGGTTCGCAGCCATGCCCGAGCCCATATTGCCCAGTCCGATGAAGGCGATTTGCGCCATGACGGCCTCCCTTTAGTCTGTGCGCGCTGTTCTATCGCGATTTCAGGGGCGGCGGGACCCGCGCGTGCAGGCCGCCGCGTGCTTTTTAGTCGGCGAACACGATTTCCGGCGCCGGCCGGTGGGCGGCGTCCACATTGACCAGCATCGCCTCCGCCGCCCGCAGGAAGGCTTTGGCCACGGGCCCGTCGCCCGACGCCACCAGGCGCCCGGCGTCGGAGGCTTCGCGCAGTTCGGGATGCAGCGGTATCTCGCCCAGGAAGGGCGCGCCGATCAGTTCAGCTTCGGCCTTCGCCCCGCCGCGCCCGAAAATCTCGGTCCCCTCTCCGCAATGGGGGCACAGGAAGAAGCTCATATTCTCGATGACGCCAAGGATGGGAATCTCGGTGCGGTCGAACAGCGCGGCCGCCTTGCGCGCATCGTCGAGCGCCAGCGTCTGGGGCGTGGATACGATCACCACGCCGGAAATCGGCGTGCCTTGCGCGATCGCCAGCTGAGCGTCGCCAGTGCCAGGCGGCATGTCGATGATCAGGACGTCGAGATCGCCCCAGTCCACTTCATTGAGAAATTGCCGGATCGCGCCGGTGACCATGGGTCCGCGCCAGACCACCGGATCGCGCTCGCCCACCAGAAAACCCATGGAGACCAGCTTCACGCCGTGCGCCTCGAGCGGCTCGATGCCCGCATCGGTCTTGCGCAGGCCGGGCGCGTCGGACAGGCCGAACAGGCGCGGTGCGCTGGGGCCGTAAATGTCCGCGTCCATCAGCCCGGTCTTCAGACCCAGCTTGACGCAGGCGCCGGCCAGATTGGCCGCCACGGTGGACTTGCCCACCCCGCCCTTGCCCGACGCCACGGCGATGATGCGCCGGGCGGGCGCACGCACCGGCGCCGGGGCGGGTTTCGCTTTGGCGGCGCCGGAGAGCTGGGTCTCGATGATCACCCGCGTGCGCGTGACGCCCTCGCGCCCCTCAAGGGCCGAGGCCACAGCCGCGCGCAGGGCGGTGATGTCCTCGCCCTCAGGCCCCGGTTTCAGGATGATGGTCGCCACGCCGCCGCGCAGATCGAGCCCGCCGACGCGCCCCGACTCCTGCAGGGAGCGGCCGTCGGACGGATTGATCACACGCGACAGGGCGTCTTTGAGCATGTCGGTCATGCCCATCAGATAGCGCTGTGTGCGCAGCGGGGGAAGCGCCAGCCCCGCCCGGACGCAGCAGCGCGCCGCAGCGCTTATGCAGCCCGTCCGGTACGCGCGGCTTGATCGCGCTTCCCAAAGGCGGCTAAACCGGTCAGTGGAGACGTGGCCGAGTGGTCGAAGGCGCTCCCCTGCTAAGGGAGTATACCTCAAAAGGGTATCGTGGGTTCGAATCCCATCGTCTCCGCCAGCGCCTGCATCCGTCACAAGCTGGCAGGCGATGCGCGTGGCGTGGCCGCCGAGACACGCCTTCCGCCGTCTTCCATCAATCCCGCAGCCCTCCGCTATATCAACTCAACCCTGCGCTCTGTCTTGCCAGCCCCAAGTCCGTTGCGTCTGACATGAGTCTGGGCGGGCCGGCCGAAACCGGTGCAGGAAGCGGCGGATGCGGACGGGTCGGGGCGGCCGGCTTGCGGGGCCGGCCGGAAGGCGTTCATCCTCCCGGCCAAACGCATGACTGAGGCCGGTTCTCGCGCGGCTGACCCGGCTCTTGATCGTGCCCACCGTGCAGCCGCAGGCATCGGCGGCTTCCAGTTGTGAGAACCCGTAGACGCCCATCAGGATGAGCGGCCTGCGGTGAATCTCGGGCAGCTCTGCGATGGCGGCCAGCAGCTCTTTGAGCTCGAAGGCGTGTTCCTGAGTGGCGTTCAGGAACAGTTGTTCGGCGAGCTTGCCGCCGGCGTCCTCGACCTCGCGCCGGTATTTGCGCAGCTCCGAATAGAAAGTGTTGCGCAGGATGGTGAACAGCCAGCCCTGCAGCTCGGTGCCCAGAAGGAATTTATCGCGATGAGCCCAGGCCTTGAGGAAGGTTTCCTGGACCAGGTCCTCGGCGCGATGCTCATTGCCGGTCAGTTTCAGGGCAAAGCGCCGCAACGCGGCGCCGTGGGGCGCCAGCAAGCTGTTGAAAGGGTGATCCTCTCCCAAAGGCTTTCCGGCGCTCGTGCAGATGCGTGAGCCCTCCCGGGGCGGGGTGAATTGCAGACTGGCGCTAGCCGTCAGGCCGCTTTGGGCGGACGTTTGTCCGCGCCGCATGTCTGGTCTGGCGAAGGCCTCGACAGGGTGGCCACGTCCTGCCGGCCCGTCTGTCTGGCCCATGGGGTTAAGTCCGTCCGGTGTTCGGGGGTGATGCCGGCGCTGCAGCCGGGTCAGGCGCGCTGGCGCCGGTATCGGGGTTATCCGGCGAACGCCCGGCGGCCCGGACGCGCCGCCTGTCCTCCAGACTGTGATCGACAATCCCGGAAGGCGCCGGATCATCGCATCCGGTAAGGCTGCTGCGATGACGCAATTGCCGGATGCGCCGGTTTTCACGCTCGATTTCGATGATGCCTTCGAGAACTTGTTTGAGGATGTCGGCAGGAGGCGGTCCGGACATGGCGTCACTCCATCGTGATTCAGATCAATCTGTGATCAGAGCGGCAAGGCATGAGGGCGGCGCCCGCCATGGTGTTCTGGATGACCCGATGCCAGACCGGCCCCTTCATTTTGGGGACGCGCGCAGAGCGCTGAAGAATGCGTTCTCGATTGAATGCATGCCCCATCCGGCGGCGCTGCCGGGGCGCCGTCCCGTCAAAAAGCGTCTGAGTAAGGTAACTGGGCAGCCAGATGTGTTCGTGTCATCTCGACAGCCTCGCGAGAGCCGAGGGGAGCGGCGTGATCGTCGCAAGGAGACAACTCACGCATCCAGCTGCCCAGTTACTCAGCGACAACGCGTCGCCATACAACGCTATTGAGCCAATTAATTTTCCAAAAGCCCCGGAAACTACTCAGACGCCGCATTGGGGGCGGCTGCGAACAGGCCAGGGCGCATAGTTCCCCTCGCGCACGCCGTCTGCGGGCGAAATCCGGGCGCAATTTTGGGTTACGCCGAATCGCAAAAAATGGTATGGTTTCAATGCATAGCCCAAGCGGCGCGCAGTAGAGCTCCATGGCGTACGCCGCCTGGTTTCGCATGACCTGCCCGACGTCACCCCTTGCTGGAGTAGACGATGTCGGCGAACTCGACCGGAAAACAGACGCATGCCGTTCCCATTATCGCCATCGGCGCCTCGGCCGGCGGGCTTGAGGCCGCCACGGCTCTGTTGAAGGCGCTTCCAGCCGACATGAAATCGGCCCTGGTGCTGATCCTTCATCTTGATCCCTCACATGACAGCATGATGGTCGCCCTGCTGGCGCGCGACACCCGGTTGACGGTTGTTCTGGCGGCCGACGGCATGGCGGTTCAGCCTGCCCACCTCTATGTCATCCCCCCGGGGGTGTTCCTGACCGTGCGCGGCGGCGTTCTGCGGACCGCGCCGCCTGAATCCGGCAAGCCGGTGCGGCTTCCCTTTGACGTCTTTCTCAGATCGCTGGCGCTTGAAGCGCCATCCCCCATGGGCTGCATCGTCCTGTCGGGCACCGGCACGGACGGGAGCGGCGGTCTGGCCGACGTGCGCCGCGCGGGCGGACTGATCCTGGCCCAGGACCCCAGGGAAGCGGGCCATTCGGGCATGCCCGACAGCGCCATCGCGACCGGCCTTGTGGATCATGTTCTGAAGATCGCGGACATGCCCGCGGTGCTGGGCGCCCTGACGTCCGGCTTGCGCGGGGCCCCGGGCCGGGGGCGGGCCCCCCCGCCCCCCCCCCGCGCCCCC
>JAFIEB010000098.1 GCA_020832735.1 Oceanicaulis sp.
CCCCGGCCATACGACCGCCGACACCGCCCACACCGGGCCGGGCCGCACAGGGGGGGGGGGGCGGGCCCGGCCTTTTGCAGCAACGCAAGCAGCGTCGCGAACTGCCACGCCAGCGCCCAGACGGCAGCCAGGTTTCGGCGCCCCGGCTCTTGAGCCGGGGGCCGGTCTGCGGTGTCATGTCGCGCGATTGACGGGCCCGCACGAGGACCGTTCGCGCAGGAGACGCCGCCATGATCCGCACCGCCGCCCTCGCCTTCGCACTTCTGCTCGCGCCCGGCGCCGCCGCATCCGCGCAGGCCGGCTCGCCGGACGCTTTTGCAGAGCTGGTCGCTGATTACGAAGCGTTCCTGGAGGAACGCGACGTCATGACCCGCGGCCGGCGCGGCGATCTGGACGCCGCGTCACGCTGGCCTGACGCCAGCTTCGAGGCGGCGGCCGGGTGGGACGAAGCCATGGCCGGCTTCCACGCCAGGCTTGAAGAGATTGACGCCTCGGCGCTGACCGGAACCGATACAGCAAGCCACGCCGTGCTCGCCTACACCCTGCGCACGGCGGTGGAGCTGCCGCGCACGCGCACCGCCCTCACCCCCTTCACCAATGATAGCGGCTTTCACTCCACGCCCGATTTCGCCGCCATGAGCGCGCGCCCGCGCACGACCGAGGAGGCCGAGGCCTGGATTGCGCGCATCCGCGCCCTGCCTGACTATTTCGCCCAGCACACAGCCTGGCTGGAGCGTGCGATCGAGACCGGCTTCACCCAGCCGCGCGAGATTCTGGACGGCGTGGCCGACCAGATCGAGGCGCAGATCGTGGCCGCCGAAGACAGCGTGCTGCTGATGCCCATCGATGGGCTCCCGTCCAGCCTGCCCGAAGCCGAACGCGCGCGCCTGCGCGCCGAGGCGCTGGACGCCATTGAGACCGCCGCCCTGCCCGCCCTGCGCCGGCTGCACGATTTCTTCGTCTCCACCTATATCCCCAATGCCCGCGAGACCCTGGGCGCGCGCGACCTGCCCGATGGCGAGGAGTTCTATCCCGCCCTGGTGCGCCAGCACACCACGCTCGATCTGACGCCCGAAGAGATTCACCAGACCGGCCTGGAAGAAGTCGCGCGCATCCGCGCCGAGATGGAGACGGTGATCGCCGAAACGGGATTTGAGGGCTCGTTTGCAGACTTCCTCGATTTCCTGCGCACCGATCCGCAATTTTATGCGCAAAGCGAGATGGAGCTGATGATGCGCGCGGCCTGGCTCGCCAAGCAGGCCGACGACCAGATGCCCGCCTTCTTCAACCGCTTGCCGCGCCTGCCTTATGGCGTGCGCCCCGTGCCTGCGGCCATCGCGCCGAACTACACCACGGGCCGCTACTGGTCGGGCGATCCCGAAACCGGCCGGGCGGGCGGCTATATGGTCAACACCTACCGGCTCGACCAGCGCCCGCTCTACGAGCTGCCGGCCCTGACCCTGCACGAGGCCGTGCCGGGCCATCACCACCAGATCGCGCTGGCCCAGGAGATCGAAGGCCTGCCCGATTTCCGGCGGCGCGGCTATATCACCGCCTTTGGCGAGGGCTGGGGCCTGTATTCCGAATTTCTCGGCCTGGACATGGGCTTCTACGAAGACCCGTACGAGAATTTCGGGCGCCTGACCTTCGAGATGTGGCGCGCCTGCCGGCTGGTCGTGGACACCGGGATTCACTGGTTCGGCTGGACCCGCGAAGAGGCCGAGGCCGGTTTCCTGGAGAACTCGGCGCTGGCGCCGCTGAACATCACCAATGAGGTGTCGCGCTATATCTCCTGGCCCGGCCAGGCGCTGGCCTACAAGACCGGCGAGATCCTGATCCGGCGACTGCGGGTACAGGGAGAAACCGAGCTGGGAGAGGCGTTTGATCTGGCCGCCTTCCACGACGCCCTCTTGGTGGAGGGCGCGGTGCCGCTGGATTATCTGGAGACGCGCATGACGCAGTGGCTCGCCGAGCAGGACTGACGCGCTCGACCTTACGCCGGTTTAATCTGCAGGCGCGGGTACATGTTTTAGGCTCCCCATATGTCAACGGGGAAAGCTGACATGTTCAAATCCATTCTTTTCGTGCGCGAAGGCCCGCCCAACAGCGCAAAGGCCGATATGGGCCTGCTGGCCCTTCGCCTCGTCACCGGCAGCTTCCTGATGTGGGAGACGCAGGACAATATCCTGTCAGCCGAGCGCATGGCCGAGTTCGTCGCCTTTGTGGACCATCATGGCTTCATCTGGCCGGAGTTCGCCGCGCCGTTCTCGGTCTACGCCCAGTTCATCTGCGGAGCGCTGATCGTGCTGGGCGCCGTCACCCGCGCAGCGAGCCTGGTGATGGTCATCAACTTCATCATCGCCATTGCGATGGTCCACTGGGGCGGGGATTTCCGCAACTGGTGGCTGGCGCTGGTGCTGATCTTCATACCCCTGCACTTCGCGCTGGCGGGGCCGGGGCGGTGGTCGGTCGATCATCTGCTAGAGACGCGCGCTAAACCGGCGCACTGAGCCCGGCGTCAGGCGCTGGAACCCCCGCCCTACTCCGCCGCGGTTTCCTGCGCCGCTTCCCGGTCGCGGTTCCAGTAGGACACGCATTTCACCTTGGAGCGGTCGCACCTGTCTGCGTATTTGCGCGCGATATCAGTGACCTCTTCCAGAAGGCCCTCGGCGAGCGTGATGGGTTTGAGGCCCATGGACAGGAAGGCCGCGTTCTCCACGTGCAGGTCGTTTGCGTCGGCCTCATTGCGCGGATTGGGCAGGAAGGCGACGTCGGCGCCGGTGAGCTTGGCGATCAGCCCGGCCAGATCGCTGACCCGGTGGGTCTCGGTCATCTGGTTCATGATGCGCACGCGCTCACCGGTCTGGGGCGGGTTCTCCACCGCCAGCTGGATGCAGCGCACCGTGTCCTGGATATGGATGAAGGCGCGCGTCTGTCCGCCCGTGCCGTGCACGGTGAGCGGAAAGCCGATGGCCGCCTGCATCAGGAAGCGGTTCAGCACCGTGCCGTAATCACCGTCATAGTCGAACCGGTTGATCAGGCGCTCGTCCTTGCGGGTGTCCTCGGTCTGGGTGCCCCAGACGATGCCCTGGTGCAGATCGGTGATCTTCAGCTTGTCGTTCTTGTTATAGAACTGGAAGAACAGCGCATCCTGGGTCTTGGTCATGTGATAGATTGAGCCGGGATTGGCCGGATACAGGATCTCCGTGTCCACCAAGCCCTGGGGCGTATCCACCTTCACCTTGAGATAGCCTTCGGGGATTTTCATCCCCGCCGTGCCATAGCCATAGACGCCCATCGTGCCCAGATGCACCAGATGGATGTCCAGCCCCGTCTCCACGATGGCGGCCAGCACATCATTGGTGGCGTTCAGATTGTTATCCACGGTGTAGCGCTTGTGGCGCGCCGACTTCATTGAATACGGCGCGGCGCGCTGCTCGGCGAAATGCACGATGGCATCGGGGCGCTCGGCCAGCAGGAGATTGACCAGCTCCTGATAATCCTTGCCCACGGTCAGGTCATGAAAGGTGATGGTGCGGCCCGAAATCTCCTTCCAGGCAGCCAGGCGCACGCTCATCGGCGCGATGGGAGTGAGGGAGTCCACCTCCAGCTCCACATCGATCTTGCGGCGCGACAGATTGTCCACGATGACCACGTCATGGCCGCGCGCCGACAGGTGCAGCGCCGAGGGCCAGCCGCAAAACCCGTCTCCACCCAGAACCAGAACCTTCATCGCATTCCCCCTGATGCTGGCGCTGTGTTAACGCTCTGTTAGTCATTGCAGGCGCGCGCCCCGGACGCAAGGCCGCCGGCTCTGCGGCGCCCGGCGCGTATGGACGCACGGACGCGAAGCGTCTAAACCCCCGCGCGACAGTCACCGGCGCCTCGGGTCCGGACCGGGTCCGCGCCGATCACCGCAATTCAGGAGCGAGCAGCATGGCCCTTCGCGTGGCGATCACCGGGTTTGGACGCATTGGACGCTTGGCTTTGCGCGCCGTGCTGGAACAGCAGCGCCATGGCGAGGTCAAGGTGGTGGCGATCAACGATTCCTCCACGCCTGAAACCAACGCCCACCTCCTCAAATACGACAGCGTCCACGGCCGCTATCCCGGCGAGATCAAGGTGGGCGAGGACTGGATCGACGCCGGCTTCGGACGCATCTCCAAGGTGTCGAGCCGCGACCCCTCCAAACTGCCCTGGGGCGATCTGGGGATCGATATCGTGCTCGAATGCACCGGCGCGTTCAATTCCAAAGAAGGGTCGATGGCCCATATCCGTTCGGGCGCCAAGCGCGTGCTGTGCTCGGCCCCGGCCAAGAACGCCGACAAAACCATCGTCTACGGCGTCAATCACGACGCGCTCACGGCCGAAGACATCATCGTGTCGAACGCCTCATGCACCACCAATGGCCTGGCGCCCGTGGCCAAGGCGCTCAATGACGCTATCGGCATCGAGCGCGGGCATATGACCACGATCCACGCCTATACCGGCGACCAGCCGACCCTGGACCGCAACCACAAGGATCTGCACCGCGCCCGCGCCGCCGCCCTGTCCATGATCCCCACCACCACCGGCGCGGCCAAGGCCGTGGGCGAGGTGCTGCCCGAGCTGAAGGGCAAGCTGGACGGCTCGGCGATCCGGGTGCCGACGCCCAACGTGTCGGTGATTGATCTGGTGTTCACCCCGTCGCGCGCCACCTCCGTGGAGGCGGTCAACGCCGCCATCCGCACCGCCGCCGACGGGCCGATGAAGGGCGTGCTGGGTTATGACGACCTGCCGCTGGTCTCCATCGACTATAATCACGATCCGCGCTCCTCGATCGTGGCGCTGGACAAGACCAATGTCATCGACGGCAAGCTGGTGCGGGTGATGACCTGGTATGACAATGAATGGGGTTTCGCCTGCCGCATGATCGACACCACGGTGGCGATGGGGCGGCTGCTTTAGGGCGCACCGAAAGGCGGAGGGGTTGCCATGATCCGACGGCTTCAGGACGCCGACATCGCGGGCAAGCGCGTGCTGGTCCGGGTGGACTTCAACCTGCCCATGGACGGCATGCGCGTCGCCGACGACACCCGCCTGCGCGCGGCCCTGCCCACCATCGCCCACTTGCGCGCGGGCGGCGCGAAAGTCATCCTGGCGGCGCATTTCGACCGGCCGCGCGGCAAGCGCGTGCCGTCCATGTCGCTGGCGCCGGTGGCCTCGGCGCTGGAGGAGCTCCTTGGCGCGCCGGTGAAGTTCGTCTCCGACTGCATCGGGCCGGACGCGGAAGGCGCGGCGCAATTGCTCCAGCCCGGCGGCGTGCTGCTCCTGGAGAACACCCGCTTCCACCCCGGCGAAGAGGCCAATGATCCAGACTTCGCCGCGGCGCTGGCGCGGCTGGCGGACATCTATGTCAACGACGCCTTCTCCGCCGCCCACCGCGCCCACGCCTCCACTGAAGGCATCGCGCGCCTGATCCCCAGCTATGCCGGTCTCGCCTTGCAAAGCGAGATCGATCACGTCACCGCCGCGCTGGAGGCGCCCCAGCGCCCGCTGCTGGCCATTGTCGGCGGGGCGAAGGTGTCCACCAAGATCGAGCTTCTCAAAAACCTTGTCTCCAGGGTGGACCGGCTGTTCATCGGCGGCGCCATGGCCAATACGTTTCTGGCTGCTCGCGGCCATTCGGTCGGATCGAGCCTGTATGAGCGCGAGCTGCTCGACACGGCGCGCGCCATTGAAGAGGCGGCAGGCGCCGCCAATTGCGCCCTGATGCTGCCCGTCGACGTGGTGGTGGCGCACGAGTTCAAGCCCCATGCCGACCGGCGCGTGGCCGAGCTTGATGACGTGCAGGGTCCGGAGATGATTCTTGATTGCGGGCCTGAAACCATCGACCGCCTCGCCGACGCCATCGAGACGGCGCGCACCCTGGTGTGGAACGGCCCGCTGGGCGCGTTCGAGACCCCGCCCTTCGACACCGGCACCATCGAGGCGGCCCGCTTCGCCGCCGTGCGCTGCCGCAATCACGGCCTGACGGCGGTGGCGGGCGGCGGCGACACCGTCTCGGCGCTGAACCGGGCCGGGGCGGCGGACGATTTCACCTTCATCTCCACCGCCGGCGGCGCCTTCCTGGAATGGCTGGAAGGCAAGACCCTGCCCGGAATCGCGGTTCTGCAAGGGTGACATCTTGACCCTGCGCGCGCGCAGGGTCACACAACGGGCCGGAAACGGTTCACCAGACATGAGGGACAGGCGTGATGGATCTCGACCAGCTCAACGATATCGCAATCGCCATGACGGCGCCGGGCAAGGGCATTCTGGCGGCGGACGAATCCACCTCCACCATCAAGAAGCGCTTCGACACCATCTCGCTCGCCTCCACGCCCGAGAGCCGGCGCGACTGGCGCGAGATGCTGTTTCGCACCCGCCCCGCCATGACCGAATACGTGTCGGGCGTGATCCTGTTTGACGAGACCATCCGCCAGAACGCCGCCGACGGCACGCCGCTGACCAAGCTGATCACCGATGCAGGCGCGATCCCCGGCATCAAGGTCGATGCCGGCGCCAAGCCGCTGGCCGGTTCGCCCGGCGAGACGGTGACTGAAGGCCTGGACGGCCTGCGCGGGCGTCTTGAGGAGTATTACAAGCTCGGCGCCCGCTTCGCGAAATGGCGCGCCGTGATCGATATCGGCCGCGGCGGGGACGAGTCCGTTCCCTCGCCCTACTGCATCAATGTCAACATGCACGCCCTGGCCCGCTACGCCGCCCTGTGTCAGGAGGCCAATATCGTCCCCATCGTGGAGCCCGAGGTTCTGATGGACGGCGATCACTCCATCGAGCGCTGCTATGAGGTGACCGAATTCACCCTCAAGCGCCTCTACGCCGAGCTGTTCGATCAGGGCGTGGTGCTGGAAGGCACGGTCCTGAAGCCCAACATGGTCATCGCCGGCGCCAAATGCCCCGATCAGGCGAGCCGCGAGGAAGTCGCCGCCATGACGGTGCAGTGCCTGCTGAACACCGTGCCCGCCGCCGTGCCGGGCATCGCCTTCCTGTCCGGCGGCCAGACCGACGAGGACGCCACGGCGCACCTGTCGCTGATGAATGAAGGCTTCAACCTGCCCTGGCCGCTGACCTTCTCCTATGGCCGCGCCCTGCAGGCCGCGCCGCTGAAAGCCTGGAGCGGATCGAATGTCGAGGCCGGCCAGCGCGCCTTCAATCACCGCGCCCGCATGAACTCCCTGGCGGCGCTGGGCGAGTGGCGCGAGGACCTGGAAAGCCAGGCTGCCTGACCGGCTGGCCAGCTCCTTCGAATGGGAGAGGCCGGGCCGGAGGAAGCTGACGGCGCCCTTGCCGCATGCGTTCTTCAGGGCCAGTCTGTGAGGGCAATCATTTTGACCTCGGGACCATCGCAGCGGGCGCCGGCGCGCCCGTCTGCAAAGCCAAGGAGACCGGCATGAGACTTCTCACCACAGCAGGGCTGTCCGCCCTCATCGCCATCAGCGCGCCTGTGCTGGCGCTGGCCCAGGCGCCCGAGCGCGTCACGCGCGGCAATCTGGTGATGGAGAATATTCCCGAGATCCCCGGCAGCGTGCGCGAACGCCTGCGCCAGTACCAGAATGTGCGCGGCGCCGGCTTCTCCGATTTTGCGCCCGATGGCGGCGTCTACATCGTCACGCGCTTTGGCGAGACCAATCAGATCCACCATGTGGCCGCGCCCATGGGCATGCGCCGCCAGGTCACCTTCTATGACGAGCGCACCAGCGGCGCCAGCGTGCGCCCGGACGGGTCGGGCCAGTTCGTGTTCACCCGCGACGTCGGCGGGGACGAATTCTTCCAGGGCTTCGTGTTCGATCCCGCGACCGCCCGCTCCACACAGTTCACCCGCGATCAGACCCGCAATCAGGGCTTCACCTGGGCGCGCGACGGGTCGTTCATCGCGTTCGCCTCGACCACCTGGGACAATCCTGATTACACGATCTTCACCGCCGACCCGGCTGACCCCAGCTCTGTGCGCGAGGTGTTCACCGGCGAAGGCGCCATCACGCCGCGCGACATCTCGCCGGACGGAACGCGCATGGTGATCGGGCGCTATATCTCGATCAACGAAACCCGGCTGCAGCTTCTGGACATCGCCAGCGGCGAGGCGGCCCCGATCAATCCGGACGTGACCGCGGCCTATGGCGCGGTGAGCTTCTCGGCCGACGGCGACAGCCTGTTCGTCGTCAGCGACGAGGGGTCGGAGTTCCGGCGCATCCTGGAAATCAATCTGGCCGATAATTCGCAGCGCGTGGTCGCCGAGCATGACTGGGACGTGCAGGCCATGGATTTGTCCCCGGACGGCGCCCTGATCGCCTATACGATCAATGCCGACGGGATTTCGCAGCTGCACATCATCGAGGCGGCCACCGGCAATGCGCGCCCGGCGCCCGACCTGCCCGTGGGGCTGATCGGCGGGGTCAGCTTCAGCCCGGACGGATCGCGCATCGGCTTCACCCATGTCTCCGCCAGCTCGCCGGGCGACGCCTGGAGCTATGAGCTGGCCCCGGGCGATCTCACCCGTTGGACACAGTCGGAAGTCGGCGGGCTCGACACCTCGCGCTTCGAGGCGCCGGAACTGGTCCATTATGACAGCTTTGACGGGCTGGAAGTGCCGGTCTTCGTTCACCGCCCTGAAGGCGATGGCCCGCATCCGGTGATCATCTCCATCCATGGCGGACCGGAAGCCCAGGCGCGTCCGGGCTTCAACGCCAATTTCCAGTACTGGATCCACGAGCTGGGCGCCGCGGTGCTGGTCCCCAATGTGCGCGGCTCATCGGGCTACGGGAATGAATACGTCAATCTGGACAATGTGTTCCTGCGCGAGGACTCGGTGCGTGATATCGGCGCGCTGATCGACTGGGCCGCGGCCCAGCCGGAGTTCGACGCCGACCGCATCGTGGTTTATGGCGGCTCCTATGGCGGCTACATGGTGCTGGCCAGCCTCATGCACTATTCCGACAAGCTGGCCGGCGGCATCAATATCGTGGGCATCTCCAATTTTGTGACCTTCCTGGAGAACACTGCCGGCTACCGTCAGGATCTGCGCCGGGCCGAATACGGCGATGAACGCGATCCGGAAGTGCGCGAATTCCTGGAAAGCATCTCGCCGGCCAATCACGCTCACCGCATCACCGCGCCGCTCTTCATCATCCAGGGCGCCAATGATCCGCGCGTGCCGCTGTCCGAGGCCGAGCAGATCCTGGCCGCCGTGCGCGAGGCCGGGGGCGATCCCTGGTATCTGGTGGCGATGGACGAGGGCCACGGTTTCGCCCGCCAGTCCAATCGCGACTTCCAGCGCGAGGCCGAGACCATGTTCCTGACCGAGATTCTCGGTCTGGAGTGATCATCAGCCCTGCCGTCCTGGTTCAAAGCCCCGGCGTTTGCGCGCCGGGGCTTTTTCCCGTCTGCGATCTGCAAAACCCGTCGCCACAACGGCGCAAAACACACTAGATTGCCGCCCAGTCCCGGCCCCTTTGAGGATACCGCCCATGCTCCGCGCCCTGACGCCCGCCTTCGCCGCCCTGTTCGTGCTCGCCGCCTGCGGCGCGCGGCCCGCGCCTGAACCGGCGCCCGAGCCGGACGCGGAAACCCGGGACGACCTGGACGGCGCTGAAGCCGAGTTGGCCGACATATTGGCCGCCTTCATCGAGGCGCATGAGGAAGAAGCCGCCGCGCCCGATCTGACGCCGCTCCTGGCCGAGGCGCGCGCCTGCACGCCCTCTGGCGAGGATGCGCCGTTTGATGTTCCGGCGCGGGAATCCGATCAGAACACCGCCCAGTACAACGCCGCCGTCTCGGCCGCCTTCCTGGAGGCCAATACCGCCAACCCTTGCGTCTTCACCCTGCCCTCGGGGCTGCAATTGCGCATCGAGCAAGCCTCAGAGGACGGCGCGTCCATCGTGCGCCCGGGCGAGCGTGTGGAGGTCCATTACGAAGGCCGGCTGATTGACGGGACGGTGTTTGATTCCTCCTATCAGCGCGGCGCGCCGGCGGTGTTTCCCTCTGACCGGCTGATTGCCGGCTGGGTCGAGGCCCTGCCGCTGATGCGCACGGGCGAGGCGTGGACGCTGTTCATTCCGGCCAACCTCGCCTATGGCCGCGACGGCACGCGCGGCGGCCCGATCGGCCCCAACGAGGCGCTGATCTTCCGGCTGGAACTAATCAGCCTGCCCGAGCAGCCCGCACCCGGCCCGGGCAATGACTAGAACCGCCCGCGACTGGCTTGCAGACCTGGTGGCGTTCGACACCACGTCGCGCCATTCCAACCTCGCCCTGATCGGCCATGTGGAAGCCTATCTGAAGGGGCTGGGGGCGCGCTGCGAGCGCATGCCGAACGCCGACGGGAGCAAGGCCAATCTGCATGCCGTGATCGGTCCCGATGTGGATGGCGGCGTGGTGTTGTCGGGCCACACCGACGTGGTGCCTGTGGACGGCCAGGACTGGTCCAGCGATCCATGGGCGCTGACCGAGCGCGAGGGAAAGCTCTACGGGCGCGGATCGTGCGACATGAAGGGCTTCATCGCCTGCGCGCTGGCCGCCGCGCCTGACTTTGCGCGCGCAAGCCTGAAACGCCCCATCCATTTCGCGCTCTCCCATGACGAGGAGGTGGGGTGCCTGGGCGCCCCGGCCATGATCGCGCGCATCGCCGCCAGTCATCCGCGCCCGTCCTGCGTGATCGTGGGCGAGCCCACCGAAATGCAGGTGGTGAGCGGGCATAAGGGCCTCTACTCGGTGCGTGTGGAGCTGACCGGCAAGGAGGCTCATTCAAGCCTGGTGGAAAGCGGCGCCTGCGCCGTCACCCATGCCGCCGGGCTGATGCACTGGCTGACGCAGGAAGCGGCGCGCCTGAAGGCCGCCGCGCCCTCCGGCAGCCCGTTTGATCCGCCTTATGGCACGCTGACGATCGGGCGCATGGGCGGCGGATCGGCGGTGAATATTCTGGCGCGCGAGGCCTGGTTTGAGGCGCTGATGCGCCCGGCGCCCTGGGATGACGGGCCGGGCCTGGGCGCCCGGCTGGTGGAGCAGGCGCGCGCCGTCGAGGCCGAGATGCGCCGCACCGCGCCCGAAGCGCGCGTCACCGTCACCGTCATGTCGGATGTGCCGCCCTTGCGCCCGGAAGACATGGGCGAGGCCGAAGCGCTGGCGCGCGCGATTACCGGCGATAACGCGCCGCGCGTGGTCGCCTATGGCACCGAGGGCGGGCAGTTTCAGGAGGCGGGCTTCTCCACCGTGATCTGCGGGCCGGGCTCCATCGCCCAGGCCCACCAGCCCGACGAGTTCATTGTCGCCAGCGAGCTGGACGCGTGCATGGTGTTTTTGAAAAAGCTGGAGCAGCGCCTGTCGGCTTGAGGCGCGTCAGGTGCGCGCTCAGGCGGCCTTGGGCGGATTGACCACCTCATTGCGCTCGTCCAGCAGCACCACGGTGGGCTGGTAGACGCGCGCGGCCTCGGCGTCCATGCCGGCATAGGCCACCACGATGATGCGGTCGCCGGGCTGGGCCAGACGTGCGGCCGCGCCATTGATCCCGAAGGTCTTGGAGCCGCGCGGCGCGGTAATGGCGTAGGTGGTGAAGCGCAGGCCGTTATTGATGTTGAGCACATCGACCTGCTCGTGCGGCAGGATGCCGGCGGCCTCGAGCAGATCGGCGTCGATGGAGATCGACCCCTCGTAATGCAGATCGGCCTGGGTCACCACGGCGCGGTGAAGCTTGGCTTTCATCATGGTGAGCTGCATGGCGTTTGCTCCTTGCGCACGGCCCGCCCCTCTCTGGCGTCAGGGCCGTTTTGTGCAGCGCATATAGCGTGTCCCGCGCGATGATGCATCCCCCTTTCATGTGGAAAGCGTCAGAGGCCGGAGGGCGTGAACGCTTGGCCTGCAGGCCCGGTGCTGGCTAGGCTGGCGCCCTGCCCTGACCGGAGCCCGCCCATGACCCAGCCCGTCACCACCCACCAGGCCGAGGAGGATGCGCGCAATGAGGCCATCCTCATCTGGATCAATGGCGCACTGAAACCGAGGGCCGAGGCGCTGGTCAGCGTCTATGACAGCGGCTTCATGCTGGGCGACGGGGTGTGGGAAGGCTTGCGGCTCTATAACGGGCGCTGGGCGTTTCTGGACGAGCATCTGGACCGCCTGTTTGAGGCGGCGCGGGCCATTGATCTTGATATCGGACGCACGCGCGAGGATCTCGAAGCGGCGCTGGAGGAGACGCGCGCGGCCAATTCCATGGTCACCGACGCCCACGCCCGGCTGATGGTCACGCGCGGGATCAAGACCCGGCCCTTCCAGCACCCGTCTTTGTCGCGTCAGGGGCCGACCATCGCCATCATCATGGAGCATTCGCGCCCCAAACTGCCCCGTCCGGTGCGCCTGGCCACAGTGCCGCACCTGCGCGGCCTGCCCATGACCCAGGACCCCAAGCTTAACTCCCACTCCAAGCTGAACTGCATCCTGGCCTGCATCGCAGCGGAAAAGGCCGGCGCTGACGAGGCGCTGATGCTGGACGTGCACGGGTTTGTGAACACCACAAACGCCTGCAATTTCTTCATTGTGCGCAAGGGCGAGGTTTGGACCTCCACCGGCGATTACTGCATGAACGGCATCACGCGCCGCAAGGTCATCGCCCTGTGCCGGGAGCACGCCATCCCGGTGTTCGAGCGCAATTTCTCGCTGGTTGATTGTTATGGCGCGGACGAAGCCTTCCTGACCGGCACGTTCGGCGCCCAGACCCCGGTGGGCATGATTGACGGGCGGGTGATCGGAAGCGGCGACGCCGGCCCGGTCACGGCGCGCATCCGCGATCTCTACAAGCAGCTGGTGGGGGGCTGACGCCATGCGCCTCGCCATGTGGTCCGGACCGCGCAATCTCTCCACCGCGCTGATGTATGCCTTCGCCTCGCGGGCCGATTGCGCCGTGGTCGACGAGCCGTTCTACGCCGCCTATCTCGCCCGCACCGGGCTCGACCATCCCATGCGCGAGGCGGTGATCGCTGACGGCGAGACCGACCCGGACGCCGTGATCGCGCGCCTCACCGGCCCCATCCCGGACGGCAAAACGCTCTTCTATCAAAAACATATGTGCCACCACATGCTGGACGGGTTCGGCCGGGACTGGATCGGCGCCTGCGCCAACGTCTTCCTGATCCGCCATCCCGCACGCGTGGCGGCGAGCTTTGATGCGCGCCACGAAAACCCCAGTCTCGACGATCTGGGCTTCCCGCAGCAGAGCGCGCTGTTTGACGCCGTCACCGCGCGCGGCCTGCCCGCCCTGGTGATCGACAGCGCCGATATCCGCGCGAACCCGCGCGCCGCCCTGTCGGCGCTGTGCGCGGCCCTGGGCATCGCATTCGACCCGGCCATGCTGAGCTGGCCAAAGGGCGGGCGGCCCGAAGACGGGGTGTGGGCGGCGCACTGGTACGCGTCCGTGCACGCCAGCACCGGCTTCGCCGGCCCGGAAGGCGAATTGCCCCAACTGCCCCCGCGCCTGCAGGCGGTCGCAGACGCCGCGATGGAGGATTATCAGCGCCTGCACGCCCTGCGCCTGACGCCGGGTTGAGGCGCCCTGAACCGGGCATTTACGCGCCGCGATGCGCGCCTAAACTCAACGCCATGGGACAGAGCGATCAGGCCGGGGACAGGCTGGACTCCATATTGCGCGCGGCGCGGGCCGGGCTGCATCCGTCACAGCCGGCGGACGCGCGCCGCCTGACCGCGGCGGCTGATCTGTGCGGTCCAGGCGAGATCGCCCTGATCCTCAAACGCCTCGACAGCATCCACGCCGCCCATGACGCCGCCCCGCCAGGCGATGACGAAGCGCGTGACGATGCGCGCGCGGCCGCCGCCCATCTCTCCGGCGTGCTGGCCCATCTGTCACTCGATGAGAGCGAGGCGCTCGCCGCCGGGCTCACGGCCGCCCACCCGCGCACCCGCGAGGCGGCGGCCCGGGCGCTGCAGGCCAGCGGCGCCGCGGACCAGATCCCCGCCCTGGCTAAAGTGATGGCCGGCGAGCCCGATGAGGCGGCGCGCCACGCCATGATCCACGCCTATAATGCGCTGGGGCGCCTCGCCATGCCGCCCGAGCGCGGCCCGGCCCGCGAATATTCGCGCCTGGCCCACAGCGTGCGGCCCTGGCCCATCTCGCGCACCTTGCATGTCTGGCTGGACAGCGGGCGGCTATGGCGGCGGCGCGGGCGCGGCGGCGGCGAACAATCGATCGACCTTCACGACGTCATCCGCTTTCACGCCGGACATCCCGAGCTGGGATTGCTGGCCGGCGCCCGGATCGAGACCCGTCAGGGCGTGGTGTTCAGATTCCCGGCGCGCAACTGGCGCATGCCCAACCTGCATCAGCACGCCGACAGTTATGACCGCCTGACCGCAGTGCTGGCGCGGCGCATCGCCAGGGCGAGCCCGGACGCCGTGATGACGCGCGGCGTGACGCGGCGCACCCAGACCGCCGTGCTCATCGGTTTGGGCGCCTATCTGGCCCTTGCCGGGGGCTGGATCGGCTGGCTGGCGGTCATGGGCGCGTTCCGGGCGTTGGATGGCCTGATCCTGCTCGCCCTGGGCGCGATCCAGCTGCGCTATCTCTGGCCGGTGATCATTTCGGACGGCCCGGAGACCATAGATCCGGACAGACCCTAGCCGCCTCGCAGCGGGCGCCCGAAGCGCCCGAATGCGAACGGGCTGGACACGGGCGGATCAATGTCCTCGCAATCAAACAGCCTGACCTCGCCATGGCGGGTGCGGATGGCCAGACCGGCATTGCCGCGGCGCGGATGATACAAAAGCGCCTGGCCCGGCGCGGCGCCCTCGAGCTCGGCGCCGGGCCTGGTTTCGTGCTGATGCAGGCTGAACCGTCCGGTATCGGTGATGAAGGCCGCAGAGCCGGTTTGACCGTCGGAAAACGCCCCGCTGCGCCGGTCGAGAATGAAAAAGGCCAGCCCGCCCTCGTCATGCGCATAAGACGGCGACCAGCGCTGCGTATAGGCGTTCAGCGATCCGGTCTGGACGCAATAGAGATCGTATGCCGGCCGTGGCTCAAAGCCCGGCTCCGCCGGGGTCCCGGCCATCAGGGCGGCGGCCAGCGCGGCCATGAATGTCAGTGCGGTCATGAGGGCGAGCCTCGCCCTTGTGGCGCGCCTTCGCCATCCCCCGAACAGGGTGGACGCGCCTGCGTCATCCTGCCGCACCCTGGCGGCGCGCAGACCCGCTTCCGCAAGGGCTGATCAAGGCGCATCTCTATACGCGCCGGAGCATTGCCGGTGTTCTTTTGTGGTGTTCTTTCGATGACTGACAACGCTGTGCGCCCCCACGGGCGCGTGACTCCCGCCGACGCGATCGCCGTGGCGGCGGTCGCCCTGTTCGCCGGAATCTGCGCGTTTTGCGCCATCGGCGCGCTGGTCTGGGCGATCGGCCTTCTGACCGGTCTGCCCGTTTTGGCGCTGGGCGCGGCCGAAGCCCTGGTGCTGATCGTGTGCCTGGCCGCATCCTGGCTGCTGTTCCGCAAGGGATTGCAGCTGGCCGCCAACGGATTCGAGGGCGCCTGAACCGTCCTTGTTCCGCAGACGCGCAAATTGGGCTAGGCAGAAGACCTGCCGTCAGCCGGGGATTGCGCACGCCCATGAAGAAAGACCCTGTCGCCGTTACGCCGCCCGATCCGGGCTGGGTCGATGAAGGTCATGAATGGGCTGAACGCGTCGCCGGCGCCCTGCGCGGCCTGGCCCTCAGGGTTGATCATGTCGGCTCCACCGCCGTGCCGGAGCTGGCCGCCAAGAACGTGATCGACATTCAGGCCCTGGTGGTCCGGCTGGACGAGGCCGAGGCGGTGATCGCGGCCATGACAGAGGCCGGCTTCCGCCATGCGCCGGACAATACCGGCGATGCGCCCCATGCCGACGCCGCGCCGGTGCTGGGCGAGGATGACTGGCGCAAGCTGTTCTTCCGCGAGCCGAAAGGCTCGCGCCGGGTGCATGTGCATGTGCGCCGCAATGGCGCAGCGGCGGCCCGGCGCACCTTCCTGATGCGCGACTATCTGCGCGCCGACCCGGCCGCCCGGCGCGATTACGGCGCCTTCAAGCTGGCTCTGGCGGAGAAGACCAGGAAGGACCGGGACGCCTATCAGGCGATCAAGCGCCCGTTCATCGAGACGGTGATGCGCGCCGCCGAAGGCTGGGCCGAGCTCAGCCGCTGGCAGCCCGGCGCCCCGGACGCCTACTGGAGGAGCGAGGGATGAGCGAACGCTTTGTTCTGGGCGTGATCGGCGGTTCGGGCCTGTACGGGCTCGACGGCCTTGAGGACGTGCGCAAGACGCGGGTGGAGACGCCCTGGGGCGCGCCGTCCGGCCCGCTGGTGCGCGCGCGCCTGGAAGGGCTTGATATCGTATTCCTGCCGCGCCATGGCGAGGGCCACGCCTCTCCGCCCAGCGCCATCAATTACCGCGCCAATATCGATGCGCTCAAACGCGCGGGCGTGACCGATATCCTGTCCCTGTCCGCTTGCGGGTCGCTGCAGGAGCACCTCGAGCCCGGCCATTTCGTGGTGGTGGACCAGTATGTCGACCGCACCTTTGCGCGCGAGAAAAGCTTTTTCGGCGCCGGCTGCGTGGCCCATGTCGCCATGGCCGACCCGGTGTGTGCGCGCCTGTCGGCGCTGGCCGCTGACGCCGCGCAGGCCGCCGGCGTGGAGCATGTCCATCGCGGCGGCACATACTTGGCCATGGAAGGCCCGCAATTTTCCACCCGCGCCGAGAGCGCGCTCTACCGGTCCTGGGGGCTCGATGTGATCGGCATGACCAACATGCCCGAGGCCAAGCTCGCCCGCGAGGCCGAGCTGCCCTATGCCAGCGTGTGCATGGTCACCGATTATGATTGCTGGCGCGCGCCGGACGCCGATGTGGCGATCGCGGAAATCCTGGAAGTCATGGCCGCCAACACCCCCCACGCCCACGCCCTGCTGCGCGCCCTGGCCAAAACGCTCGCCGGCCAGACACGCACGCCCTCGCCCCAGGGCATCGAGCGCGCGCTGGACCACGCCATCATCACCCCGCCTTCCCACCGCGACCCGGTCCTGATCGCCAAGCTGGACGCGGTCGCCGGCCGGGTGCTCAGACCCTGACGGCGAGGGCCGCCCCTAATCCTCATAATCCTCCGGGCGCGTGACGTAGTTGAGCGCCAGGCGGCCGCCGTCGGGGTAGAGGCATTGGCCGGTCATGTAGCTGGAATCGCGTGAGGCGAGAAACCAGGCGACGCCGGCGATCTCGTCGGGGTCGCCGATCCGGTTCAAGGGCGTGCGCGACAGGATGCGCTTCATGGCGGCGCGATCCTCCATCACGGATTTGAGGATGTCGGTGTTCACCGAGCCCGGCCCCAGAGCGTTCACCCGCACCCCCCAGGGCGCCAGGGCCAGCGCCATGGATTTGGTCATCTGGTTGAGCGCGCCCTTGGCGGTGCAATAGGCGAGCTGGTTGGGGATGGCGACCACGGCGTTGACCGAGGACATGTTGATGATGGCGTAGCGCCGGCGGCATTCATCGGCGCGGGTCTGCTCCTCCTCGATCTGTTCGACCATCTGGCGCGCCGCGGCGCGCGCCACCCACAAAGGCCCCCGCACCTTGAAGCCC
>JAFIEB010000103.1 GCA_020832735.1 Oceanicaulis sp.
CCCCGGATAAACGCCGGGGCGGCCGTGACCCGCCGGAGCGCTTGCGACAATTGGCTTTCATGGGGTTAGGGGGAGGACTGGCCCGCAGCCTCTTTCCTTCCCACGTGTGGGGGCGCCGACGCCGCCCCCTCACCACTATCCTTCGCGCCCTCGATGGCCCCCCCGGATCAATCGAAGGCGCGCTCAGCCCCCATGGCGCATGGGGGAGAGGGGCCTCTCACGCGGCGCGCCGGCCGGATACGTCCGGCGCCGGCTTGCCCTGACAGACACGCCGCGCTCCGGCTGCCTCTCCCCAGGATCATGGGGGCTGAGCGCTCAGGAGAGGGATAGGGGGGATCGTTTGGCGGCCCGAACGGGGCGTTGTTGGGTTAAAGAAAGGGTGGGGGGTCTTGGGTAGAGAGCTGTGAGTGCTCTGGACTCCCAATACTCCGCGCGCCCTAGAATTATATATAAATATCAGGCGTAATGAATTAGGCGCCAAATTTATCTTTAAGACTTCTAAAGAAATCAGGCTCTATCGATGAGCCGTAAGAAAACCATCCATCTAGATAATTCTGCAATTCATCGGATAAAGTTCCAACACTTCGCTTATGCGCCAATGCTCTAAGCTCGCGTTTTTTACTGCGGCCTAAAGAGACCCGACCATCGCTTGTAATAGTTAAACCCGTCACTATTTTTGTGTTCGCCTTTCCTATAATAGAAAACTTTTTCTCATTAATAGTAAGCTGCGGAGAATCGATATCAAAAAGAAGCGATTTGGCATATTCGTGAAATGCCAAAAGGATATCTCGATTATTGCAAGATGCAGTTATGTCATCTGCATAACGCGTTATCGTGATAGAGCGGCTTTTACAATAAAAAAGTAGGTTCATATCAATATCAAACATTATAATATTTGATATAACCGGAGAGGATGGTGCCCCAATAGAAAGACGATCATTCAAGAAACATATGCGTCTAATTAAAGATTTATCATTATCATCGATTGGAAAATTTTTCTCTATCATATTAAACAAATCATCGGACTTTATTGATGGGAAAAAATTATTGAAATCTGTTTTTAAAATATAATATTGCTCACAATGGGGCAATGTATTGCAATATATTCCTTTATTTTTTATATACGCAGTCGCTATAGGTGAAACGCTCATGTGTCTGAATATATTGCGATTAAGCCAACGCTGAATGACTTTAAGGCGGGGCGCTGGGTGATGTATAACACGTTTCCCCCCGTTCCGTTTGGGGACAGTGTAGACTTTATATAACTTATTTGCAGAGTTAACTATCCCCTGAATATAAGATTCAGTAACACCAAGGTCATTAGCAATCGCAGACAATAAATTTTTATGTCGCATTTTGAAAACTTTCATAGACTGTGTCATTCTCAATATTTACCAGAGCTTCGTCAATTATAGAGATATATTCTTCTTTGTGTTCATCTCTTATGCCGAAGTATTGACTTGGATTAATTAACAAATGAAAGTAGTATTGATCGTCGATCTGAAGTTCCCATATTATCTTACACCCAAGTGCAACGCTTAATATCAATTCAAGATCGCTTTTTTTTGGCCCCTCGCCTGTAAGGGACTTAATCATCTTTGATATATGATCAATTCGCCCAAACTTTAAGAAGTTCATTGCATACAAAAATATGATAAACCGGTCTCTATTATTTCCTTCTCTCCAGCCATTAACTTTAAAGGCTGTGCGTCGTTTATTTTTTCTAGATAAAATTTTCCTGACAATTAAGTCAAAATCGTTGTCTGGATTATTATAATCAACCTGAAAGCGTGGCGATAATAAACTTTTATTATCAAGCAGTAGCGCTGGTCCATTTGACAAAAAACTATCTTCATGTTGGTAGTTTTTGTTAAGAGCAATGAGAGTTTTTTCTGAAATTCCGCTCAGAACAGAAAACATTCCAGCTTCAGCATATGATCCAGGGCCTTCTGGAAATAACACAATGCACTGACAAATGCTTGCGATGTAGGTTTCTAATTCATAAAGATTCACGTTAATAAACGCGTCGTCTGTAATTGACATTGATACTGCATGCTCAGGAAATAACGGGATTAGCTCCGGATATTTTTCCTTTATAAAAATGCTGAAATGAGGCCGAAGGTGAATATCACCGTTTCCGCCGCATATAAAAACAATATTGCTGTCAGAAAAATACAGCAACTGGTTTTCGAGTATTTGCTTAGCCCCCCTCCTCAGGTGAATTGTGCTTTCACTGAGGAGGGGGTGGTTATGCATTTGCTTCTTACTTTAAGCGGCCGTTTTATCTAAAAACGGACGGCTTGAGCGTAGCCAAGTTGTCCGTTTTTAGATAAAACGGCGCTGCATGCCACGCAATCGAGTGCACCTGGCGCAACGCCCGGCGATGCGATCCTTGGGAGCGCATAGAGACTAAGAAGCAGATATCTTTTATCTAGAATTGGCGAAAACCGCAACTCTTTCTACTCCCCCAACCGCTTAATCTCATCCCTCAGCCGCGCCGCCTCCTCAAACTCCAGATTCGCCGCCGCTTCACGCATGCGCTTTTCCAGATCCGCGATCACGGCCCGCAGGTTATTCGGTTCAAATTGAGCGTGTTCTTCTGCAACCGTCAAGCGCTTCCCATCCCGCCCTCGCCCGCGCGCCTTGGCGCTGCGGCCCTTGGCGGTTTCTTCCATCACGCCCTTGAGCACGTCGGAGACGCCGCGCACCACGGTGGTGGGGGTGATGCCGTGGGCGGTGTTGTGTTCCACCTGTTTGGTGCGCCGGCGTTCGGTTTCGCCCATGGCGCGCTCCATGGAGCCGGTGATGCGGTCGGCGTAGAGGATGACGCGGCTTTCGGCGTTGCGGGCGGCGCGGCCAATGGTCTGGATCAGGCTGGTTTCAGAGCGCAGGAAGCCTTCCTTGTCGGCGTCCAGAATGGCGACCAGGCCGCATTCGGGGATGTCGAGGCCCTCGCGCAACAGGTTGATGCCGACCAGCACGTCATAGACGCCCAGGCGCAGATCGCGGATCAGCTCGATGCGCTCCACCGTGTCGACGTCGGAATGCATGTAGCGCACTTTCAGGCCCTGCTCGTGCATGTATTCGGTCAGGTCTTCGGCCATGCGTTTTGTCAGTGTGGTGATCAGGGTGCGAAAGCCTTTCTCGGCGGTGGCGCGGGCTTCGTCGATGACGTCATCGACCTGGCTGAAGCCCTTGGCGGCCACGGGGCGGACCTCCACGGGCGGGTCGATCAGGCCGGTGGGGCGGATCACCTGTTCGGTGAACACGCCGCCGGTCTGATTGAGCTCCCATTTGCCCGGCGTGGCGGAGATGTGCAGGGTGGGCGGGCGCATGGCCTCCCACTCCTCGAATTTGAGGGGGCGGTTATCCAGGCATGAGGGCAGGCGGAAGCCGTGCTCGGCCAGGGTGCGCTTGCGGCTGAAATCGCCTTTGAACATGGCGCCCAGCTGCGGGATGGTGACGTGGCTTTCGTCCACGAAGACCAGCGCATTGTCGGGCAGGTATTCAAACAGGGTGGGCGGCGGCTCGCCGGGTTTGCGGCCCGTGAGATAGCGCGAATAATTCTCGATGCCGTTGCAGCTGCCGGTGGCTTCCAGCATTTCGATGTCGAAGGCCGTGCGCTGGGCCAGGCGCTGGGCTTCCAGCAGCTTGCCATTGGCCTCCATCCAGTCGAGGCGGTCTTTCAGCTCGGTCTTGATGGCGGCGATGGCCTGGTTGAGGGTGGGGCGCGGGGTGACATAGTGGGAATTGGCGTAGACGCGCACCTTCTCCAGGCTCGCTTCGGCGCGGCCGGTGAGGGGGTCGAACTCGTCGATGGACTCGATCTCGTCGCCAAAGAAGCTGACGCGCCAGGCGCGGGTGTCGGCGTGGGCGGGGAAGATCTCGATGACGTCGCCGCGCACGCGGAAGGTGCCTCGGGTGAAGGCGGCGTCGTTGCGGCTGTATTGCAGGGCGGTGAGCTGGCGCATGACCTCGCGGGGATTTCTCTCCTCCCCCCGCTTCAGGTCGAATACCATGGCGGTATAGGTCTCAACTGAGCCGATGCCGTAAATGCAGCTGACCGAGGCGACGATGATGACGTCATCGCGCTCCAGCACCGACCGCGTCGCCGCATGGCGCATCCGGTCAATGGCCTCGTTGATGGAGGATTCCTTCTCGATGAAGGTGTCCGTGCGCGCCACATAGGCCTCAGGCTGGTAATAATCATAATAAGAAACAAAATACTCCACCGCATTCTCAGGAAAAAATGAGCGGAATTCCCCGTAAAGCTGCGCCGCCAGCGTCTTGTTGGGCGCCAGGATCAGGGCGGGTCTCTGAAGGGTTTCAATGACTTTCGCCATCGTGAAGGTCTTGCCTGACCCCGTCACCCCCAGCAGGACCTGGTCGCGCTCCCCGCCCCGCACGCCCTCGCACAGCGCCGCAATGGCCTCGGGCTGATCCCCGGCCGGGACGTATTCGGCGTCCAGCACAAAGGCCTTGCCGCCCTCCGACTTCTCGCGCGGCGCGGGGCGGTGCGGCGTCCAGTTCGCAGGCAGGCTCAGCGGGTCGGATATGCCGGCGGGCAGGGCGCCCGGTTCGGCCTCGAAGGGCGTCTGGCTCATATCCCCGACGCCGTCGGGCAAAAGCGTGTCGTCAGCAGTGATCCGGGCCATGGCCGCCAATATGGCCCTGCCAGCCCGGCTTGAACAGGCGCGCAAGTGTTGGTTAACCGGGGCGGGGCAGTGTGAGCGTCTGTCCACGCCGGTGCGGGAAGACCATGTCAGGCAGTTTTGAACGGGTGCGGGTCCTGATCCTTGAGGACAACACGCACATGTCCACGATCCTGCGCAAGATTCTGCAGGGGTTCGGCGTGCGCGCGATCGCGGAAACCCGCGACGCGGCGGACGCGTTCGAAACCATGCGCAGCACCAATCCCGACCTGGCGCTTGTGGACTACATGCTGGGCGATGTGGACGGGCTGGAATTCACCCGGCTGATCCGCACCGCCTCGGACAGCCCGAACAAGTATCTGCCCATCATCATGGTGTCCGGCCATACCGACCGCACACGGGTGATGGAGGCGATCAATGCGGGCGTGAACGAATACCTGGCCAAACCCGTGCGCCCGGTGGATCTGTACAACCGGCTGGTGTCGCTGATCGAGCGCCCGCGCCGCTTCGTCAAGGCGCCGGGCTATTTCGGCCCCGACCGGCGCCGGCGCCAGGACCCGCGCTATACCGGCCCCTGGCGGCGATCCACCGACGAGACCAATCGCGAGCCGGACGAGGATTAGGGGGTTTCCAGCGCGGCGCGCACCGGGCCGGACACCCGGTCCAGCCGTCCGTCATTGACCCCGGCGGCGCCCGCCCAGCCTTCGACCGGCTTCACCACCATGCTGACCAGCCACATCGTGTTGGACCCGGCATGGGTGAGTGCCCCATCCGCCTGCACGCCCCAGCCCAGCGCATAGTCGCCCTCGGGGGCATGGAGCCGGGTGAAACTGCCGGCCGTCAGATAACCGGTCTCCTCGCCCGCCGCCCCGCGCCGGTGCAGGTCCAGAAAAATCAGCAGATCGGCGGCGCTCATATGCGCCCGGGCTGCCGGGTTCATCGCGGGGGGATTATCGGCGCGCGCGCCCGGCTCCGCCGCTGTGAGGCCGAACAGGCCCGGGCGATGGCCGCGCGGCTGATCTGCGGCGCCGGCAAGCCCCGGCGGCCCCCAGCCTGCGCTCTCCATGCCCAGAGGCCCGAACACCTCGCGCGCCATCAGCGCTTCGTATGGCGCATTCGCCGCCGTCTCGAGCATCAGCGCCGCCACAACATATCCGGCGTTGGAGTAGAGGAACGCCCCCGGTTCGCCGCCCAGGGCGCCCAGCGCCGCGCGTGCGTAGGCCAGCCGGTCACGGGCCGGGTCGCGGTCTGCGTCGGCGCCGATCAGCATCAGGGTCGCGATCGGGCCGATATTGGCCCGCACTCCGGCGCGATGTGACAGCAGGCTGACCAGGTTCGCCGCGCCGAGCTCAGGGTGAACATCCAGTTCCAGCCCGCCCAGCACATCCGCCACCGTGCTGTCCCAGCCGATCACGCCCTGCTCCACCAGACGCGCGGCCAGGGTCGCGGTCATCGCCTTGGTGTTGGAGCCCATATGCCACAGATCGTCCGGCGTCACCGGCGTGTCCCCGCCCCGGACGCGCATGCCTGCAGCGCCCACACGTGCGCCATCGGAATCGATCACGGTGACCATGGCGGCGGGTGAACCGGAGGCTTCAAGCAGGGCCTGCGCGCGGGCCTCGACGTCCTGAAGCGCCTGGATGAGGGCGGCGGCGATGATCATGGCGAGCATGGTCTCTCCATCGGCTAAAGCGTTTGCTCTTATTGAATCCGCCTCACGATGGCGCAAGTGTGTCGGTAGCGATCCCGAGGAGGCCGTCATGGTCCGTCTGACGAAAATCTACACCCGCACCGGCGATCAGGGCCGCACCCGGCTCGGCGACATGAGCGAAACGGTCAAGCACGACCCGCGCGTGGAGGCCTATGGCGCGGTGGACGAGGCCAACGCCGCCATCGGGCTGGCGGTGGCTGCGCTGGCGGCGGACGACCCGCTGAGGGCGCTCCTGACCGGGGTTCAGAATGATCTGTTCGATCTGGGCGCCGATCTGTGCGTGCCCGAGAGCGATGCGCCGCGCGAATGGACCCCGCTGCGCATGACGCCGGCGCAAACTGTGCGGCTGGAAACGGCCATCGACGCGCTCAACGCCCGGCTCGATCCGCTGGACAGCTTCATCCTGCCGGGGGGAAGCGAGGCGGCCGCGCGCCTGCACCTGGCGCGCACCATCACCCGCCGGGCCGAGCGCCGCACGACCGCCCTGAAAGAGGGCGGCGGCGTGGTGAGCGCACCTGTAATCACCTATCTCAACCGGCTGTCGGACCTGCTGTTCGTGGCCGCGCGCATCGCCAATGACGATGGCCGGGCGGATGTGAAATGGGTGCCCGGCGCGGCCCGGGAGGGCTGAGGCGCGCGCCGTTTCCCGAACGGAAACACTGGATTTTCGCCTCGCGCACTGGCGCCGGGCCCATCGCGCCCATATGTCCCAGGGCATGCGGCCTGTCGCCGCACGCGAATTTCAACCGATCCAGCCCAAGGGGACATCCCATGAAGACCGCCTATGCCGCCGCCTCGCTGGCGGCCTTCCTCCTCGCCCCGGTCCTGCCCGCCGAGGCTTTCGCCGAACCGCAGGAATACGGGTTCGACAAGAGCCACACCACCATTCGCGCGAGCTGGGACCATCTGGGCCTGTCGCGCCAGGCCCTGCACTTCACCGATTTCGACGGCGTGCTGCTGCTGGATTTCGAGGCGCCGGAAAACTCCACTGTGGATGTGACCTTCAATCTTGAAAACGGCTTCTGGGTGGGCGCCAGTCAGGACCGTTTCGTCAACCACCTTCACACCGAAGACCTGTTCCACGTCGAGGCGCACCCCACCGCGCGCTTCGTCGGCACGCGCTTCGAGACCGAGGACGGCGAAACCGGCGTGATGACGGGCGATCTGACCCTGCTGGGCCAGACCCGTCCGGTTAGCCTTGACGTGACGCTGAACCAGCGCGGGCCGCACCCGATGGGCGGTCATGAAGTGGCCGGGTTTTCCGCCACCGGTGTGATCCAGCGCTCCGAGTGGGGCATGGGCTTCGCCGTGCCCAATGTGTCGGACGCCATCACGATCGAGATCGAGACCGAGCTGACCCTGGTCACCGGCGAAGAGTGAGCTAGCTTGCCCTCATGCGCTGCGAGCCCCGAATCAGCGCGCTTCCCTGCCGGCCGGCGCTTTTCTGAAGCGCCGGTCGTGCGCGTTGCGGGGCAAGGCGGGCGCTGTTCGCAGAGCAATGTCCGGACAATTGGTCCGGTGCGTTGACATCGCGGGGAGGCGAGGGCAGTTTCCGCGCCGACTGTCTGTCCTGCGGCCGGCGTCCGCCGCCCGCATCCGTCTTCTGGATAATGCCGTCCAGCCAACAGAGCACCGGAGCCGTTGATGAAGATCCTCGTCCCCGTCAAACGGGTGGTCGATTACAACGTGAAGGTCCGCGTCAAGCCGGACCAGAGCGGGGTTGATCTGGCCAATGTGAAGATGAGCATGAACCCCTTCTGCGAAATCGCCGTGGAAGAGGCGATCCGCCTGAAGGAAAAGGGCCTGGCCGAAGAGATTGTGGCCGTGTCCATCGGTCCGGCCCAGGCCCAGGAGACCATCCGCACGGCGCTGGCCATGGGCGCTGACCGGGGCATCCATGTCACCGCCGACGCCGGCGTGGAGCCGCTGGGCGTGGCCAAGATCCTCAAGGCGATCGCTGAAGAGGAAAAGCCCGAACTGATCATTCTGGGCAAGCAGGCGATTGACGACGACACCAACGCCACCGGCCAGATGCTCGCCGCCCTCTTGGGCTGGCCCCAGGCCACCTTCGCCTCGAAAGTGGAGAAGGAAGGCGACGGCCTCAACGTCACCCGCGAGATCGACGGCGGCCTGCAGACCATCCATGTCTCCCTGCCCGCCATCGTCACCACCGATTTGCGCCTGAACGAGCCGCGCTACGCCTCCCTGCCCAACATCATGAAGGCCAAGCGCAAGCCCATCGACGCCAAGACGCCCGAGGATTACGGCGTGGATGTCGCGCCGCGCCTTGAAGTGCTGAAAGTCGCCGAGCCGCCCAAGCGCCAGGCCGGCGTGAAGGTGGAGAGCGTGGCCGATCTGGTCTCCAAGCTGAAAAACGCAGGGGTGCTGTAATGTCCGTCCTGGTCATCGCTGAACACGACAACGCGTCGCTGAATGACGCCACCCGCGCCGCGGTCACGGCGGCCGGACAAATCGGCGGGGACATCCATGTCCTGGTCGCGGGCAAAGACGCCAAAGCCGTCGCCGAGGCCGCGGCCAAGCTCGACGGCGTGAAAACCGTCCTGCACGCCGACTCCGACGCATTGGACAAGCGCCTGGCCGAGGCCATGGAGACGCTGGTGCTCAAGATCGCTGACAAATACGACGCGATCCTCGCCCCGGCCACCACGGGCGGCAAGAACTTCATGCCCCGCATCGCGGCCAAGCTCGATGTGGCCATGATTTCCGACATCACCTCGGTTGAAGCGCCCGACACCTTCGTGCGGCCGATCTATGCCGGCAACGCCATGATGACGGTGAAGTCGAAAGACGCCAAGAAGGTCATCACCGTGCGCCCGACCACGTTCGAGAAGGCCGGCGATGGCGGCTCGGCTGCAATCGAGACGCTGGACGCGCCCGCCCCGGCGGCCTCGTCGAAATTCGTGCGCGAAGAGCTGTCGAAATCCGACCGCCCGGAACTGGCCCAGGCCAAGATCGTCATCTCCGGCGGGCGCGGCATGGGCTCGGGCGAGAATTTCGCCATTATCGAGAAGGTCGCCGACAAGCTGGGCGCCGCCGTGGGCGCCTCGCGCGCCGCGGTGGATGCGGGCTTCGTGCCCAACGATTACCAGGTCGGCCAGACCGGCAAGGTGGTGGCGCCCGAGCTCTACATCGCGGTGGGCATTTCCGGCGCCATCCAGCACCTGGCGGGGATGAAGGATTCCAAGGTCATCGTCGCCATCAACAAGGATGAGGAAGCCCCGATCTTCCAGGTCGCCGATTACGGCCTGGTCGCCGATCTGTTCAAGGCGGTTCCCGAGCTTGAAGAAGAGCTGGGCAAGGCGGGTTACTGAGACGATCAGGCCTTGCCTGACAGCGCATTGCAAAACCCCGGAGCCTCAGGCTCCGGGGTTTTTCGTTTTGCGGATGTGCGCAGGACTGCAGCGGCGGGACAGGAGCCGCGCTCCTTGACACAAAGGTAGCATAACGCCACCTTTTGCGTCAGGAGGCACCCTATGGCCAAGTCCGTAAAATTTGCTGATGACGCGCTCATCGACGATGCGCGCAGCGAGGCGGAGGTTCAAAGCCGGTCGCTAGCCGGCCAGATCACCCACTGGGCGCGTCTGGGCCGCGCCATCGAGCGCTCGGGCCGGCTGGACCACGCAAAAATCTCGCAAGCGCTCGCTGGCGAGCTGGAGACGACCCGCCTCACCGCCGAGGAAAAAGCGGTTTGGTCAGAGCGTTTCCTTGTGAAGATGTCCGAGCCCGGCCCGGACGAGGACGCGTTCTTTGCACAGCTGCGAAAGAGCGGCCAGGCGCCCGGCCTTGATGCGTCGGGCGGGATCGTCCAAGCAGACGCTCCGCCTGAGGAATGAATCCGACCATGATCCTGCTGGCCGGCCCCAATGGCGCCGGCAAATCGACCCTGTATCACACGCGCGTGGCGCCCGCCTTTTCAGGCCTCTTCATCAATGCCGACATAATCCAGCGCGACGAGCTGGCCGATCAGAGCCCGCAGGCCGCCTACAAGGCGGCCGAGATCGCAGCGCAGCGGCGCAGCGCGATGCTCTCCCGGGGCGCAGACTTCGTCACCGAGACCGTTTTCTCGCATCCCTCGAAGCTTGAACTCGTGAAAGCGGCGCGGGAGCGGGGCTACACGGTCTGGGTAATGCATGTGGGGGTCGATAGCCCCGATCTCTCCGTGGCGCGTGTCGCCTACCGGACCGGGACGGGCGGGCACGCTGTGCCCGAGAGCAAAATCCGCGAACGGTATGACCGCTCGGCGCGCCTCGTCCCGATGGCTGTGGGGTTCGCCGACATGGGCCTCGTCTACGACAACTCGGCGGCGGCGCAGAATCCCAAGCTTGTCCTCACCTTTGATCAGGGCCGCCTGGTTGATGTCCGGCCCGGCCCTCCGGCCTGGATCAGGATGGCCTACGCGCCTGATCTTCAGGAATTCGAAGAAGCGGGCCGCGCGCGCTGAGGCCTGCCTGGCGCGTGACTTCGCATGCCGGGGCGGACTGGAGGCGGGGCAGGGCGGGAGATAGCCGCCCAGATGCGCACCGCACCTTGGCAAGGCGCGCCCTTTCAACCGATTATCCATCCGATAAACGGATAAAGGAGACCCACCCATGGCCGTCAGCCGCAAGGACGAAGCCCGCCTGTTCACCAAGGACGAGCTGGAGCTGGTCGACCGCTCGCACCATCCCGCCCTGTCCTCGCTGGACGACAAGACGCTGGCCGACACCCGCAAGCTGGTGCGCGAGCGCCGCCAGCGCGCGCTGGACATCTCCAAGCGCCAGCGCCGCGAGATGCGCGGCAAGGCCAAGGCCCAAGGCGCCAAGCCGGCGGCGGATAATCTGGGTTCGAAGGAAAAGGCCGCGGCGCTGTCCAACGCCCTCAAGCGCCTCAACACCGAGCATGCAAGGCGTGCCGCCGCCTCGGCGCGCGAGGAAACCCAGTCGGGCATGAAAAAGGCGCTGGAGATGAAGCGCGCCGCCCCGAAGACCACGCGCCCGGGATCGCGCACCGCCAGCAAGGGCATGCAAAAAAACACCAGCGCCAAGCGCGAGCAGATCTCCGATCCGCGCGAGGTCGGCCGGGTGTCCCAGCAGATCAAGAAGGCCCAGGCCAAGCGCGACGGCTAGGGCGGGCCGTCAGGGACGCTGGACATGGAGGCGCAAGAACAGCCCGGAACCCTCTATCTGGTGGCCACGCCCATCGGCAATCTGGAGGACATGACCTACCGGGCTGTGCGCATCCTGACCGAGGCCGACGTGATCGCGGCCGAGGATACGCGCCATACCCGCAAGCTTCTGGATCATTACGGCGTCGCGCCCCGGCGCCTGATCGCCTGCCATGACCATAACGAGCGCCACAGCGCGTCCGGCATCGCCGATCTGGTGGCGCGCGGGCAGACCGTCGCCCTGTGCAGCGATGCGGGCATGCCCGGCATCAATGATCCGGGCTACCGGGTGGTGGCGGCGGCCTATGAGCGCGGGCTGGATGTGCGCGTCATCCCCGGCGCCTCGGCGGTGCTCAGCGCACTGGTCCTGTCCAACCTGCCCGCCCACGAATTTGTGTTTCTGGGCTTCCCGCCGCGCAAGAGCGGCCAGCGGCGCAACTGGCTGGAGCGGGCCCGGCGCCATCAGGCCACTCTGGTGATGATGGAGGCGCCCCACCGCCTGCCGGGCCTCCTGGAGGACGCGCTGGCGGTGTACGGCGATATCGAGGCGGCGGTGTGCCTGGAGATCACCAAGATGTTCGAACAAACCGCGCGCGGGCCGCTGAGCGCGATGATCGCCCGCTTCCCCGAACCGCCGCGCGGCGAGGTGATGGTGGTGTTTGACGGCGCCAGCGCCGCGCCGCCCGAGCCGGGCGCCGCGCCCGGCAAGCGCCAGCGCGGACGGCGCAAGCGCAATGACGAACGGCCTGAGGGCTGATCCCGGCCCTCACCCCGCCTTGCGGAAACGGGCGACGAAGAAGGCTTCCAGGAACCGGCTTGGCATGACGCGGCGCGCGTGAGCGAGGCGCGGATCGAACGCCTCGTTCTCCCAGCGCGTGCGCGCCGGGACCAGGCCGGGCGCGGCGATGTCGACAGGCTCCAGCGTCATGTCCGGCGCCCGGCTGAGCAGGGTGTGGACCGGCAGCTCGTTCTCCTCCGGGGCCAGCGTGCAGGTGGAATAGACCAGCACCCCGCCGGGTTTGAGCAGCTTGCTGGCGGCGGTGAGCATTTTGCGCTGCAGGCGGCTGTATTCGGTGATGCGCTCCAGCGACCAGTATCGCCAGCTGGCCGGGCGGCGCAGATCGATCATGCCCTCTCCGGTGCATTGCGCGTCGATCAGGATGCGGTCGAACGGCCCCTCCAGGAAGCGGTCGATGAACTGGCCGGGATGACCGGTCACGGCCTGCGTGCGCACATGGAGCAGGTCCAGCACCTCGCGCAGCTTGGGCAGGCGCGCGGGCAGGGCGTCATTGGCCCAGATCTCGGCCGCGTTGCCGGTCAGCGCCGCGATATGGGAGGTCTTGCCGCCCGGCGCCGCGCACAGATCGAGAATGCGTTCGCCCGGCTGGGGATCGAGCGCCAGGGCGGGGATGAAGCTCGACGCGTTCTGGATGAAGGCCTGGCCGCTGGAGAATAGATGATCCGGCAAAGTCTCGCCCTGCGCCAGATCGAGATGCCAGGCGCCGTCACACCACTCAATGGGCGTCAGCCCGGCCTTCCAGGGCGCCAGGCCGGCCTCGAAACCGGCGCGGCTCACGCCGGCCAGCGGATTGAAGCGCAGGCTCTGGCGCCGGCCCTGGCTCATCAGCGCCTCGGCGGCGGCCTCGGGCGCATCGAACACGCGCGCCGTGCGGGTCAGGAATTGCTGGCGGCGCGCCGATGCGCTCCCGCCTTGCCCGCGCGGTCCGGGCTTGCCGCCCTTGCGTTTTGCGCCCCGCGCCATGGCCGAAGCCTTTCCCTGCTGCTTATGCGGCCGCGCGCTCTCAGCTGAGCTCGCCGAAGCCTGATTCCACGAGCCCGGCGAGCGCGTCGACGGCTTCCTTGGCGGCTTCGCCCTCGGCGCGGATGGTGATCTGCGCGCCCGGCCCGGCGGCCAGCATCAGCAATTCCATGATGGAATCGGCGGCCACCTCCTCGCCCTCGCGCGCCACCGTCACGCGCGCTTCGAACGGGGCGGCCTCGGCTACGAAACGCGCCGAGGCGCGCGCGTGCAGTCCGCGCGGATTGCAGATGGTCACCGTGCGTTCGGCCTTCATGCGGGCCCGTCCAGCAGCCGCGAGGCCACGGCGATATAGCGCCGTCCCGCATCGCTCACGCTGTCGGCCAGCGCGGTCAGCGGCAGGCGCGCGCGCGCCTCGGCCAGCTTGATCATCATGGGCAGATTGGCGCCGGCGATCACCTCCACCCGGCCGCGCTCCAGGAGCGAGATGGACAGGTTGGAGGGCGTGCCGCCGAACATGTCGGTAATGACGATCACGCCGTCGCCCTGGTCGGCGGCTGCGATGGCGGCGCGGATATCGTCGCGGCGCAGATCCATGTCGTCTTCAGCGCCCACGGACACGGCGCGGCACGCCTTGAGCGGCCCCACCACGTGCTCAGCGGCCAGGATCAGCTCGTCGGCCAGACGGCCATGGGTGACGACGACGATGCCGATCATGACGGCGCGATCTGATCCTTTGCCGGAGCGAGTGTGTGCAGATTACATGTAAGACCGGTTTTGTGTCCGCGCAAAGACCTGACCGGCACAAGGGCCACACACTGTGGCGCCGGCGCCGCGTTAGCGGGCCGCCGGCAGGTCCACGGTGAACACCGCGCCGCCGCCCGGCCGGTTGCCGGCGCGGATTGAACCCCCGTGAGCGTTGACGATCTGGCGCGCGATCGCCAGGCCCAGCCCGGAATGGGCGCCGAACGCCGCTCCGTCCGGGCGCCGTGTGTAGAAGCGGTCGAAAATCGATTCCAGCGTTTCCTCAGGGATGCCAGGCCCGTCATCCTCTACGGTCACGATCAGGCGCGAATGGGCGCCGCTGCTGCGCTGCGCCGTCACGCGCACCTCGCCATCGGGCGGCGAGAAGGTGCGCGCATTGTCCACCAGATTGATGAAGACCCGGCTCAGCGGCCCCTCGTGACCGCGCAGGAGCAGCGGGCCCGGCCCGGCGTCGAGCGTCACGCCGGCCTGCGGCTCCGGCGCCTCGGGATCGGGCCGGTACAGCCCGGCGATATCGGTCAAGAGGCGTGTCAGGTCGATCAAGGCCAGGTCCTCGCGCGCCAGCTCCGCGTCCAGGCGCGAGGCGTTGGAGATGTCCGTGATCAGCCGGTCGAGCCGCCTCACATCGTGCTGGATCACCGCGATCAGGCGCGCGCGCTGGGCGTCGTCGCGGGCCTGGGGCAGGATTTCGGCGGCCGAGCGGATGGAGGTGAGCGGGTTCTTGATCTCGTGAGCCACGTCGGCGGCGAAGCTTTCGATGGCGTCCAGCCGGTCATAGAGCGCGTTGGTCATCTGGATGAAGGCCGTGGACAGGGTGCCGATCTCGTACATGTTGCGGCCCAGCTCGGGCATGGGCACGCGCGCCCCGCCCGCCAGGCGCACCTGGCGGGCCGCATCGGCCAGGCGGCTCAGCGGCCGGGCGATGGAGACGGTCAGCAGCACCGTGCCCACCCCGATGATGATGGCGGCGGTCAGCAGGAAATAGCCCAGGAACACGCGCTCTTCCTCGATCAGGGCGTCCAGATCGTAGGATTCGTAGGTCACCGTGCCGACCACCGCCTGGATCAGCTGGATGGGCAGGGTGACCGACACCACGCGCGATCCGTCGGCGCCGCGCCGCACCCCGCGCTGGGGCTCGCCGGTCTCGAAGGCGCGCGCCACCTCCTCGGCCAGGGTGAGATCGAGATAGGCGCGCGTTTCAGGCGTGGTCCACAGCATCGAGATCCAGTCGCCGAGCGGCGCGAGCATGTCCCCTGGCGGCTGGCGCGGCGCGCGCGGCGTTTCGCCCGGGGGCGGGAGCAGGGTGGTCTCCACCTGGCCGGCGATCAGGTCGCTGTCGGCGATGCGCGCCGGACCGGGCGCATGCAGGATGGCGCGCGATTCGTCGGGCACGTAGAGCGAGGACAGGCGGCGCAGCACCTCGCGCGCCGAATCGTTATCCATGCGCGGGCCGGGCGCATCGCCATACACCGCCGTTTCGGTGATCACGCTGGCGATGATCTCGGCCTGGGCGGTGAGCGAATCAAGCTTGGCGGCCACCAGGCCGCGGCGCGCCTCGGTGATCGCGTACATGCCAAGGCCGAGAATGATCAGGACCAGGGCGTTGACCGCCGAAATCCATATCCACAGCGGCAATGGCGGCAAGGCGGGCAGGCGCCGCGCGAGCCCGCGCGCCAGGGCGCGCAAGGGCTCAAGCCTCCTTGTAACGGTAGCCCACGCCATACAGGGTCTCGATCCCGTCAAACTCGGTGTCGACCTCGCGGAACTTCTTGCGGATGCGCTTGATATGGCTGTCGATGGTGCGGTCGTCGACATAGACCTGATCGTCATAGGCCGCGTCCATCAGATTGTCGCGGCTCTTCACGAAGCCCGGCCGGTTGGCCAGCGCCTGCAGGATCAGGAACTCGGTGACGGTCAGGCGCACCGGCCGTCCGTCCCATGTGCAGGTGTGGCGGTTGGGATCCATGGTCAGCCGGCCGCGCTGTATGGCTTTCTGGTCGCTCTCGCCCGGCGCGCCCGGCCCGTCCGGATCAGACTGGGCCCGGCGCCGCACGGCCTTGACCCGCCGCGCCAGCAGCTGATGGGAGAACGGCTTGGCGATATAGTCGTCCGCGCCCAGATCCAGCCCCAGCGCCTCGTCGAACTCGCCGTCCTTGGAGGTCAGGAAGATCACCGGCAGGTTGGAGGTCTGGCGCACCCGGCGCAACAGCTCCAGCCCATCCATGCGCGGCATCTTGATGTCGAAGATCGCCAGATCGGGCGGCTGCGCCGACAGCTCGCTCAGGGCCGCCGCACCGTCGGTATAGGTGCGCACGGCGTAGCCCTCATTCTCCAGAAAGATTGAGACCGAGGTAAGGATGTTCTCGTCATCGTCCACCAGCGCGATTGTGGCCATGGCCGCTTGTCCCTGACTGCGTTTTGCGATTCACGGGCGAACCGTCTTGCCGGGGCAGCTTATCGGCGTGCGCCGCGCGTGCAAAGCATGGTTACGCGCGGTTAAGCCTGTGGCGCCATTCTAGCGCGAGCTGTTAACGCGGGACAGGCAGGCGTCATGGCCGGAAACGACATCCATTTCGAGGTGTTCGTCAAGAAGCACCGCAAGGCGTCCTGGACGCTGGCCGAGGCGCTGCATGACCGCGACGCCGCGCTCAAGTTGGCGCGTGACCTCAAGGAGGCCCTTCCCCAGGGCTCGGTGCGCGTGGTGCGCGAGGTCTGGAACGCCGGGGAAGGCGCATTCCGCGGCGGCGCGATTTTCGAGGCCGGGCCGGAGCGTTTCAGCGCCGAGGAGGACAAGACCGGCGAGGCGAGTCTGCCGTGTGTGACCCCGTCCGATTTCTTCGGCGCCTCGGCGCGCGACACCATACGCCGCGTCCTGTCCGGCTGGCTGGAGCGCCGCCAGGTGTGTCCGCTGGAGCTGCTCAGCCGGCCCGATCTGATCGAGGATCTGGACGGGTCGGAGACCGATCTCCAGCACGCGGTCCAGAAGGTGGCGATCGCGCGCGCCCAGTCCAGCCAGGCGCCGGTGCAATCCTATGTCAAAATGCTCAACGCCCTGGTGGAGCGCGCCACCGCCGAGGCCCGGCGCGAGGCGAAAGCCGGCAAGGCGCCGCCCAAGGCGCGCAATTTCGCCGAGCTGACCGAGAAGATTCTGGCCGATGGCGGTCCGGAGAAGCGCATGCGCCGGGCCATCGCCGAGCGTCTGGGCGAGGCGCGCGATATCAGCGCCAAGACCGTGCTGGTGCTCGACATGCTTGAAGAGCTGCCCGAAGCGCCCGAGGCGCGCGCCTTTGCGCTGGCCCAGGCCGATGCGTTCCTGGCTGAAATGCTGACCTTTGACAGCGCGGTCACGGCGCTGACCGGGCCGGGACCGGATGCGGGCGTCCATGTGGAGCGCCTGACCGGGATGTATGAAGGCAAGCCCGAGCACCCGGATCTGGCTGATACGCCCGAGCCTGCGCGCCGGCTCGCCGCCCGCTTCGCCTCGCGCGATTTGCCCGACGCCAGAGGCGAGATCGCCAGCCGCATCCTGAGCTATCTGCGCTCGCCCAAGCGCCTGCGCCCGGACAGCGTGATGCGCGAGATCGAGCTGTCGCGCAAACTCGCCCAGCGCCTGATCATGGTGTCGGGTCCCGATCTGCATCCCGATGCGCTGGTGGAGGCCTTCACCTGCCGTTCGGGCCGCCTGCTGGCGCCTGAAGCGGTGGACGAGGCGCTGGAGGGCTGCGCCAGCCCGCCCGAGGTGATCGACCGGCTGTTCGCGATGGAAGACAACATCGTGGGGGAAGCCAACAAGAAGAAGCTGGCCGGCTATATCCGCGCCCGCCTCAAGGCGCCGGCGACCGAGACCTGGTTCCTGCGCGGGCCGGGCCAGCCGTTCGAGCGGCTCTCGCGCCTGACCCAGCTGCAGGCGCGCGCACTCAAAGGGTCCTTCCCGGAGGAAGACAAGGCCGAGCTGGCCGAAGCGTTTGACGCGCTGGGCCTGCAGGCGCTGGACGAGACCAAGATCCTTGCGCGCGTGGCGCAGTCAGAGCGCCCTGCGCTCGACCGCGCCGCCGCGCTGCTCAAGCTCGCGGCGTCGGGCGTGTTGCCCGCCGGGCGCTGCCGTCAGGACGCCCAGGCGCGCGCCATGCGCGCCCTGTCGTCGGAAATGGGCCGCAGCGAGGCTGCGCAGGCGGACGCCAGGCCGAAACTGGCCGAGATCCAGACCCTGCTGGCCGCCACGGAGGCTCAACCCGGGTCCGGCGCCGCCACGGCGGCCTAAAGCCCCATCTGGCGCGCGGCCAGATCGCGCATGATCTCCTCCGACCCGCCGCCAATGGCCATCACCTTGACCTCGCGATAGATGCGCTCCACCGCGCAGCCGCGCAGATAGCCCGCCCCGCCCAGCACCTGCATCGCCTCGCTGGCGCAATACTCCGCTACGCCGGAGGCCAGGAATTTCGCCTTGGCCAGACCCGCCGCCGGCAGGGGCTCGCCGGTCTCCAGGCTTGTATTGATCGCCGCGGCGAGGATTTGCAGATAGCCGTCCAGCGCATCGATGCGCGCGCTCATCTCGGCCAGCTTGTGGCGGATCACCTGATGGCGGATCAGCGGCTTGCCGAAAGTTTCGCGCGCCCGCGCCCAGTCCACCGCGTCATCCAGGCAACGCCGCGCCATGCCCAGGCACCCGGCCGCCAGCGCCAGGCGCTCATAGTTGAAATTGTCCATGATCGCGAGAAGGCAGCTGCCCTCCTCGCCCAGCTGGGCATCGCCGGGAATCCGGCAGGAATCGAAGTGAAGCGTGGCGGTGTCGGACGACCACCAGCCCATCTTGCGCGTGATGGCGGCGCGGGTGAAACCCGGCGCGTCGCCAGGCACGAGAAACAGCGATATCCCGCCAAAGCCCTCGCCGCCCGTGCGCGCGCCGACCACGAACCAGGACGCCTTCATCCCACCGGTGATGAAGGTCTTCTCGCCATCAATCACCCAGTCATCGCCGTCGCGCCGGGCGCGGGTCTTCATCCGGGCGAGATCCGACCCGCCCGACGGTTCGGTCATCGCCAGCGCGCCGCCCGCACGGCCCGACACAATGTCAGGCAGCACGGCGCGTTTGATCTCCTCGCGGGCGAGCCGCGCGATGGGGCCGGTCATGATATTGCGCGAGCCCAGCGAGGCATTCACCCCGCCCACGCCCGCATAGCCCAGCGCCACTCCGGCATTGAGACGCATGAAGGCGTCGTCAAACCCGGCGCCGCCATGATCGGCGTCAATGCCGAACCCGAACAGGCCGAGCGCGCCCGCCTTTTCATGCAGGCCCCATGGAAAATCGCCCGCCTCGTCCCAGGCGTCGCCATGCGGCGCGATCTCGCGCGCGACAAACCGCTCCACGCTTTCGCGGAACGCCTTGCGCTCGGGCGTGTCGAACGGGCGGGCGACCGGATCGGATACGGGCATGGGGCTTCCTTAGCACAAGAAGCGCCGCACTTTAGCGGCGGCAGGCGCCGGTTCAATCGCGAGCAGCGTGCCGCATCGGATTCAGCACAATTCAATTTCATGGCGATCAAGGACGCGACCTGACAAGGAATATGACGAATTTGGCCGCTTGATCCGGATGGGCAGACAGGGTCATCTGTGCACTCTGACCGAAGAGGGCGCAGCGCGATGAACCCCGGGAATGACAGCTATGTGAGCGGCCGGCAGGTGATGCTTGGCCTGTTCGCCCTGTTCGCTGTGCCGCTTTCCTGGCCGTTGGCCTTAATTGCCACCTGGCATTTCTTTCCTGGCGCCATTGACGCGCTGATTGCCGGACTTCAGCCCCTATTCATCCTCTACATACTGGCGATCTTCTGGCTGCTTATGGCGAATGCGGGCACGATCCTCATCGCGAAGGTGTTTCGTCTCCGGCGCACAAATCTGTTGTGGTTCAGCGTCGCGGTGGGTGGGACGATCCTGCTCAATCTTGCACTCACCGTTGCAGGTATCGCAGAGCATTTGAGCATGATTGGAGAACCGGGCGTCATCCGACCGGCCAGCGTGTCGGACGTGATAAACCTGAATGCGCTTCAGTCGTGGGTCGAAAGTCTGCTTTTCTTCGGCGTTGTGACATCACTCACAGCCGGCTTGTTCGTTTTGTTTGGCGGTGTGGCGCTGATACGGGCGCCCACAGTGCACCACTCTCAATAGGCGGCACGCCGTCCCCGGCGAGACGATCACTGACCACGGCCAGAGCTGGCCGAGTCGACGCCGGCGGCCACGCCATGGCGCCGCTCACATGCATTGACGCCGCCGCGTGGGCGCGCTCGATTGCGGGCCATGAATTTCCTGTCCGACACCACCGCCCCCGCCCATCCCGCCCTGATCGAGGCCATCGCCCGCGCCAATGTGGGCTTTGCGCCCAGCTATGGCGCGGACGCCGTCAGCGCGCGCGTGGAGGCGCGCCTCAAGGAATTGTTCGAGACCGATCTGAAAGTGGTCTTCGCGGTGTCGGGCACGGCGGCCAATGCGCTGGCGCTGTCGGTGCTGTGCCCGTCCGACGCCATGGTGCTGTGCCATGACGAAGCCCATATCCACCGCGACGAGCGGGGCGCGCCGGAGTTTTTCACCGGCGGCGCCAAGCTCCTGCCCCTGCCCGGCGCCCACGGCAAGATCGACCGCTCAGCCCTCGGCGACGCCCTGAACCAGTGGCCCGCAGATTTTGTCCACGCCCCGCCTCCGGCCGTGCTCAGCCTGTCCCAGCTCAACGAGGCGGGCTGCGCCTATACGCTGGAGGAAGTCGGGCGGCTGACCGGTCCGGCGCGCGCGGCTGGCCTGCGCGTCCACATGGACGGCGCCCGGTTCGCCAGCGCGCTGGCGGGCCTTGGCTGCAGCCCGGCGGAGCTGACCTGGAAATCCGGTGTCGACGTGTTGTGCCTGGGCGCCACCAAGACCGGCGCGCTGGCGGCGGAAGCCGTGATCCTGTTTCCGTCCGTGATGGACCGCTTCGCCCGGCTGCAGGCGCGCCAGAAGCGCGCCGGCCACATGGCCCCCAAGGCGCGCTTTATCGCCGCCCAGCTGGACGCCTGGCTGGCCGATGATCTGTGGCTGACGCTGGCGCGCCGGGCCAATACCGCCGCGCGCCGCCTGGCCGACGGGCTGGTTCAGGCGGACGGGGCGCAGCTGGCCCATCCGGTGGACGGCAATGAGGTGTTCGTGCGTCTGAGCGCGCCCCTGACGCAGCGCCTGCGCGACGCCGGGGCGGGCTTCTACGCCTGGCCCGACGGCTCGGCGCGCTTCGTGACCAGCTGGTGCACCGCCGACGCCGAGATCGACGCGTTGATCGCGGCGGCGCGGGGCTGACATCCAGACGGTACGCAGAGAGCACCCTGCCAGAATGGGCGCGGCGTGCTATATTGCCGCTGCCTCTCATTAATCCCCGCTGGAGCCAGCCCATGCGCCTCGCCCTTGCGCCGATCCTGGCCCTGCTCGCCGGCGCCCTCTCCGCCTGTGCGCCACAGCCTGAACGGCGCACGTCTGACGCGCCGCTCACCACTGTCGCCGAGGTGGATCTGGAGCGCTATCTCGGCCGCTGGTTCGAGATCGCGCGCTATGACAACCGGTTCGAGCGCGGCTGCGAGGGTGTGACGGCGGATTATGCGCGCCGGCCCGGCGGGCTGATCGAGGTGGTCAACACCTGCTTTCGCGACGGGCTGGATGGCCCGGCCGACACCGCGCGCGGCCGCGCGCGCGTGGTTCCGGATACCGGCGGGGCGCAGCTGGAAGTCTCGTTCTTCGGGCCTTTCTGGGGCGATTACTGGATCATCGAGCTGGACGAGGCCGAGTACCAGTGGGCCGTGGTGAGCGAGCCGCGCGGGCGCTATCTGTGGATCCTCGCCCGCGAGCCGCGCCTTGATCCGGACGTGCTGGACGTGCGCCTGGCTGAGCTCGACGCGCTGGGCTTCGACACCGGCGCGCTGGTGTTTGTCGAGCAATGGGAGCATGCGGACGCAGCGCCCTGACCGGCGCCGGGCGTCCGGCCGGCCGGTTCATGATTGCGCCCTAGAATCCGAAGGTCTGTTTGGCCCAGACCGCGCCGACCACCGCGACGATGGCGATGAACTGGAACAGCACGCGCGCGCGCATCAGCCGGTTCGACCAGGTGCGGCCGAAATCACCCCCCCGGAACAGGGCGTAGATGCCTGCGACCAGAATCGCGAAAACGATGGCGATCGAGCCGTAGACAACGAGATCAAGCAGCGTGTTCATGCCCGCTCACATAGACCGGCGCCGCCATCAGGGCAATGCGCGGGGGGTGCGGCGCGCGCGCGCAGACCGGGCCTGCGAGGGGGCCCGTCAAGACCGCGTGGGTTGAACGGCGTTCGATTTTTATTGTTACAAATTGCATGCATGTGTATGTGGAGCGCGCTCCAGGCCGGCCTATATCCCGGCCCGGAGTAAGCGGGACAGGCGGGACATCAATGCGGGACGCAGCAGTAAAACGGGTGACGCGGCGCGACGAGCGCCGCGAGACGACGCGCATGGCGGTGCTGGACGCAGCGCGCGAAGTGTTTCTTTCAGAGGGCTATCAGGGCGCGACCATCAAGATGATCGCTGACCGCGCCGGCGTGTCGGCGGGCACGGTGCTCAACGCCGAGCCGTCCAAGGCGGCGCTGCTGATGGCGATCATGCGCGGCCATTACGAATCGATCGCCGAAAGCGCGGGCCATATGGAATCGGCCCTGTCGGGGCGCGCGGCGGACCGGCTGGCGGCCCTGCTGCAGCTGATGATGGACGCTCATATGCGCCAGATCGAGCTGGTCTCGGCTTCCGTCGGGCACAGCTGGCTGGATGATGGCGAGGCGTATCAGCGGGCGTTCGACGCCATGGATTTCGCCTGGGCGCCGGTGCGCCGGGCGCTGGAGGAGGGCGTGCGCTCCGGCGAGCTGCGCCCCGATCTCGACCCGTCGGCGGCGTTCGCCTGCACTTTCGACATCTTCATGGGCTCCTTGCGCGAGTGCCGCCGCTGCGAGGGGGAGGACCCGCACGCCGCGCTGGGCCGGCGCCTGACCCTGCTGATCGAGGGCATGGCCGCGCGCTGAAGCGTCAGCGGCGCAGGCGCGTGGTGAGCCGCGGCCCGGTGCGCTGGGCGAGATAGACCCCGGTCAGCACCAGCGCCGCGCCGAACCATTGCAGCATCACCAGCGCCTCGCCGAACAGGATCCAGCCGGCCGCCGCGGCGACCACCGGCTGGACCAGGATAATCAGCGAGGCCAGCGCCGCGGGCGTGCGGCCCAGCCCGAACGCGATGCCGCCCTGGCCCAGCACATGCACCACCACGCCCAGCGCGATCAGCGGCGCCCACCCCGCCAGAGTGGCGGGAAACAGCGCCTCTCCGGCGATCAGCGCGATTGAGAGCGAGAGCGGGGCGGCGATCACGGTGGACCAGAACATCACCCGCGCAGTTCCCGCCCCGGCCAGGCGCGCCGCGCGCACCGTCAGAAGATAGGCCGCATACCAAAGCGCGGTGAGGGCGGAGAGCACGTCTCCGGTCAGGCGCTCGGGCGCAAAGCGTACATTGGCGGCGGACAGCAGCACCGCGCCGCCCAGCGCCAGCGCCGCGGCGATCAGGAAGCGCGCCGTTATGGCCTCGCGAAACAGCGCCCAGGCGGCGACCGCGACCACGACAGGGGTGAGATTGGCCAGCAGGGTGGCGTTGGCGGCGGTGGTGATCTTGATACCCGCATGCCAGAAGGCGAGATCGCCGGCGAAGAATACGCCCGCCAGCGCCAGTATGCGCCACTGGCGCGCCGGCCTTACGGGCTGAACCGGCGGCCTGGCGCGGTTGCGCCGCTCCTCGATGATCAGCCACACGCCCAGCGCGGGCGCGGCGAGCGCCAGGCGCCAGAAGGCGATGGCCTGGGGGCCGAGCTCGGACAGTTTCACCAGAATCGCCGCGAACCCGATGACGCAGGCCGCCGCCAACAGCACCAGAACGCCGGTCACGGACGCCTGATCCTGCCTGTGGTTCATGCCGCCCCTCCCGCGTGCGCGCCCTGATCGCGTCTGGCGCCGGTTGTGGATCAGCCCGGATCGCCCTGCAAGCCGGGTTTTGCAAGCAGGTCGTCAGGCTTGCCAGCGCGGCGCGAATGCCATGAGGTGGCGTCACCGCCTCGGGGAGGGCTACATCCATGTCCAACGCCGCCATCATCCTGACGACGCTGATCGTCTACAAGGGTTTGCTGATCGGCATCGGGGTGTGGGCCAGCCGGCGCACGGGCACCGAGGCTGATTATCTGATCGGCGGGCGCACGCTGGGACCGTGGGTGGCGGGTCTGTCCTATGCCGCGACCTCGTCCTCGGCCTGGGTGCTGCTGGGATTTTCAGGTTTCGTGTTCCTGGTCGGTGTGAGCGCGCTGTGGATGCTGCCGGGCATCTGGGCGGGGTATGCGCTGCTCTGGATCGTGATGGGCCGGTCCATGCAGCGCGAGGCGGCCGAACGCGGGCACATCACGCTCGCCGACTACCTCTCCGGCGATGCGGGCGCAGGCGGCAAGCGCCTGATCGGGCTGATTTCCGCGGCGCTGGTGGTGTTCTGCTTCATCTTCTACGTTGCGGCGCAATTACAGGCCGCGGGCACGGCGATGCAGAGCTATTTCGGCCTGGGCGTCGCCGAATCGGTGCTGCTGGGAACCGGCGTGGTGCTGATCTATTCGCTGCTGGGCGGCTTCTGGGCGATTTCGGTGACCGACATGCTCCAGGGCCTGGTCATGGCCTTCATCGCCATCATCGCGCCCGTCGCCGCCGTGATCGCCGCGGGCGGGCCGGACGCGGTGTTCGCCGCGCTGGCGGCGGACTATCCCGCCCATCTCGAGGCGTTTGGCGGGCGATCGGGATTCATCGCCACAGGCTTCATTCTGGGCCTCGCCAGTATCGGGCTTGGCACGGCGGGCCAGCCGCAGCTGGCCGCGCGGGTGATGGGCGTAAAGGACGACATGGCGCGCCGGCGCGCCTTCGCCATCTCGATCAGCTGGGCGATCATGGTGTTCGTGGGCATGGCGATATTGGGCCTGGCCGGACGCACGCTGGCGCTGGGCCTTGAGGATGGTCAGCACGAGCAGGTGCTGTTTGCGTCCATCGCCACGCTGTTTCCGCCGGTGATGGCCGGCGTGGTGCTGGCAGCCCTTCTGTCAGCCGTGATGAGCACGGTGGATTCGGTGCTGCTGAGTTCGGCCGCCGCGATCTCTCATGACGCGCGGGTGGCGCGCATTTTCCCGGGCCGCGAAGTGCTGATCGCCCGCGCCGTCATGGCCGCCCTGTGCGCAGCGGCGGTGGTGCTGACCCTGGCGGCGCCATCGGATATTTTCAGCCGGGTGCTGTTCGCCTGGAACGCGCTGGGCGCGGCCTTCGGGCCGATCATTCTGGCGCGAGTCTTTGTCTGGCGCCCCGGCGCAGGCGCCGTGATCGCGGCCATGCTGGCGGGCTTCGCCCTCACTGTGTTCTTCAACCAGACCGGCCAGGGGCCGGGCGGGCTGTATGAGCGGCTGATCCCCTGGATCCCGCCGCTCATCATCCTGTTCGCGGCGCGCCGCCGCGCGGTCTAGGCCTGGGCCAGCGCCGCAAGCCGGCTGTATGCGCCGCCGGGCCGGGCGCTGAGCTCGGCGTGCGTGCCCTGCTCCACGATGGCGCCGCCCTGGAACACGAGGATCCGGTCGGCGTCGCGGATCGTCGACAGGCGGTGGGCGATGACGATAGCGGTCTTGCCTTGCGTGACCTCGGCCAGCGCCGCCTGGATGTCGCGCTCGGTCTCGTTGTCGAGCGAGCTGGTCGCCTCGTCGAACACCAGAATCGGCGCATCGGCCAGAATCGCCCGGGCGATGGCCACGCGCTGGCGCTCGCCGCCTGACAGCTTGATCCCGCGCTCGCCCACCAGCGTGTCATAGCCTTGTGGCAGAGCCTCGATGAAGCCGTGGGCGCGCGCCCGCCGGGCCGCCGCGATCACGTCGTCACGGCTGGCGCCGGGGCGGGCGTAGGCGATGTTCTCCGCAATCGTGCGGTGGAACAGAGCCGGGTCCTGGGGCACCACGGCGATCGCCCGGCGCAGGCTCGCCTGGGAGACATCGCGCACATCCTGCCCGTCAATGCGGATCGCCCCGCTGTCCACGTCATACAGGCGTTGGATCAGCTTCACGAAGGTCGATTTGCCAGACCCCGTCGGTCCCACCAGCGCGATCTTCTCGCCCGCCCTTATGGTCAGGGTGAAGTCCTCATAGAGCGGCGCGTCCTGCCCGGCATAGGTGAAGCGCACCTGATCGAATGCGATCTCGCCCGTACCGGGGCGGAAGTCCGGCGCGCCGGGCGCATCGGCGATCTGAAGCGGCTCGGCCATGAAGCCGGCCACGTCCTGGATGTCGTCCATGCCCTTTTGCAGGCTTTGCACCTCCTCTCCGAAGCGGCGCATGTAACCGGCCATCACCAGAAAGGCGGTCAGCGCAAAGGCCACGTCGCCCGCGCTCGCCTGACCCGATTGCCACTGGCCCAGCAACAGCCCGGCCAGCCCCGCCTGCAGGGCCAGCACGGCGACCGTCTGGGCCAGCCAGGTGTTGACGAAGCGGAACCAGGTCTTGCGGATCTCGCGCTTCCAGCCGGCCGCCACGGCGGCAAAGCGGCCGGTCTCGCGCGCCTCGGCGCCGAAGCCCTTCACCGTGTTGATCGAGCTCAGCGTATCGGCCACCGCCCCGCCCAGATCGGCGTCGCGGGCGTTGGAGATGAGGTTTTGCGGGCGCACATAGCGCTCCATCATCACAACGGTCATGACGATGAACGCGGTGTTGACCGCCAGCACATAGGCGCCCGCCACCGGCCAGTTGAGCAGCATGTAGACGCCCAGCCCGTAGGTCACGCCGAGGCCTGGCAATATGCCGGCCCACAGATACATCGTGATTTCCTCGAACGCGCGCATGCCGCGGGTGATCTTGCGCACCAGGGCCCCGGCGAACGCGTTGGCGTGCCAGTCGGCTGAGAATGCCTGCACGCGCGCGAACGCGTCCGTGGTCATCTCGGCCATCACCGCGCTGGTGGCGATGATCTCGATGCGCACGCCGATTTGGCGGGCGATGTTCACGCCCGCGGCCAGCGCCAGGAACAGGGCCAGCGCCATCCAGTGCGCGCCGCCCGCCGGGTCTGCGCCGGACCCGCTGATGGCGTCGATCAGGCGCCCGGCGGCGACCGGCACGAACACATCGGCCAGGGTGGCCAGCGCCATGAAGCCGACATAGGCGCCATAGAGGCGCGGCTTGCGCATCCACTGGCGCCAGATGAAGCCGGCGACGGCGAGGTTGGACAGGGCGCGGTCTGTGCGCTCAGAAGCATTAGCGGGCGCGCTGACGGGCGCGTTGGCGGCTGTATCGGTCATGAGAGGCTTCCAGGCTGGGCGGCCCGTACGGGCGTTCTTGAACATGGTCTGAGCATGGCGGGCGCAGCGGCTTGCACTGGCCGGCCCGCCCGCAGGACGCGGGCGCCGGTCAGGCGCGGGTATCGCCTCCGGCCGTCAGGCCGGCGCGCCGGTATGGATCAGACCGTTCGCAGCATGGATCCTCTGAGCCTCCAGATTCCGGGCTTGCCGGCGGGGCGCGCGTGTTGCGCCCCGGTCACGCGTCACAATGACCGCTCGCGCGCGTCAGGGCCAGAGCCTGCGGCCACAGGGCGCTTACGGACGCCGGGATGTGTGGCCGGAAGGCCACGCTGGCTGCGCGCCGCCGGGATGCTGGCCGCGCGGGCGCGGCGTGCTACATCATGGCGTCGAGCCGATTGCGGACCGCCATGAGCCAGACTGACGCCCTGCCCCGGGAGATCGCGCTGTTTCCGATCCGCGGCTGCATCCTGCCGCCGGGCGAGAACCTGCCGCTCAACGTGTTCGAACCGCGCTATCTCAACATGGTCGACGACGCCATGGCCGGCAGCGGCCATATCGCCATGGTCCAGCCGCTCAAGGGCGGCGCGCCCGAGGCGCCCGCGCTGGAGCGCATCGCCACCGCCGGACGCATCGTCAGCCATACCGAGACCAGCGACGGGCGCTATCTGATCGTGCTGACCGGGGTGTGCCGGTTCTCCATCGCCGCCGAGCTGGCGTGCAAGACGCCCTACCGCATGGCGCGGGCCGACTATGCCGGGTTCGAGGCCGATCTGGCGCAGGCCGCCCCGGCCGAGAACCACCGCGCGCGGCTGTTGGCCCTGATGACGGGCTATTTCGCCCTGACCGGCCTGGCCGCCGACTGGGACTCGCTGCGCGCCGCCCCGGTGAATGCGCTGGTGGACCGGGTGGCGATGGCCGCGCCGTTCGCGCCGGACGCCAAGCAGGCCCTGCTGACCGCCGGGGCGGGCGCGCCGCGCGCCAGCTTGCTGTGCGCGCTGATGGAAGAGGCCCTGGCCCGGCCGCGTCCCGCCGATCAGGGCTGAAAGCGCGGGCCGGGCTGGACGATGAGGGCCGGGAAGATTATGTGCTGAAGCCATGAGCCAGACCTCCGACACTGCCCGCACCGATCCGGACGCCGCGCGCGAGAGCGCGGGGCTGGACCCCAAACTGCTTGAAATCCTGGTCTGCCCGCAGACCCGCGGGCCGCTGGAATACGACCGCGCCGCCGGAGAGCTGATCTCGCGCCAAGCCGGGCTGGCCTATCCCATCCGCGAAGGCGTGCCGATCATGCTGGCTGAGGAAGCCCGCGTCCTGGAGGACTGAAGCCATGACCGGCGCCGGACCCTGGCCGGAGCGGCTGACCTTCAAGGCGCAAGCGCGCACGCTGGACATACGCTTTGATGACGGGACAGATATCTCCATCCCGTTCGAGCTGTTGCGCGTGGAAAGTCCGTCCGCCGAAGTGCAGGGCCATGCGGCCCATCAAAAGAAGCTGATTGCGGGCAAGGCCCGCGTGCAGGTGACCGCCGCCGAGCCGGTGGGGCGCTATGCGGTGCGCCTTGTGTTCGATGACGGGCACGCCTCGGGCATCTATTCCTGGCGCTATCTGCGCGAGCTGGGCGAGGGCGCGCAGACGCTGATGGACGCCTATGACGCGCGGATCAGACAGGCCGGACTGTCGCGCCAGCCCTAACGCAGCAGGCGCACGAAGCGTTCGCCCACCTCGTCATATTGCGGGCATTCCATAATCACCCGGATGTCGTCGTAATCGCGGTCGGTCCAGGCGATATGGGTCCAGTTTCCGCTCGGACCCGGCAGGCCGGGCGGGCGGTCCTCCCAGCCGTAATACATGAACTTGCCCGGCTCGCAGGGCCGCGTCTCGCGGTGGGGCGTGCGGTTATTGCCCTCGGGAATCACCCCGCCCTGGCTGACCGGCTTGCACTCCTCATAGGTGTCGCACAGCTTGGTCTCGAGAATGTCGAGCCCCAGCCCGGTATGCTGCTCGACATTGTTCACCAGGCGGGTGTCGGTGAAATAGTTGAACCGGCACGGATCGGGCCGGTGGTGGCACCAGGAGCCGTGATCGTTCGAGGGGTCGTCCCAGCGGTGCGGCGCGGTGCGCGAGAAGCGCACATTGTACAGCTCGAAACTGATTGTCTCGCCATCCTCGCAGCGCGGCCAAGTGTAGGAATAGCTGGTCCCGGCATTGTCCTGGATGGCGGTGCGCTGGGTGCGGCGCTCCTCGATTGTCTTGTCTGCATCGGGGTCCGGATCAAAGCAGTAGACATAGATGCGGTTATAGTCGCCCGCCTCCGGGTCGAGCTCGCTGATCAGCGGCGGCTCGTATTGCAGCAACGGCTGATGCAGGCGGGCCACCGCCTCGGCGCGCACATTCACGCTGTCGGCAAGGCCCGGCATGACATGGACCAGGGCGGTGTTGACCGTGCCGCGGATCTCCACCGCGTAGTCATTGCCGCTCCAGCTGCCGGTCACGTCGAGATTCTGCAATGCGCGGCGCGCCTGGATGCGGTCGTGTGCGATGGCGCGGTAGCGGGCGTAATCGCCGTGTGGACCTTCAACCGCGCCATTGAGCGCGGCCTGATCGGCCTCGTTCTGCAAAAAGGCGCGCACGCCCATGAGCTGGGCGGTGTCGACGGCCAGTCCGCCCATTCCGCACAGCGGCACCAGAGCAAGGGCGAACGTCACCGCCACATTGCCAGCCTTGTCCTTCAGGAATTTCATCGGACCACCTCCTGCGCCGAACCGGCGCACACGACGCGTCACGTTCAGACTTCATGCCAGTCTAGGGCGCCGGCGTTAATGCGCGCTTTGGAGAGATGGTTAGCATCGGGTGAATGCGCGCCCGGCCGAAAACAGCCCGCAAGCGCGGCGCCGGGCGCCCTCGCCTCGCCGCAATCACCGGGTTAGGCTTGGCGTTCAGACCCCTCAAGCGTCACCGGGAGCCGTCCGCCTCATGCGCCACGCCCAGCTGTCTCTCATCGTGCCCGGCCTGTTTTCCGGCGCCGGCCTCCTGGCCCTGATCGCCGCGGCTTCGGCCGCGCTGGCGGCGCCGGCGCGCGCGGACACGCCTGACCCGGCGACTTTCCCGGCCTGGCGCGACGCTTTCGCCGCCCGGCTCGTCTCTGAAGGGGTGAGGCCGGACGTGCGCGCGGCCATGATGGACGGGCTGGAGCCCGATCTGCGCATTGTGGAGCGTGACCGCACCCAGCCTGAGTTCGTGCGCCCCATCTGGCAGTACCTGGCCGGCGCGGCCTCGGCCGAGCGCGCGGCGGGCGGGCGGCGCGCGGCCGAACGCCACAGCGCCGCGCTGGATCAGGTCGAGGCGCGCTTTGAAGTCGAGCGGCACATCCTGACCGCCATCTGGGGCCTTGAGAGCGCTTATGGCGCCATTCAGGGCGATTTCGACGTGGTGCGCTCGCTCGCCACGCTCGCCTGGGAAGGGCGCCGGCGCGACTTCGCCGAAGCCCAGCTGATCGCGGCGGCGCGCATGATCGAGCGCGGCTATGCGACCCGCGCCGAGCTCAAGGGCAGCTGGGCGGGCGCCATGGGCCAGACCCAGTTCATCCCCACCACCTATCTGGAACGCGCCGTGGACGTGGATGGTGATGGGAGGCGCAATATCTGGACCAGCGAGGCCGATGCGCTGGGCTCGGCGGCCAATCTTCTGGTCCGGGCCGGCTGGGAGGCGGGCGCGCCGGTGGCGATCCGCACGATTCTGCCCGACGGGTTTGATTATGCCGGCTGGAATGAAAACACCCGCCGTCCGCTGCGGGCCTGGGCGCTGGACGGCTTGCGTCCGGCCGGCGGGGAATGGGCCGCAGACGATCTGCACCGCACCGCGCGGCTGATCCTGCCGGCGGGCGCGCGCGGGCCGGCCTTTCTGGTGTTCGGCAATTTCGAGGCGCTGATGCGCTACAATAACTCCACCGCCTATGGCCTGGGCGTGGCGTTTCTCGCCCGGCGCCTGGCCGACGGGACCGAGCCGCCGGGCGGCTGGCCGGAGGACGATCCGCCCATCACCCGCAGCCAGGCGCGCGAGCTGCAGGAAGCGCTGACCGCGCTGGGCTATGACACGCAAGGCGTGGACGGGATTGTCGGCGCCAATACGCGCGCCGCGCTCAAGCGCTTCCAGGCCGCGTCCGGGCTGACGCCCGACGGCTACGCCGGACGGCGCGCCTATGAGGCGGTGATGGCGGCGCGCGCCGCGCGCTAGCCCGGGCTTCAGACCGGGCCGGGGCCGCTGTCCTCGCGCCCGTCAAGCGCATGGGCGGCGGCGGCGCGTATACGTGGATGCATGAAGGCCAGCACCACCGCGCCCAGCGCCAGGCCCGTGTTCAGCACGAACGGCGCGGCCGGCGCCACCACCTGATAGAGCCACAGCCCCGTCAGGGGCGCGATCAGGAAGCCGACGCCTGCGGTGGCCGTGGTCAGGCCCGCCACCCGGCCCTGCTCCTCGGGCGAGACCGCCAGCGAGGCGCCGCCGGTGAATCCGGAGCGGGCGAGGCCGAATCCGAAGCTGTTGAGCATGAAACCGACCACGATGGCCGCGTAATTGGGCGCAAACACCATCTCTGCATTGCCCGCCGCCACCAGCACCGCGCCCATGATCATCAGCACGCGCGGGCTGGTTTTCAGCGCCGGGATCACCGCCAGCTGGGCGAAAATCAGCGCCGCCGCGCCCGCCGTCAGCGCCACCCCGGCCAGCTGCAGCCCCTCTTCAGGACCGATCTCCAGCCGGTCCATCACATAGAAGGACAGGGCCTGCAGACTCGCCGCCTGGGATAACCAGAGCGCGCAGCCATAGATCATGAAGCCGGTCAGGCGTGGGTCCAGCGCAAAGCGGAACTGCACCAGCGGATTGATCGGCCGGCCCTGGCGTTTGGGCGGGGTTTTCTCCGGCAGGGTCAGGCGCACCACCAGCGCGCCCGCGCCCACCAGCGCCGCAATCAGGATCATGAAAGGGGCGATGCCGATACGCTCCACAAACCCCGCCGCCAGCGCCGGTCCGATCATCCCGCCCAGCCCGAACGCCGCCGTAAGCCCGGCCAGCGCGCTGGTGCGCTCGAAGGGAGTGGTGCGGTCAGCCACATAAGCCTGGGCGGCCGGATTGGTGGCCGAGCCCAGCCCGCCGAACAGGCAGCGCGCCAGCGCCATCGCCACGATCGCGGCCATTGGCGGCAGAAGGCCGACCTGTCCCGCCCAGGCGCCCGCCGCGAACACCAGTGTGGACAAAGCGAAGCTCGCCAGCCCGAACACGATCAGAGGCCGCCGGCCCAGCCGGTCCGACAGCGCGCCCCAGACCGGGCTCATGGTCAGGAACAAGAGCGCCGACAGGGTGTAAATGGCGCCCACATACACCTCGGCCACCTCCAGCTCGCGCGCCAGCGGCGGCAGAATGGCGAACAGCATGGAATTGCCGATGCCCGTAGCCATCAGGCACACGAACAAAAGCCGGAACGCGCGCCGGCGCGCCTGCGGACCGGAAGGATTGGCGGGATCAAACGGCGGGCTCATGACGGCGCCAGACTTACGCCCGCGCCGTGGCGGCGTCTACGGCGCGCCCGCACCCCTCGCGCCGCGCGGCGGGTGTGCTAGGTAAGGCGTCATGAAGACCCAGGCGAACCAAACCTCATGACCCGGCAGCCCCGGCCGCGCGTGCTGCTCACTTATTCGCGCTCGCTGATGGCGCTGACGGCGGCCCAGTCCCTGTCCGATCACGGCATTGACGTGGTGGGCTGCGACAGCGTGGACATGACCGTGCTGCAGTTCTCCAAGCACTGCAGGGGCCACAAGCTGGTCGCCGATCACCGCGAGAAGCCTGAGACATTCATCAATGATCTCATCAAGGCGGCTCATGCGCTGCGTCCGCGCGGCGACGCCCCCTATGTCCTGATGCCGATCTTTGAAGAGACCTCGGTCATTGCCCGGTTTGCCGGCCAGCTGCGGGAGGCCGGATTGATCGTGGCCGCGCCCGATCATGGCTCTATCGTGCAGGTGGAGCCCAAGGACCGGCTGCCGGCTGCGGCTGAAGCCGCCGGGGTGGCTTTCCCGCGCACGATCTATCCCGATTCCAGGGAGGCGCTGGACGCGGCGCTGGAAAGCCTCGCCTTCCCCCTCATCACCAAGCCGGCGCGCGGCGTGGGCGGACGGGGCGTGGCGCGCCATGACAGCGCCGAGAAGCTGAAAGCCTGGCTGGAGGCCAAGCCGCCGGCCAGCAAGGTGGAGTGGCCGCTCCTGCAGGAGGTGGCGCCAGGGGATGATTACTGCTTCTGCGCCCTGTGCGAGGACGGCGAGCTGCGCGCCTGGATGACCTATCGCAGCCTGCACGGCTTTCCGCCCAGGCGCGGCGCGGGCGTTCTGCGCGAGACCGTGGACAGCGCCCCCTTCAAGGACGCGGCGGCGACGCTGCTGCGCCATCTCAAATGGTCGGGCGTGTGCGAGATCGACTACCGCTGGACCGGACAGGCGAGCGATGCGCCCGCCCTGATCGAGGTCAACCCGCGTTTCTGGGCGGGCCTGTTCCAGTCGGTGGCCAGCGGGGTGGATTTCCCCTGGCTGCTCTACCGTCAGGTCACCGGCGATCCGGTGCTGGAGCCGCCCAAGGTGACCATCGGCCGACGCTCCAAAGTCCCCTTGCTGGCTTTCATCAGCGCGGCCCAGACAATCGCCAAGGAAGATTCCTATTTCAAGACTCTCTCGGAACGATGGAACAAGCTGGCTGACCGCGAACAGAAGGGCTTTGGCGCCTTCGTCAACGGCCTGTTTGATGTGAAGTCTCTGGGCGCCTATCTCAAGGCGCTGAGGGCGACCCGCGAACAGACCGCCGATGCGGCGACCGACTTCATCCCTCTGGACGATCCGGGCACCACGCTGGGCGTCCTGTTTGTTTTGTCCTCCATGATCCGGCGCGGCGAGTTGCCGCCAGAGCTGAGATTCGATGAGTGAACTGACCTCCGCTGTGCGCCGTCCGGTCATCGCCGTCACCACATCGGCCGGAACCGACTATGGCGTGTTCGCCCTGATCTGGGCGGGCGTGCGCCTGGCCGGCGGGCGCGCCGTGCGGGTCACCTCGCGCACGCCGGATGCCCGGCCGGAGGCGTTTGACGGCCTGATCCTGGCCGGCGGGCTGAATGTTCATCCCGATGTCTACGGGCGGGACGTCAATCCCCACGCCCGCTATGACCGCGGCCGCGACGGGCTGGAGCTGGAATGGGCGCAGGCCTTCTGGGCGCTCAAGCGCCCGGTGCTGGCGATCTGCCGCGGCATGCAGCTCCTCAACGTCGCGCGCGGCGGCGCGGTGAGCGATATCCTGGATGAGGAGGTGCTCAATACGCTGCCCTCGACACCGCTGGGATACATGCTCTACCGCAAGAATGTCGACATCACGCCCGGCACAAGGCTGGCGCAGCTGTGGGGGCGGACCCGCGCGCGGGTCAATTCCCTGCACCGCCAAGCGGTGGCCAATCTGGGCGAGGATCTGCGCGTCAGCGCGCGCGGCGAGCATGGCGAGGCGCAGGCCCTGGAAGGTCCGCCGGAGGTGCTGCGCATGGCCGTGCAGTTTCATCCCGAGATGATGCTCCACCGGCGCGACATGCGTGCCCTGTTCCGCGCGCTGGTCGATGCTGCGCGCCGCCGGGATGGTGAATCGCCCGCTAACGCCGCGCAAACCGGGCTTTAAGCCTCTTCTGCGATAACCGTCCCGAAATCGGACGTGTCTCCATCAGGCCTCACAGAGCGGGAACACCCGCCAGAGCGGAGACGGGTCGCGCAAGAACGGGTGGTGGGACATGTTTCAGATCGTCGGCGTCATAGCCGTGTTCTCGCTGGTGTTTGGCGGCTTCATGCTGTCGGGCGGCAATTTCGAGATCATCCTGAAGGCGCTGCCCTTCGAGATGATGATGATTGGCGGGGCGGCCGTGGGCGCCTTCCTGATCGGCAGCGCGCCCAAGACCGTCACCAAGACGCTGGGCGATTTCGGCAAGATCGTTGCCGGCGCGAAATGGAAGCAGCAGGATTATGTCGACCTGCTCACCCTTCTGTTCCAGCTGACCAAGACGATGAAGACCAAGGGCGTGATCGCGCTCGAGGCGCATATCGAGAAGCCGCATGAGAGCGCCATCTTCACCGCCTATCCGCGCATCCTGCAGGATCATTTCGCGACCGATTTCATCTGCGACACGCTGCGCATGATGACCATGAACCTGGAGGATCCCCACCAGGTCGAGGACGCGATGGAAAAACAGCTGGAAAAGCACCATCACGAGGCGGCCGCGCCGGCCCATGCGGTGCAGCTGATGGCTGACGCCCTGCCGGCGCTGGGCATCGTGGCGGCGGTGCTGGGCATCATCAAGACCATGGGCGGCATCGACGCGCCCCCGCAAATTCTCGGCAAAATGATCGGCGGGGCGCTGACCGGCACCTTCCTGGGCGTGTTCCTGGCCTATGGCTTCGTGGGCCCCTTCGCCACCCGCCTGCAGGCGGTCTATGACGAGGAGGCGATCTTCTACCAGATCATCCAGAACGTGCTGGTCGCCCACCTTCACGGCAACGCCGCCCAGATCTCGGTGGAGATCGGCCGCGGCGCCGTGCCCAGCGCGTTCCAGCCGAGCTTCATCGAGCTGGAAGAAGCCATCTCCACGGTGCAGGCGGCTTAAGGCCGCCCGGCGCCCGCCTCTTGCGTCCGCCGCGGCCTTCGGCCATGGCGGACGCATCATGTCCGATCCTGTGATCCTGAAACGCCCCCATGCGCGCCTGGACTGGTCCGCCGGACCGGCCGCGGCCGATCATGGCGATGTGTATTTCCAGATCGAGGACGGGCTGGCCGAGGCGCGCGCGGTGTACCTGTCCGGCGCAGGATACCCTGAGCGGTTTCATGGCGGCGTGAATGTGGTGGGCGAGCTGGGCTTCGGGACCGGGCTCAATTTTCTGGCGTTGTGGGACAGCTTCCGCCGCCACGCCCCCGCCGCCGCGCGCCTGCACATGGTCTCGGTGGAGGGTTTCCCGCTTACGCGCGCCGATGCAGGCCGGGCGCTCGTGATGTTTCCAGAGTTCGCCCCGCTGGCCGGGGCGCTGATTGCGGCCTGGCCCTCGCCCCATTGCGGGGCGCACCGGCGCATGTTTGACGGTGGCCGGGTCTGCCTGACCGTGTTCCATGACGAGGCCGCTCCGGCGCTGGACGGGATGGATCTGGCCGCTGACGCCTGGTTCCTGGACGGCTTCGCCCCGTCAAAAAACCCGGATATGTGGACGCCGGCCTTGTTCCGGCGCATGGCGCAGCTGTCTCGCCCGGGCGCGCGCGCGGCGAGCTTCACTGTGGCCGGCGCGGTGCGCCGCGCTCTGGCCGAAGCCGGGTTTTCCGTCGCCAAGGCGCCTGGCCACGGGCGCAAGCGCGAGCGCCTTGAAGCGGTCTATGATGGCCCGCCGCCGGTTTCTGCGCCGGGGCCGCTGGCGCCGGCGGGAGTCCTCGACGGGCCGCTTGCGGTGGTGGGCGGCGGGATTGCGGCGGCCAGCCTGGCCGATGCGTTCGCCCGGCGCGGGCGCAGCGTCACGGTGTTCGCACACGGCGGCTGGGGCGCGGGCGCGTCCGGCGCGCCGCTGGGCTTGCTGACCCCGCGCCTCGAAGCAGCTGACCGACCCCATAACCGCGCCTTGCTGGCGGCGTTTGATTTTGCGGTTCAGCGCTATCGCCTGACCGGCGCGTTCGAGGGCGAGGGCGTGTTGCGGAGGGGCGAGGCGGCGCGCCTGAAGCGCCTGGCCGTGGCGCTGGACGATGAATTCATCTGGATGGAGGCAGGCGATGCGGCGGCGCGCACCGGCTGGGATGCGCCGGGCCTGTTCATGGCGCGCGCGGGGTCCTTCGCACCCGCCGGACTCATCCATGCGCTGGCCGGGGACGCGCCGGTGCGCGATGAGGCCGTCGCGCGGATTGACGCCGCCGGGGACGGCGTGCGGCTGCTGGGCGCGGGCGGGGCGCAGCTGGGGGTATTCGCCGGAGTGATCCTGGCCGGGGGCGCCGCCGGGCGCGGCCTGACCGGGCCGGCGCTGCCGCTTGAGCCGGGCGCGGGCCGGCTGGCGGTGTTTGACAGCGATCTGGCGCCGCGCGCGCCCGCCGCCTG
>JAFIEB010000115.1 GCA_020832735.1 Oceanicaulis sp.
CACAGCGTCGGCACGGCGGCCGGGGCCCGTCTACGGCCCGCGGTGCGGCCGCCCCGGGGCCTGCCCCCGGCGGGTCGGGGCCCGAGCCGCGGCGGCCGGGCCACCCCCCCCCACGCGGCCGGGGTCGGCGCCGTGGGCGCGACCCTGCTGGCGGGCTTCCGCAATGCCGGCGCCAGCGCCAATCCCCTGACCGGCCGGCTGGCCGTGGGCGCCGGCGCGCTGGCCCTGACAGCTCTGATCGGATCAGTGCTGGTGGTCAATCTGCGCGCAGGCGCGCCCGGCGCCGCCCTGACGCTGGGCTATGTGCTGGCCGCAGTCGCAGCCGCGGGCGGCGCGGCGGCGCTGTGGCGGCTGCACCGCACCGGCGTGCTGGACCAGGTCATGCGCTCCACCGCGCAAATCTCGGCCATGGTGTTCGTGATCCTGATCGGCGCCAGCCTGTTCGCCCTGGTGTTCCGCGAGCTGGGCGGGGACGAGACGGTGCGCGCGGCGCTCGAAGCGGTGCCCGGCGGCGTCTACGGCGCCCTGGCCGTGGTCATGATCATCATGTTCCTGCTCGGCTTTTTCCTCGATTTCATCGAGATCACCTTCGTGGTGGTGCCCATCGTGGCGCCGATCCTGTTATTCATGGGTGTCGATCCGATCTGGCTTGGCGTGCTGATGGCGCTTAACCTGCAGACCAGCTCCCTGACCCCTCCCTTCGGCTTCGCCCTGTTCTATCTGCGCGGCGTGGCCCCGCCGGAAGTGACCACAGGCGCGCTTTATCGCGGCGCCCTGCCGTTTGTGGGACTGCAACTGGCCGCCATCATCGCCGTGATCGCCCTGCCCTGGCTGGCGACCGGCCTGCCGAGGATGCTCTATGGCTGACAGCGAATTGCGCCGGTTGCAGCTGCAACGGATCTTCATCGTCGCGCTGGCGCTGAGCCTGAGCGCGGTTTTTGTGTGGATGATCCGGGACTTTCTCGGCGCGCTCTTTCTGGCGGCGGTGCTGGCCATCTTCATGATGCCGTTTCAGCGCTGGCTCGCCGGCCGCCTGGGCGACCGGCCGAAGATCGCCGCCTCATTCCTGCTGGTGCTGGCGGTGTTCCTGATCCTCCTGCCGCTGATGGCGGTGCTGGCGGTCGTCGCCCAGCAGGCGGTGGAGGTGGGTCAGACCGCCCTGCCCTGGCTGCAGGGCGAGATCCGCAATTTCCGCGAGGAGGGCCTGGCCGGCCTGCCTGAATGGGTGCCGTTCAAGGATGCGCTCGCGCCCTATCAGAGCGAACTGGCCAGCCGGCTCAATCAGCTGGCGTCAGGGCTGGGCGGCGCCGTGATCAACGGGCTGACCCGCGCCACCGGCGGCGCGCTCGGCTTTGCGCTCGGCGCCATCGTGTTCCTGTTCGCCCTGTTCTACCTGCTCACTGCAGGGGAATCCTCGCTGAGGGGGGCGATGAACCTGCTGCCAATGCGCGACACAGACCGCGTGGTGCTCGCCGAGCGCACGCTATCCACCATCCGCGCCACGGTGAAAGGCACCTTCGTCATCGCGCTGATTCAGGGCACGCTGACCGGCGGCGCGCTGGCGGTCGCCGGCGTGCCGGGCGCGGTGTTCTGGGGCGCCGTCGCGGGGCTGATCTCCATCATTCCGGCCATCGGCACGCCCCTGGTCTGGGGGCCTGCGGTGATTTGGCTGTTCGCCACCGGCTCGCATATCGCCGCCATCGCCCTGGCTGTGTTCGGCTTTGTGGTGATCATGAACGTGGACAATGTCCTGCGCCCGATCCTGGTGGGCAAGGACGCAAAGATGAGCGACCTGATGGTGCTCCTGTCCACGCTTGGCGGGCTGATGCTGTTCGGTTTCATCGGCCTGGTGATCGGCCCGGTCATCGCCGCGCTGTTCACCTCGGTCTGGTTCATCTATGCGCGTACGTATGAAGACCTTTTGAGCGAGGACGAACCGCCTCAGGCAGACCCGCCCGCATAGGCCTGCAGCGCCGCAATGCGCTTGGGGATGGGCGGGTGAGTGGTGAACATCCCCATGAACGAGGACGTGTCGTTGTCCAGAAACATCTGGCGCACCTCCTCGGGCGCATCCTCGATGGCTGAGCGGCCGGAAATCTTGTTCAGGGCCGAGATCATGGCGTCTGGATTGCGCGTCAGCTCCACAGCGCCCGCATCGGCCATGTATTCGCGTTTCCGCGACATGGCGAAGCGGATCATGATGGCCAGCACATAGCTCAGCACCACGATTCCCAGCGCCACGATGATCAGCACGCCGGCATTGCCGCCCCCGCCCCGGCGCGCGCCGCCCGCACGCGCCAGCGAGCCGTGCAGCATGCCGCGCGCAAAGATCTGGCCGACAAAGGAAATAATCCCGACAAAGATGATCGAGATCACCAGCAGCCGCACATCGCGGTTGCGGATATGGGTGAGCTCGTGGGCCAGCACCGCTTCGAGCTCGGCATCGTTAAGGCTGTCCATCAGCCCGCGCGTCACCGTCACGGCCGCCTGGCGCTCGCTCAGCCCGCTGGCGTAGGCGTTGAGCGCCGGCGTCTCGATAATGCGCAAGGACGGCATGGTCAGCCCGCGCGAGATGCACAGGTTTTCCAGAAGGTTATAGAGCCGCGGATCGGCGGCGCGGCTGACCTCGCGCGCGCCGGTGGCCGCATCAATCATCTTTTGATAGCCCAGCCACGCAATCACGAACCAGACGCCGGCGGCCAGCAGCGCCCAGGGGATCGCCGCCAGCGTCCAGTCCAGCGCCAGCGCGAACTCCTGCTGGCCCGGCGCATCCACCGACCAGGCAATCATAAGCAGCGCGCCGGCATAGGTCAGCGCGAGCAACAACAACGGAAACCCCGCCATCAGGACGATGGATTTCAGGTTATTGTTCCAGATATGCGTGCGCAGACCCGCCGCAGCGATCATGGGCGGCTCCTCCGGAGCGTATCAGGCGGCCTCGCCTAGAACGACACCGACGGGGTGGCGCGCTCGGTGCCGCCGATTTCGAAGAATTCCTTGGCGGTGAAGCCGAACATGCCCGCCAGCACGACCGCCGGGAATTGCTCGATGGCCGTGTTGTATTCCGACACCGCATTGTTGAAGAAGCGGCGCGCGGCGGCGATCTTGTTTTCCAGGTCCGCCAGCTCGTTCTGGAGCTTGAGGAAGTTCTGGTTCGCCTTCAGATCCGGATAGGCTTCCGACAGGGCGAACAGCTGGCGCAGCGCGCCCGACAGCATGTTCTCCGCCTGGGCCAGATCCTTGACCGAGCTGGCGTCCACCGCCTGCTGACGGGCTTTGACCACATTCTCCAGCGTCTGGCTCTCGTGAGCGGCGTAGCCTTTCACTGTTTCCACCAGATTGGGGACCAGATCGTGGCGCTGCTTGAGCTGAACGTCGATATCGCCCCAGGCCTGACGCGTCGTCTGACGCAAAGCGACCAGGCGGTTGTAGATCAGGACGATGACCAGGCCGATCACCACGATGATGGCCAAAAACACCATGAATTCCATGTCGCACTCCTCAAGCCCGGCGCGAGTCAGCACCTCTTGCCCCATGGTGTAACGCGCGCGCGCTCTGACGCCAACTGACAACGCAGACAGGGTCAGCGGTCCGTCAAGCCAATCGCGGCGCTACCGCCCGTCAAAGCGCTTCGACGAGAAGCCCTTGGGCGCCAGCTTGCCGGCCTGCGCGCGGCGGCCCTCAAACAGGCGCCAGTCCTCGACCAGATGTCTGCGTCCCGCCGGATCAATCCGCACCAGCCCCTCTTCGCTGGCGAACACCGTGATGTCGGCGAGCCCGGCCTGCTTGGAACCGCCGATCAGGCGCACGCCCTTGCCGCGCACCATCTCGGGCATGTCGTCGAGCGGGAAGACCAGCAGTTTGCGGTTTTCACCCAGCACGGCCACCCGGTCGCCCGTCACCGGCACGGCGGCCATGGCGCGTGCGCCAGCGGCCAGGGTGAGCACCTGGCGCCCGGCCCGCTTGGCGGCGGGCAATTCCTTTTCCTCCACCACGAAACCGTGGCCGGAGCTGGCCGCCAGCAGGAGCTTGCGCTTCGGGTCATGGCGCATCAGCGCCACCGGATCGGCGTCGTCGGCGGCGTCCACCATCAGGCGCACCGGCTCGCCAAACCCGCGCCCGCCGGGCAGTTTCGCCGCATCCAGCGTGAACCAGCGCCCGTCTGTTGTGAACAGGAGGAGCTTGTCGGTGGTCTCCGCCTTTACGGCGAACAGGGTCTCGTCCCCGTCCTTGTGCTTGAGGGCGGAGAGGTCATCCACATGGCCCTTGAGCGCGCGGATCCAGCCCATGCGCGACAGGATGACCGTGACCGGCTCGCGCGCGATCAGCGCCTCATCCACGGCGTCGGACAGATCGGCCGACGGCGCGTCGGCGAACTGCGTGCGGCGCTTGCCCAGCGGCGTTGCGGGGCCGAAGCGCTTCTTCACCTCGGCGATTTCACTGTCCACGGCCTTCCATTGCACCGCCTCGTCGGCGATCAGCGCCTGCAGCGCCGTGCGTTCGCCGCCCAGCGTGTCCGCCTCGGCGCGCAGCGTCATCTCTTCCAGCTTGCGCAAGGACCGCAGGCGCATGTTGAGAATCGCCTCGGCCTGGCGTTCGGTCAGGCTGAAGGCCGCCATCAGCACCGGGCGCGGCTCATCCTCCTCGCGGATGATTCGGATCACCTCATCGAGATTGAGGAAGGCGATGATATAGCCGGCCAGCACTTCCAGCCGGTCCTCCACCTTCTCCAGCCGCGCGCGGGCGCGGCGCACCACCACCACGCGGCGGTGGTCGAGCCAGATCTGAAGCGCTTCCTTCAAGCCCACCACGCGTGGCGCGCCGGTGGCGTCCAGCACGTTCATGTTCATCGCAAAGCGCACTTCCAGATCGGTGACCCGGAACAGTGATTCCATCAGCAGGGCCGGATCGACGCTGCGGCTTTTGGGTTCGAACACGACGCGGATATCCTCCGCGCTCTCGTCCATCACATCGGCCAGAAGCGGCAGCTTCTTCTGCTCCATCAGCGCCGCGATGCGCTCGATCAGGCGTGATTTCTGGATCAGATAGGGAATTTCGGTGACCACCACGCGCCACTGGCCGCGGGCCAGCTCCTCCACCTCCCAGCGCGCGCGCAGGCGGAAGCCCCCTCGCCCGGTCTCATAGGCTTCCAGCATGGACGCGGCCGGCTCCACGCACACCCCGCCGGTGGGGAAGTCGGGACCCTTGACGTAATTCATCAGGGTCTCGGTGGCGGCATTGGGCGTCTTGATCAGATGGCGCGCCGCATCGCACAGCTCGGCGGCATTATGGGGCGGGATATTGGTGGCCATGCCCACCGCAATGCCCGCCGAGCCATTGGCCAGAAGGTTCGGGAAAGCCGACGGCAGCACCAGCGGCTCTTCATCCTCCCCGTCATACGTGGTGCGGAAATCCACCGTGCCGGCGTCATAATCCTGCAGGATCAGCCGGGCGGCTTCGGTCAGGCGCGCCTCGGTATAACGCATGGCCGCCGCGCCATCGCCGTCCACATTGCCGAAATTGCCCTGGCCCTCGACCAGCGGATAGCGGCTGGCGAAATCCTGGGCCAGGCGCACCAGCGCCTCATACACCGCCTGGTCGCCATGGGGGTGGAAGCGGCCGATCACATCGCCCACCACGCGCGCGCATTTCTTGAACGCCGAATCCGGGTCCAGCTTCAAAAGCCGCATGGCGTAGAGCAGGCGCCGGTGGACAGGCTTCAGCCCGTCGCGCGCATCGGGCAGCGCCCGCTGGGTGATGGTGGACAAGGCATAGGCGAGATAGCGCGAGGACAGCGCGTCTTCAAAGCTCTCCTCGAAAATCCGCCCGCCGTCTCCGGGAAACTGCTCGCCCATATCGTCCTCGCGATTCGATCAGGCACGACTATACGCGCTGGAGGCCCAGCGCGAGGGGTGTGGGGTGCAGCCCCGTCAACACCTCACTCACAACTCCCACGGCCGCCCGCGCCTCGCATCATTGGCGGCGCGCAGGCGGATGACGCGGCCATCTCGGATCCACACTTCCGCCCCGCCAAGTTCTTCGCGCGCCACATCATCCAGCAGGATCGCGGCGCAGCGGCGCTTGCGCCAGGCGCTGGCGCGGCCCTGGAACAGGATCAGGTCGGCGCGCTCGCAATCCTCCACCAGCGCTTCAGGGTTGCTGGTCGCCGCGATCAGCACGCCTTCCAACGTGCGCCCGGCGCAGCCCAGCGCGTCACAGGCAAGCCCTGCGCGCTCGGGCCGCGCGCCGCCCTCCCCGGCGCGCTGGAGAAAGACCGTGGAGGCGAAGCGCGCGCGCCGGATATTGGTCGCCTGGAACCCGGCGCCGTCCTCGAAACGGGCCAGCGCCACGCCGCCATCGGCGATCATCAGGTCGGGCGGGCTTTGGGCGGACCACAGCGCCAGCGCGAGCAACGTCACGGCGCCGCCGGCAAGGCGCGCCGCGCCCAGCCCCAGCGTCAGCAATGCGAACCCGGCGGCGTAGAGCGCGACGAAGCGCCCGTCCGCGGCTGTCACCTGCACCCCCGCCCCCTCCAGTCCGGACGTCCAGTGGGCGATGGCCAGCACCACGCGCAGGCCCTGATCCATGGCGTAGAGGAACACGCCGTCCAGCCCCAGCGGCGCAGCGGCCAGCGCCATGACCCCGGCGGGCATGACCCAGAAAGTGAAGACCGGCATGGCGGTCAGATTGGCGATCATCCCGTAGGCCGCCATGCGCTGGAAATGAAACGCCGCGAAGGCGCCCGTGGCCGCACCCGCCACCAGCGAGGTCACGGTGAGCCCGGCGAACGAGCCCCAGGCGCGTCCGATCAGGCCGGGCCTGCCTTCGGGCGCGGGCCGCGCGCGCATCCAGGCTTCATACACCGCGATCAGCGCCGCCACGGCGGCGAAACTCATCTGGAACCCGGCATGGATCACGCTTTCGGGCGCGATCAGCAGCACGGCCAGCGCCGCCAGCGCCAGCGAGCGCAACGAGAAGGCCCGCCGGTCTATCAGCACGCCGATCAGCACCACGCAGGCCATGATCCAGGCGCGCTGGGTCGACACAGCCGCGCCGGACAGGATGAGGTAGGCGGTCGCGGCGAGGATGGCGATCAGGGCGGCGGGCTTGCGCGGATCATGGGCGCGCGCCAGCGGCTCGATGCTCGCCAGCATGAAGCGCACCGCGAAGAACACCCCGCCGGCGAACAGCGCCATGTGCAGGCCCGATATCGCCAGAATATGTCCCAGCCCCGACATGCGCAGCGCCTCGGCGTCCGCCTCGCTGACCCCGGCGCGCTCGCCGGTCAGCAGGGCGGCGGCCACGGCGCCCGTGCGCTCTCCCGCGACGGCTTCAACCCTCTGGGCCAGGCGCCATCGCAGGCCGGCGAGCCAGCGATTGAACCCGCCGCCCTCCACGGATACCGGCTCCAGCGCGGCGATGGCATAGCCGGTCAGCGCCACGGAATCGAACCAGGCCGCGCGCCCGCCATCATACCCGCCCGGCGCGGCGGGGCCTGACGGGCGGCTGAGCACGGCGCGCACCCTTACGCCGTCGCCCGGCGCGAAATCTCCCAGGCCCGCCCGCACCCTTATGCGCCGGGGCGGTTCATCAGCACCGTCCATGGCGATCACCCGGATGCGCAGGCGCGGCCGCGACCCGCCGCGCTCCACCGCCTCGATCCAGCCCTCCACCGCGACGGCCCGCCCGGATATCTCCAGCGGCGGCGGCGCAGTGCGCTCGGTGCGCAGCTGGGCGTGGGCCAGACCGAATACGAACACGGCAGTGAGGATCAGGACGTAGAGGATGAGGGCCCGGCTGCGCGCTACAATGCCCGCCGCCAGCAAGACCGCCGCCAGCCCCATCAGGGCGCGCGCGGCCCAGGCGGGCGGTTCCTGCGGCAGGGCGAAATACGCCGCAGCGCCCGCCGCCAGCGCGCAGGGCAGCCAGAGGATCAGGCGCGAGGGATCGGGCGCGCTGAAGCCTGCAGGGGCGCCCAGCACGGCCACAGCGCTGCGCTCCCAGAAACCGGGCGTGCGCCGGGAGGGATCAAAAACCGCGTCCACACGGGCGATTTTTGCGCCTGTGGCGGGTCTGACGCAAGGCGTGTTCGCGCTTGGCACGAGCGACTCATCCCTGGGCGAAGAAGCCCTTCATGGCGCGCGCCGCCTGACGGATGCGCTGCTCGTTCTCCACCAGCGCCAGGCGCACATGGGCGTCGCCGCGCTCGCCAAAGCCCAGCCCCGGCGCCACCGCCACATCGGTCTGTTCCAGAAGCTGCTTGGCGAACTCGACCGAGCCCAGATGGGCGAAGCGTTCGGGGATCGGCGCCCAGGCGAACATGGTCGCGGGCGGGCTGGGAATGTCGAACCCGATGCGTCCGAAGCTCTCCACCATCACGTCGCGGCGCTTGCGATAGGTCAGGCGCGCCGCCTCCACCGCATCCTGGGGACCATCCAGCGCCGCCACCGCCGCGATCTGGACTGGCGTGAACGCGCCGTAGTCGAGATAGGATTTCACCCGTTTCAGCGCATCGACCAGGCGCGCCGATCCGGCTGCGAAGCCGATGCGCCAGCCGGGCATGGAATAGGTCTTGGACATGGAGGTGAACTCCACCGCCACCTCGCGCGCGCCCTTCACCTCAAGGATGGAGGGCGGCGGCCCGCCATCAAACCAGATGTCGGCGTAGGCGAGATCGGAAATGATGACGAGATTGTTGTCGCGCGCGAGCTTCACCGCCTCCTCATAGAAATCGAGCCCCACCACGCGCGCTGTGGGGTTGGAGGGGAAGTTCAGCACCAGGGCCGACGGCGCGGGGATGGAGCGTTTGCACGCCAGCGCCACATCGCGCAGGAATTGTTCAGGATCGTCAAACCCCACCGCGCGCACGGCCGCGCCGGCGATGATGAAGCCGAACATGTGGATGGGATAGGACGGATCCGGCGTCAGGATGACGTCGCCAGGCGCGGTGATCGCCTGGGCCAGGTTCGCCAGCCCCTCCTTGGAGCCCAGCGTCACGCACACTTCGGTGTCGGGATTGAGCGCCACGTTGAACCGGCGCTCGTAATAGCGCGCCAGCGCCCGGCGCAGGGACGGCACGCCCTGGCTCGCAGAATAGCGGTGGGCGCGCGGGTCTTCGGCGACTTCTTTCAGCTTCTCGATAATGTGCGGGGCCGGCGCCAGGTCCGGATTGCCCATGCCGAAATCAATCACATCGCGCCCGGCCTTGCGGCTGGCGAGCTTCATCCGGTTCACTTCCGCGAACACATAAGGCGGCAAGCGCCGCTCCCGGTAAAACAATTCAGTCGGGGACGCGGTCATGGAAGGGTCCGGTTGCTGCGCTGCCACAAGAGCGCCCAGCATTCAGCGTCATCGCTGCGCGCGTCAATGGCGCAAAGCGGCGGGGGCGCCTCAGGCCGCGTTCAGGGGCTGGACCTGGCGGTTGATGGCCTCGCCCACCGCCGCCTGCGCAGCGGCCAGATCATGAGCGCTTTGCAGGTTCAGCCAGAACTGCGCGCTGGTCCCGAAATAGCGCGCCAGCCGCAAGGCGGTCTCCGCCGTCACCGCCCGCCGGCCCGCCGCAATGGCCGACACCGCCGACAGGGGCAGGCCCGCCTCGCGCGACAGCCGGTTCCGTGACACGCCCAGCGGCGCCATGAACTCCTCGCGCAGCACTTCGCCGGGATGGGTGCGCAGGCGCACCGGATCAGTGATAGTCGACAATCTCCACCTCCTCGGCCTTGCCGTCGCGCCATACAAAGCAAATGCGCCACTGCGCATTGACCCGTATCGAATGCTGCCCCGCCCGTGTTCCCTTAAGCGCTTCCAGCCGGTTGCCCGGCGGCGCTCTCAGATCGTCGAGGCGCTCGGCCGCATCCAACATGTCGAGCTTGCGGGCCGCTACCGACGCCGCGTGCGCCCATCCCGCCCGCGCCGGAATGCGTCCGGACCGGAAAAAGCGTTCAAGGGCTGCATCTCGCCATGAGGTGATCATAACACCAAAGCCATTCCTTATAAAGGAACACCTTACACATTATCCCTCGCCCGGAACACCCCGCTCACCGGGGCGTGGCGGTAGGCGATGCGCATGACGGTGCGCGACACCGGCTCGGCGACGGTCATCATGTGAAAGGCGTTGGCGTGGATGATCGTGTCCGGCGAGGTGAGAATGCCCACATGGCCGGGCCAGAACATCAGATCGCCGCGCTGCAGCCCGCCGAGCTCCTCATCGATGTCCACTTCGTCCCAGTGGGCGCCGGCCCAGGCTTCCTGGTCGCCGCTATCGCGCGGGACCAGCACGCCGGCGCGCTCCAGCGCGGTCTGTACGAGGCCCGAGCAATCGAGCCCCAGGCTCTCCTTGCCGCCCCACTGATAGGGCGCGCCGGCAAAGCGCTCGGCCACGGCGGCATAGTCGGGCTCATGGGCGCCCAGAGGCGCCAGATGAGTTTCAAAAACCCAGCCAAGGCGTTGCGCTTCCACGAATTTCCCGCTGCGCGCTCCGGCGGAGATTTTGGCGTTCATGGAGATCAGGAAGCGCGGCGCGGACTTCAGGTCCGGCTCCGAAAACACATAGGTGCGCAGCACCGAGACGGTGTGCGTGGGGATCAGCACCGGCGCCGACAGCGCCTCCATCGCCACCCAGCCGCGATAGCCGTCATGGCGCGAGACGCCCTCGCCCCAGCCCGCCTCTTCACGCTCGACATGAAACACCTCGCCGGCCAGCAGCTGGCTGAGCTGTTCAGCGTCGCCGGCTGGCGCCTTGCGGATCGGCGCGACCCCGGCCGTGACCTGGAAATCGCCCATCGCCTACCCCTTGTAACGCTGTTTCAGATAGCGCCAGAGCGCGCGGCCGCCCAGCAATTCGCCGCCCTGCGGGCGTCCGGGCCGGGCCGACGGGTTCCATCCGAAGATATCGAAATGCGCCCAGGCGCGGGCCTCGCGGGCGAAGCGGCGCAGAAACAGCGCCGCCGTCACTGACCCTGCGAGCTTGCCGCCGGTGTTGGAGATATCGGCGATGGGGCTGTCGAGAAGGGTGTCATACCCGTCCCACAACGGCATCGGCCAGACCGGGTCGTCCACCGCGTGGCCCGCCGCGATGACGCCGTCGCGCACGGCGCTGTCATCGGTGTAGAGCGGCGCCAGCTCCGGCCCCAGCGCGATGCGCGCCGCGCCGGTGAGCGTGGCCATGTCCACCACCAGATCGGGATCAAACTCGATGGCCCGCGTCAGCGCGTCGGCCAGCACCAGGCGGCCTTCCGCATCGGTATTGCCGATCTCCACGGTGAGCCCCTTGCGCGAGGAGAGGATGTCGCCGGGGCGGAAGGCGTTGCCGGAAATGGCGTTCTCCACCGCCGGGATCAGCACGTGCAGGCGAACGGGAAGGCGCGCGTCCATGATCATGGACGCCACGCCCATGACGCTGGCCGCGCCGCCCATATCCTTCTTCATGTAAAGCATGCCGTCGCCCGGCTTGATGTTCAGCCCACCGGAATCAAAGCACACGCCCTTGCCCACCAGCGCCAGGCGCGGATGCTTATCCTCGCCCCAGTGCAGCTCGATCAGGCGCGGCGCATCGGTGGAGGCGCGGCCCACCGCGTGGATCAGCGGATAATTCTCTTCCAGCAGGGCGTCGCCTGTGATGACCGTAACCTCGGCGCCGAACCGCGCCGCCAGACCGCGCACGGCCGCTTCAAGATCACCGGGCAGCATGTCGCCGGCGGGCGTGTTGATCAGGTCGCGCGTCAGGATTGCGCCCGCCGCGACGCGCAAAGCCTCGGCGCGGTCCGCGCCTTCGGGCGGGGCCAGACGCGCCGGGGCGCGCCGGGGCGATTTGTAACGGGTGAACTGATAGCCCCCGAGCGCAAACGCCGTGGCGCATACGGTGGGGTCCCAGCCCTCGGGCAGGGCTTCGAAACGCCACGCCCCCTCGGGCAGCGCCAGAGCCGCGCCGGCCGCCTCGAACGGGCTGCGGCCCGCGCCGGCGCCCACAAGCGCGTCC
>JAFIEB010000116.1 GCA_020832735.1 Oceanicaulis sp.
CCGCGGCCCGGGCCGGGCGCCGCGCCAGACCCCCAACGCCTGGACGCCTGGGCGGCGGGCGACGCCCGGCTTCTGGCCGCAGGGCTTGGCCTGGCGCCGCCGCCCGGGGCGCCGGAACCGGGCGCCGTCCGGCAGGCCGAGGCCGCCCTCGCGGGACTTGATGATCCCCATGCGTTCAGCGCGGCGAGCGCAGCCATTGAAGCATGCTGGCGCGACGGTTCACCCGCGCCCGGCGCTGCCGGGGACGCCGAAGCCGCGCTGGCGCGGGGCGCAGCCTTGCGCGGGCGTCTGGGCCATTATCAGGGCGCGGTCTTTCACTTCGAGGGCGAGTGGTATTGGGGGCTGGACCGGCTGGGTTATCTGGAGGAGCGGCTGGCGGCGGTCACGCGGCGCCCGCTCAGCCTGTTCGCGCCGCGCCTGGAAGCGCTTGCAAAGCCGGACGCAGTCCAGGGCGCGCCCGCGCGCACGCTGCGTCTTGAAGCCTTCATCTCGCTGCGCAGCCCCTACACCTGGCTGGCGATGGATCGGCTGACCGCGCTGGCCGACGCGTATGGCGCGCAGCTGGTGCTGCGCCCGGTGCTGCCCATGGTCATGCGCGGCCTGCCGGTGCCGCGCGCCAAGCGCCTTTACATTGTGCGCGACGCCAAACGCGAGGCGGAGCGGCTGGGCCTGCCCTTCGGGCGCATCGCCGATCCGCTGGGCCGGCCGGCCGAGCGCGGCCTGGCGGTGCTGTTTCACGCCTTGCGCCAGGGGCGCGGAGCCGCGTTCGCACGCTCCTTCCTGGCGGGCGTGTTTGCTGAAGGCGTGGACGCGGGCGCGCGCCGCAGTCTGGACCATCTGGCCGCCAGGGCCGGTCTGGGTCCGCAAGACGTGACTGACGCGCTGGCCGATACGCGCTGGCGCGATGAAGCGGAGGCCAACCGCGAGGCCATGCTGGCGCTGGGCGTCTGGGGCGTGCCGTCATTCCGGGTCAACGAGCGTCCCGCCCGCTGGGGGCAGGACCGGCTGTGGGCGGTCGAAGCTGATCTGCGCGCCGAAAGCGCCTGAGGCGCGCCTGCGCTCAGGGAAGGCCGGGGCGCCAGCGGACCGGGTTGGGGATGCATGGCTGGCCGTTCACACTGGAATTGAACGTGCCGAACTCGGTGCTGATCCCGGCGCCGGTGCGCATGGTGCTGGAATAGCCAAAGCCGTTATTGGCCCAGGACGGGCACAGCATGGCCGCGCCGCCATAGGGTGAGTGGCCATAGGCCGAACCCCCGTAGGACGGCGCGGTGTAGCGCGGTCTCTGGCGGCGTTCGCTGAACCGGCGGACGGCGGCGCGCTGGGCTTCCAGACAGGCGCTGTCATAGCCCGCAAAGCTCCCGTCCGGACGGTAGACCGAACACAGCTCGTAATCGCCGCTGGACAGGCTCTGCGCCTCGGCGGGGGACGTGCCGGCGAACGCCGCGAACGCGGCGGCGCAGGCGGCGGCGGTCAATATGCGGATCATCAGCGCCTCCCTTCGCGGCCGCGAAGTCAAGGGGGCCGCATCTGGACTACCTATGGTCCAAGCCTAAGGGTTGTGCTCATGAACGCAAGCTGAACGCATCCAGCTGGCGTGCGTCAGGGCGGGGGAGGGCCGCGCCAGACGGTCCGGAAGCCCAGATGCTCGGTGGAGAAGGTCTCGTCGCCCGGCTGGCGCGCGGCGGGGCGGTAGCGGTGGCAATATGTGTCCGAACACAGGAATGAGCCGCCCTTGATGATGCGCAGGCCCTCGCGCTCCCAGCGGTCTTTCGTCCATTCCCAGACATTGCCGGTCATGTCGTATAGCCCGTAGCCGTTGGGGGGAAAGCAGCCCACGGGCGCCAGGCCGGCGAAGCCGTCCGCGCCGCTATCCTCGAACGGAAACGCGCCCTGCCAGTGATTGGCCATGTAGACGCCGTCCGGGCGCGGCTGTGCGCCCCAGGCATAGGGCGCGTCATCCAGCCCGCCGCGCGCGGCGCGCTCCCATTCAGCTTCGCCGGGCAGGTCATGACCGCGCCAGCGCGCATAGGCGAGCGCGTCTTCATAGGCAATCTGGACCACAGGAAAGGCGGCGCGCGCGTCAATGCCGCCGCCGGCCCCGCGCGGCTGGCGCCAGCTGGCGGTGGGTTCAAAGCGCCACCAGGCGCGGATGTCCGACCAGTCGCGCACGTGCAGGCCGGGTCCGAACACCGCCCCGCCGCCTGTATCGGGGCCTTCGCGCTCGGCCAAGGTGACATAGCCTGTCGCCTCGGCGAAGCGGGCGAACTCGCCATTGGTCACCGCATGGGCGCTGATCCAGAAGCCCTCCACATGAACCGTGCGGACAGGGCGCTCCTCGGGGAAAAAACCGTCATCGCCGATCCGGGTTTCGCCCGGCGGGATCCAGACCATGCCGGCCTGCGGCGCGGACGGATCGGGCCGGGCGATGTCCAGGCAGGTGTCCGGCGCCGCGTCCCTCCGTTCGCTGCACGCGACCGCCGCCAGGGCGAGCAGGCCTGCGGCCAGGACAGGCGTCAGGCGTTTGAAGCGGGCGGGGGCCATGGGCGGGCTTTCTGTTGCGGATGCGCCGCGGCGCGCACTGCGATGATTCCACAGCCGGCCTGCCCGGTCAGCCGTCATGAGCGCTCACGGCCCGTGGGCGCCCCAGACGCCCAGAGCCGTCAGGACGGCGAGGCCGGCCAGAGCCGCGGCCGCCAGCCATCGCCAGTAAGGCTGGCGCAGCGCAGCCTGCACCGAGGCGGCGCCGGCCGCCAGCGCGGTCAGGGCGGGAATGGTGCCCAGCCCGAAGCCGGCCATCACCAGCGCGCCCTGGACAGGACTGCCGGTCAGGCCGGCGTAAAAGGTGGCCAGATACACCATGGCGCAGGGGATCAGGCCCCAGGCCAGACCTAGCCCCGCCGGCCCGAGCCGGTGCAGATGGTGCAGCCTGCGGGTCATGGGCGCGGTGACGCGCCCGGCCAGACGCCCGCCTGCGCCGCCGAACACCGGAATGTCCAGCACCGAGAACGCCGCTGCCATCAGCGCTGCCGCCGCCAGCCAGCGCGCGGCCGTGCGCGCCAGATCGGGCGGCTGGGTTTCATGAAAGCCCCAGCCGATGGCGCCGGCGGCGGCGCCCAGTGCGATATAAACGCATACGCGCGCCAGCTGGGCCTGGGTGAGGACGGCGAGGCGGCGCCGCCAGCGCCCGTCCGGCGCGCCCTGCACCGCGATGGCGGCGGCGATGCCGCCGCACATGGCCAGGCAATGGATGCTGGCGGCGAGCCCCGCCAGCACGCCCGCCAGAATGTCGAGCTCCATGCGTCCGGCCAGCGCCGGGCCGAGATCCATGCCGGGATGGGTCAAGCCCGCGCGCCTTCGGTCATACAAATATAACCTTGCTCATATTGCGTCTGCATGCGTCCCGGTCATGTTGGGACAGGATTTTCACCCTAGCCGGGATGCAAGCTCCGGCAAGATGAGACATAATGCCATACTTCCCCTCCGGTCTTTGTATCCGCACAAGGGGTACGGCATTGATTTCCCCGTTGAGGAGGGGCGCATGGGCGCGGGCGCGACAGTTACTAAAACCGGTTTTGATCTCAATGGGATGGCGGTCACCGCCATCTGCATACTCGGCGCCCTCTGGGCGCTGCTGGCTGCAGGTCTGGGGGCGGACGCAGCGATGCGCGCCCATGCTTGGGTGATTCTGGCGGGCTTCCTCGCCGGCTTGCTGATTCTCGTCGGCGCCTACTCCAAGGGCGGGATCGATATCGACAAGCGCGAGTATAATGAGGCGATCATTCGCTATGGCGTGATCGTCTCCATGTTCTGGGCCATTGTCGGCCTGCTGGTCGGGGTGGTGATCGCCGCCCAGCTGGCCTGGCCCACCGTGTTCCAGTTCGATGCATTCCCGCAGCTCAATTTCGGCCGCCTGCGCCCGGTGCACACCTCGGGCGTGATCTTCGCCTTCGGCGGCAATGTGCTGATCGCCACCAGCTTCTATGTCGTGCAGCGCACCTCGCGCGTGCGGCTGGCGGGCGGCGTGTGGCCCTGGTTCGTGTTTTGGGGCTATCAGTTCTTCATCGTGGTCGCGGCCACCGGCTATCTCCTGGGCATCACCCAGTCGAAGGAATACGCCGAGCCCGAATGGTACGCCGACATCTGGCTGACGCTGGTGTGGGTGGCCTACCTGCTGGTCTTCCTGGTCACGCTGGCGCGGCGCAAGGAGCCGCACATCTATGTGGCCAACTGGTTCTATCTCGCCTTCATCGTCACCATCGCGCTCTTGCATGTGGTGAACAATCTGTCCATGCCCGCCGACTGGTTCGGATCGCGCAGCTATTCGGCCTTCGCCGGCGTGCAGGACGCCATGACCCAGTGGTGGTACGGCCACAACGCGGTGGGCTTCTTCCTCACCGCGGGCTTCCTGGGGATCATGTACTATTTCATCCCCAAGCGGGCCGAGCGGCCGGTGTATTCATACCGCCTGTCCATCGTGCATTTCTGGGCGCTGATCTTCATCTATATCTGGGCCGGACCGCACCACCTCCACTACACCGCGCTGCCCGAATGGACCCAGACGCTGGGCATGACCTTCTCGATCATGCTGCTGATGCCGTCCTGGGGCGGCATGATCAACGGGCTGATGACCCTGTCGGGCGCCTGGGACAAGCTGCGGACCGACCCGGTCATCCGCATGCTGGTGGTGTCGGTGGCCTTCTACGGCATGGCCACGTTCGAAGGCCCGGTGATGAGCATCAGGGCGGTCAACGCGCTCTCCCACTACACCGACTGGACCATCGGCCACGTGCATTCGGGCGCTCTGGGCTGGGTGGGCTTCATCTCGTTCGGGGCGATCTATTGCCTGGTGCCCTGGCTGTGGAAGCGCAAGTCCATGTTCTCGCGCGCCCTGATCGAGTGGCACTTCTGGCTCGCGACCCTGGGCATCCTGCTCTACATCACCGCCATGTGGGTGTCGGGCATCATGCAGGGGCTGATGTGGCGCGCCTATAACGAGCTCGGCTTCCTCGAATATTCCTTCATCGAGACCGTCGAGGCGATGCATCCCTATTACATCATCCGGGTGCTGGGCGGTCTGCTCTACCTGGCCGGCGCGCTGCTGATGGCCTGGAACGTCTACAAGACGATCCGGGGCGATGTCGCCGACGCCGAGGAGGTCGCCGCCGTCCAGTCCATCCAGAAGCCTGCGGAATAAGGGGAAGCGACATGGCCAAGAAACCCAACAAAATCTGGGCCTGGCACAAGCGGGTGATGGAGCAGAACTCGCTGATCCTGACCGTGGGCATTATCGGGGTGGTCTCCATCGGCGGGATCGTGGAGATCGCTCCTTTGTTCTACCTCGACGAGACCATCGAGGAAGTGGAGGGCGTGCGCCCCTACTCCCCGCTGGCGCTGATGGGCCGGGACATCTATGTGCGCGAAGGCTGCTACGCCTGCCACTCCCAGATGATCCGCCCGCTGCGCGACGAGGTGGAGCGCTACGGCCATTTCTCGCTGGCCGCCGAGAGCATGTATGACCGTCCGTTCCAGTGGGGCTCCAAACGCACCGGGCCGGATCTGGCGCGCGTGGGGGGCAAGTATTCCGACGAGTGGCACCGCGACCACATGCGCGACCCGCGCTCGGTGGTGCCCGGATCCATCATGCCGGCCTACGCCTTCATGGAGAACACGCCGCTGGAACTGGATGTAATCCCGGGCCGCATGCGCGCCCTGCAGCGCCTGGGCGTGCCCTATACAGACGAGATGATCGACAACGCCATCGAGGATGTGCGCACCCAGGTCGATCCGTTCTCGGCCAATTACGACGCCTTCCTGGAGCGCTATCCCGGCGCCCCGGTGCGCAATTTCGACGGCAATGAGCGCGTAGTCACAGAGCTCGACGCCATGATCGCCTATCTCCAGGTGCTCGGCACAATGGTGGATTTCTCCACCTATGAAGCCGACGCCGACGCCAATCTGAGGTAGGCGGCCATGTATGAGAGCCTCGCCAGTTTCGCCCAGACATGGGGGCTTTTGGCCTTCATGATCTTCTTCGCCGGGGTGGTGGTTTACGCCCTGTGGCCGAAGAACCGGGACAAGTTCAACGCCGCCGCCCGCTCCGTGCTGGAGGAGAACGACCGGCCCGATGCCGGGGATGCGGACGCAGACGACAGTACGGACGCAGGCGACAGTAAGGATGGCCGCCATGGCTGAGCATGAGAAAATGCCTGTTGACGAGATCTCCGGGGTCGAGACCACAGGTCACGAATGGGACGGGATCACCGAGCTGGACAACCCGCTGCCGCGCTGGTGGCTGTGGTGCTTCTACGCCAGCATCATCTGGGCCATCGGCTACATGATCTTCATGCCCGCCATTCCCGCGCCGCCGGGCTTTGACGGCCATACGCGCGGCCTGCGCAATCACTCCGAACGCGCCAATGTGGCGGTCGCCCTGGCGGATCTGGAGGCCCGGCGCGGACCGATGTTCGCCCGGCTCCAGGAGGTTGTGGACGAGGGCGGCGTGATGGCGGTGCTCGATGACGGCGACCTGCTGAACTTCACCCTGGCGGCGGGCCGCTCGGCGTTCGGGGACAATTGCGCCACCTGTCACGGCGTCGGGGGCGGGGGCTTCATCGGCTACCCCAATCTGCGCGACGATGACTGGATCTGGGGCGGCGCCTATGACGATATCCGCCACACCATCGTGGCGGGCATTCGCTGGGAGGAGCATCCCGAGACCCGGTTCTCGCAGATGCCGGCCTACGGGCGCGACCAGCTCTTGAGCCGCGAGGAGATCCACGCGGTCACCGATTATGTAATGACGCTGTCTTCGCTGACCGTGCAGGCCGGCGCCGATCTGGCGCTGGGCGCGGAGATCTACCAGCGCGAATGCGCCAGCTGCCACATGCCCGACGGCCGGGGCGATCCCAGCCAGGGCGCGCCCAACCTGACCAATAATATCTGGCTGTATGGCGGGTCGCGCGAGCAGATCCGCAACTCCATCCATCGCGGACCCTATGGCGTGATGCCCGCCTGGGAGACGCGCCTGCCCGAACCGGTGATCACGGCGCTGGCGGCGTATGTCTATCTGCTGGGCGGCGGGGAAACCCTGCAGCGCCAGGAAGCGGCGCTGGACCCGGAGACCACAGTTCCCAATCCCGGGGCTGAAGCGGACTAGATGCGCGCCGCACCGGCGCGCAGCGGAGACGGGTTATGAACCTGATCCAGAACAGGCCTGACGCCGGCGGCGGCGACGCCGCGGAGGGCGTCACGCGCCTGGACGTCAATGCGGTCAACGCCGTTGGCCAGCGCGAGCTGTATCAAAAGCGTCAGCAAATCTATCCCAAGCTGGTCCATGGCCGCTTCCGCATGGCCAAATGGGTGTTCCTGATCCTGGCTCTGGGGGCGTACTATCTCCTGCCCTTCGTGCGCTGGGATCGCGGGGACGGACCGAGCCAGGCCGTGCTGGTCGATTTTCCCAATGCGCGCTTCTATTTCTTCTTCATCGAGATCTGGCCCCAGGAAGTTTATTACATCACCGGCCTGCTGATCCTGGCGGCGCTGGCGCTGTTTCTGGTCACGGCGTTGTTCGGGCGGGTGTGGTGCGGCTATGCCTGCCCGCAGACGGTGTGGACCGACCTGTTCATCGCGGTCGAGCGCCTGTTCGAGGGCGACCGCAACAAGCGCATCCTGCTCGACCGCGCGCCGATGAGCTTCAGGAAGGCCTGGCGCAAGAGCGCCAAGCACGCAGTCTGGCTGCTGATCGCGGCGGCCACGGGCGGGGCGTGGATCCTCTATTTCCACGATGCGTTCGACCTGCTCAGCGACTTTTTCACCGGCCAGGCGCCGCTGACCGCCTATATTTTCTTCACGCTCCTGACTTTCACCACCTACACCCTGGCCGGGACCATGCGCGAGCAGGTGTGCACCTATATGTGCCCCTGGCCGCGCATCCAGGCTGCGCTGACCGACCGGGACTCGCTCAACGTCCTCTACCGCAGCGACCGCGGCGAGCCGCGCGGGCGCCACAAGAAGGGCGAGAGCTGGGAGGGGCGGGGCGACTGCATCGACTGCAAGGCCTGCGTGGCGGCCTGTCCGATGGGGATCGACATCCGCGACGGGCCGCAACTGGAATGCATCGGCTGCGCCCTGTGCATCGATGCGTGCGACGACATCATGGACAAGGTGGGCCGTCCGCGCGGCCTGATCGCCTATGACACGGACGACAATGTCGTGCCGCGCCCCGCCCCCGCAGCCCC
>JAFIEB010000123.1 GCA_020832735.1 Oceanicaulis sp.
GGGGCGTTGCCCCGGACCTGCCGGTTCGGGCGGCGCGCAAGGGATTTGCGCGGCGCGGGACTGATCTGATCAGCGGGCCGGTCCGGCGGCGCCGCCGGGCGCCTGCGCGGCCAGCGGCGCTGGCTCCGGGAGCGAGCGGTAGCACGGGTCCTGCGCGCCCTCAAGCGCGGCGCTGGCGCCGGCCTCATCGGCGTAGACGCCCCAGAACGCGTCCGCGCGCGCCCAGCCGCGCCGCCCGTCGGCGCTCAGCCGGCACCAGCCGGTCCGGCAGCGCTCCAGCCAGAGTATGGCGCCCGGCTCGATCCGCGCGATCAGGCTGGCCTCGTCATCGGCCCGCGCATGCAGGTCCGCAGCCTCGCGCGCATACACCGCCCGGCGCCCCGACAGCAGGGAATGGAGCATCCAGACCTGCTCGCCGCCGGGATCCTCCACCCGGCGCCAGAGCGGAGTTTCGGCCACGATCAGCATGGGCAGGCCCGCGCGCTGATAGCGCCATTGCGCCGGATGATCGCGCGACGGGCCGGTGCGCCCTACCGCGTCGCTGCTCTTGAGGGTGACGAAACGGGGCGTGGGCAGGCCGGAGAACGTATCGCAGGCCTGCGCCAGGGCGGGCGCAGCCGGGAGGAGGGCGAGGAGGAGGGCGGCCAGACATCGCAGCATGGGCCGAGACTCCGCCCGGCGCAGTGAAGTTACGGTTAAGGCCCTGCGCGAACAGGCCAGGGAGGCGCTTGCCAATACGGGCAAGGCCGCGCAAACTCGCCTCACAATGGAATGCCTTGCGTCCGGGGAGGGGCTGCGAGCGTGACAGACGTGTTCCGGACCGTGAGCGGCCTGCCCCGCGCCCTGGCGGCGATCACCGGCGTGTTGCTCGCCCCGCTGGGCGCGGGCGCCGCCCTGGCGGACCTGCGCCCGCCCGCCGTCACCGATTTCACCGCGCCGGCGGCGATGGAGGCCCCGCAATTGTCGCCGGACGGGCGCTCGCTGCTGTTTGTGCGCGAGCCTCAGCCGGGCGATCCGGAGAACACGCCGGCGCATGTCGTGATCGTGGATCTTTCTGAACCGGACGCGCCGCGCAGTTCGAGCCTGCCGCTGCCTGACATCACCGTGCGATGGGCGGCATGGGGCAATAACGAGCGCGTCCTGCTGGGCCTGGAGATGATGGCCGGCATACGCGGCCCGGGCTTGCGGGCCGTGCGCAGCGACGGCACGCGCACGCGCATCACCGAGCTGCGCCGCAGCCAGATCATGTCAGTGCGCCGTGACGGCGCGGATCCGGTGATGCTGTTCGACTTCTCCAGCCGGCGCTTCAATCACCTGTTCAACACGCGCCTGGATCATGTGTCGGATTTCCTGCTGGACGATCCCGCCCATGTGTTGCTGCCCGCACGCACGGCGACCGGGGCGCTCGATCTATACCGGGTCAATATCGAGACCGGCCGCGCCCGCGTGGACGTGAGGGGATCGGATGCGACCATCGCTTTCTTCACCAACGCCGCCGGCGAGGCGACCATGCGCTGGGATCTGGCCGGTTACGGGCGGGACATGCGCATTCTGGTGCGCGCGCCGGGCACGCGGCGCTGGCGCACGGCCCAGCGCGTGCCGGTCAATGAATTCCAGCGCCTGCAGCGTGATTACGAATGGGCGGCGCGCGCCGCCGCCCATGACGAGGCGCTGGTGTTCTGGCGCGACCCCGGGACCGGAACCACCGGGCTTTACCGCTACGCCTTCTCCACCCGTGATCTCGCCGGTGAGGCCTTCTCCAGCCCGGATTATGACGTGGGCGCGGTGATGGTCGATCCGGTGACCCTGACCGCGCTGGGCGTGACCTGGTCGGACACGCACAGGCGCGTCATCATGTTTGATCACGAGATTGATGCGCACATGCCTGCCCTGGCCGAATTTTTCGGCGAGGACACGCTGGCCCTGCCGGTCCAGCGCGTGGGCGAACGGGTTCTGATCAAGGCCACGGGCCCCACCGAGCCGGGCGCCTATTATCTCTATGACATGAACGCCGCGCGCATCTGGCCGATCGGGCATCGCCAGCCTCTGCTGGCCGAGCGCGCCCTGGCCCGGGTGGAGCCCCACCACTACACCGCGCGCGACGGGACCGAATTGTTCGGCTATGTCACCTGGCCCGCCCGGCCCGCCGGCGATCCCCCGCCCCTGGTGGTGCTGCCCCATGGCGGGCCGGAAGTGCGCGACCATCATGATTTCGACCGGTTCGCCCAGCTCATCGCCGCTCAGGGCTATCTGGTGTTCCAGCCCCAATACCGGGGCTCGTACGGCTTTGGCCGCGCCTTTGCTGAAGCCGGCTATGGCGAGTGGGGCGGACTGATCCAGACCGATATCACTGACGGCGTGCGCGATCTTCTGGGGCGCGGCCTGGCCGACCCGGACCGGGTGTGCGCCGCCGGCTGGAGCTTTGGCGGCTATTCCGCGCTGATGCAGGCGATCCTGGAGCCGGACATGTACCGGTGCGTGATTGCGGGCGCGGCCCCGACAGATCTGCCGGACATGCTGGACTGGATGGCTGATGACGGCGGGGAGGCGCTTGAATACATGGAACGCGCCATGGGCGATCCGCGCACCGATATGGACCGGCTCATCGCCTTCTCCCCGGCCCGGCGCGCCGGGGAGATCCGGGCTCCGGTCCTGCTCCTGCACGGGCGCCGGGACGGCATTGTGCCGATCGAGCAGAGCGAGACCATGGACGCGGCGCTGACAGCCGCCGGCGCGGAGCACAGCTTCATCCCGCACAATGGCGGGCACGGCATCGCCACCGACCGGCAATGGGCCCATGTGGCCACGCGCATGGTGTTTTTCCTGTTCGACCATCTCCAGACCCCGCACGGAGTGATCGTGCGTGAACGTGAAAGAGAGACCGATCCGTCCAGAACGCAAACCGTTACGGTCATTCTGGAGCCTTTCGATCCCTGAACGGGCAAGCTGTGGGTGGCGGGCACTGGACGCCGGAGATACGGCGGCCCATCCTTGGCCGGCCCGGCGATGACCTGAGGAGGACCGATCATGACCCTGCGCGCCCTGGCGCTTGCCGCCGCTTTCAGCTTCATCTCCGCTGCTCACGCCCAGGAGGCGCCGGAGGTCGAGACCACCGACCTTGGCGACGGCGTCTACATGCTGGCCACCCATGTGGCGGGCAATGTCGCGGTCATCACCGGCGAAGACGGGGTGTGGATGATCGACACCCAGATGGCCCATATCGCCCCGGCCCTGGACGAGGCGCAAAAAGCCGTGTCAGGCGGCGCAGAGGTGCGTCTGGTGCTCAACACCCACCTGCATGGCGACCATGTGCTGGGCAATGAATATTTCGCCGAGCGCGGCGCGCTGATCATGGCCCATACCAGCGTGCGCGACCGGCTGAAAAACCCCTCGGCCAATGCTGTGACCGGCGCCACGCCCGAGCCGCTGTCAGGCGGCTTCCTGCCGGTGATCGGCATTCCGGGAGGCGGCGAGATCATCCTCAACGGCCATACGGCGCGCATCCACCATACGCCTGACGCCCATACCGACGGCGATCTGTGGGTCCATTTCGAGGAAGCCGACGTGATCCATGCCGGCGATCTTCTGTTCTCGGGCATGTATCCCTTCATCGATCTGGACAATGGCGGCACGGTGGACGGCATGATCGCCGGGATGCAGGCCATCGCCGGCGCCGCCGGCCCGGACACGCGCATCATCCCCGGTCACGGCCCGCTGTCTGCGCGCGAGGACGTGCTGGCCAGCATCGCCATGCTCACCGCGGCGCGCGACGCGGTGGCGGAGCTGGCCGCTCAGGGGCTCTCCCTCGACGAGGTGCAGGCTGCGAACCCGCTGGCGCCCTTCCACGATGAATGGAACTGGCGCTTCATCACCTCCGAGCGCATGACCGCCACCCTGTACCGGGACGCCACGCGATGAAGAAGCCGCGCCCCGGCTGGCTGCCGCCGGCCAATGTCATCACGATGATCGCAGCGCTGGCCGTGATCATCGGGCTCATCATGTGGGTGGTGCTGGGCGGCTGGCTGCAGGGTTTCATCGCGGGCGTCGTCTTCGCCGCCGCGTTCTGGTTCGTGGTGGTGTTCGCGCCGCGCAAGGCCCAGCAGGGCAAGCGCCGGCGCGGCGCACGGCGCAAGCGGCGCTGATCACAACTGCTCGCCCGATGCGGCCAACCGGCTTGCAATTGTATGGACCTCAGCCATTGTGTGCAGTGCAGCACAACACGCCGAGCCGGAATCGCCCTGATGACCCAGACCCCGCCTGACGCCCTCCTTGTGGAGAACGTGCATCCCGATGCTGACGCCGCCCTCAGCCAGCTGGGACCGGTGTCGATCCGGCGCATGGCCGGCTCGCCCGCACCCGGGGCCCTGCGCGCCGAGGCTGCGCGCGCCCATGTGCTGGGCATTCGCTCGCGCACCCAGGTGGACGCCGCCTTGCTGGACGCCGCGCCGGACTTGCTGGCGGTGGGCTGTTTCTGCATCGGCACCAATCAGGTGGATCTGGCCGCCGCCGCGGCGCGCGGCGTGCCGGTGTTCAATGCGCCCTTCGCCAACACCCGTTCGGTGGCCGAGCTGACCATGGCCAGCGTCATCATGCTGATGCGCCGGGTGCCCGAGAAAATGGCCGCCATCGAGCGCGGCGGCTGGCTGAAAAGCGCTGAGGGCTGCAACGAGGTGCGCAAGAAGAAGCTGGGCATTGTGGGCTACGGCAATATCGGCGCCCAGCTTTCGGTGATCGCCTCGGCGCTGGGCATGCACGTGTATTTCCACGATATCGAGCCCAAGCTCGCCCACGGCAACGCCCGGCCCATGGAGAGCCTGGACGCGCTGATCGCCGAATGCGACGTGGTCACCCTGCACGTGCCCTCCACCGCGCGCACGCGCAATCTCATGGACGCCCGCCGCATCGCGGCCATGAAGCCCGGATCGTTCCTGATCAATCAGGCGCGCGGCGATCTGGTGGATGTGGACGCGCTGGCCGAGGCCCTGCGCTCAGGCCATCTGGCGGGCGCGGCCGTGGACGTGTTTCCGGTCGAGCCCAAGGGCAAGGACGAACGCTTCGAAAGCCCGCTGATCGGCTGCCCCAACGTGATCCTGACGCCCCATATCGGCGGCTCGACGCTGGAGGCTCAGGCCGCCATCGGCCTTGATGCGGCGACCAAGCTGGCGAAATTCCTCTATGAGGGCGCCACCGCCCATGCGGTGAATTTCCCCCAGGTGGACGCCGGACCGCTGCAGCCTGGGCGCACGCGCATACTGGCCCCGCACCTCAACCGGCCGGGCTATCTGCGCAAGCTCAACGACGCCGCCGAGCAGGCCGGACTGAATGTGGCCGCCCAGTTCCTTCAGACCGATGGCGAGCTGGGCTACGCCATCGCCGATCTGGAAGGCGTGCTGCCGGGCGATTTCCTCGACCGCATCCGCGCCATAGACGGCACGATCCGCGCCCGGTCGATTCTCGCGCGCTGAGGCGATATCGGACTTACACTACAAAAAATATTTTGGTAGTGTAAGCCATGATCGAACCTGTCTCACTCGCCGTCCATACACTCTATCAAGAGCTGCTCGAAGCCTGGCTGGAGAGGCCGGACTTCGACCTTGATGGCGCGCCCTTTCTGCGCACGATTGACGGGAAGCAATACTGGTACGCCAATGCCCGCCTGAACGGACAGGTGCGCACGCGATATCTCGGGCCTGACACCGAAGAGGTTAAGCAGCAGATCGCCGCGATGCGATCCAACAGGGAAGCCAGATCGGCATTTGAACGGCGCTGCTCTGATATGGTCGCACAACTGCGCGCCGCCGGATTGCCGGCCCTGGACATGCAGACGGGCAAGATACTCGCAGCGCTCTCCGGCTCAGGCGTGTTCCGTCTCGGCGGAACGCTAGTGGGAACCCATGCCTTCAGGCTCTACACCGCAGAGCTTGGCGCCTGGGTAAGCGGCAGGGCGGTCGCCATGACCGAAGATGTCGATATCGCAGCGTTTGAGCGCCTGTCGATGACCATCGACGACACGGCGGACCCCGAACTGGCCCAGGCGCTGGCGCCCTTGGGCCTGAAACCTGTGCCGGGGCTTTCGCCAAAACTGGCCGGGACGCGTTGGGCGGCGCGCGGCGGCGGCACGCCCATTGATTTCCTGACCCCGTCATTTGACTCAGAAGAGGGCGTGCGCACCTTGCCCAGCCTGGGCGTGGCCGCGCAATCGCTGCATTTTCTCAATTTCCTGATCGCAGAACCGATCCCGGCCGTGGCTCTGTACCGGTCGGGAGTGCTGTTGAAGGCGCCGCGTCCCGAGCGGTTCGCAGTGCACAAGCTGATTGTTGCAAGCCGGCGCGGCGCTCACCAGCAGGCCAAGGCGCGCAAGGACCTGGCGCAAGCGGCGGCCCTGATGGCGGCGCTGGAGGAAGCGCGTCCCCAGGAACTGGGCGCGGCGCTGGACCTGGCCTGGAGCCAGGGGCCGAAATGGCGGGCCGGGATCGAGGCGTCGCTTGCGCGCAATGAACAGGTCCGGCACATCGTGGAGCGCAATCTCGGCGGCGGCCCGTCCACCCCGGCCTAGGCCCGCCCGCGCAACAGGATGAAGGCGGATCCAAAGGCGAAGGCCAGGGCGGCGTGGTGCCATTCCTGCCAGACGCCATAGCCTAGCATCACGCTGACCAGCCAGACCGCGCCTGAAAAGGCCAGCGCTGCGCTGAGCGGCGCATTGAGCGCCGCCCGTCCGGCGCTGCGCGCCAGCGCCAGCAGCGTTGCGGCGCTGAGCACCGCGCCAATGAGCCCGGTCTCCATCCAGATATGCAGCCCGGCGTTATGGGCGTGGACCGGCATCCGCTCGATCTCCATGCCGCGCAGCATCACCACCTCGCTCAGCGTGCGCCCTGAATCCAGGCCATGGCCGGTCAGCGGCCGTTCCGCAATGCGCTCCAGGGCGAAGGCCCAGATCTCCAGGCGCCAGTGCCAGGAGACCGGCAGGCGCTGGGCCAGCGTGTCGGGAAACACCGCCAGCAGTGCGGCCATGATCAGCGGGGAGAGCAGGATGAAGGCCGCCGTGATGATCAGGATCGCCTGCAGGGCGGCGCGCGGCCAGCGCAGGGCGGCGGCGAGCGCGGCGAGCCCGGCGGCGAGCGCGGCTACATTGGCCGCCACGCCGAACCCGAACGCGGCGATGGTCCCCGCCGCCAGCAGGCCCAACGCCCCGGCCCGCGCCGCCCGCCCGCCCAACATCCACAGCCAGAGGGCGGCGGGCGCGGCGAGCATCAGATACGCGGTGGCTCCGCGCGACAAACGGCGCATGGCGACCTCGCGCCCGGCGTCCAGTTCGGTCACGCCATGCAGCCAGACCTGGAACTTCACGCCTGCGGGCAGATCGAACAGGGCTTCTACGGCCAGAAACGCCGCCACCAGGCCGGTCCCGCCAACAATCCACGGGGCCAGGCGGGCCGCCAGCGCGTCTTCGGCGCGCAGGCACGCATAGGCTGCGGCCAGATAGAGCGGGGTGAGCAGGATCAGCTTGTAAACCTCGTCGGCGCGCGGGTGCACTGACCAGGCGTGAGTGATGCAGAACCAGGCGATGGCCGCCGCGGCCAGCGCCGGCGCCA
>JAFIEB010000128.1 GCA_020832735.1 Oceanicaulis sp.
CCCCGCCCCCCCCGCCCCCCCCCCCCCCCCCCCGGCGCGGTCAGGCGGCTTCGAGTTGCTGCTTGGGCGGAGTTTCGCTGCCGGTTGGCACGACGAACGGCCCGATATTCTTGGCATAGGCCTCCAGAATCAGCGACAGCCCCTTGGGCACGGGCTGCTGTGAGGCGTGGACCCCCACATGGTAGTGCGCCGAGTTGGAGGCTGTGTGGGTGGTCTCGCTGGAGGACTGGCTGGACTGGTTGAAGGAGACAGACCCCTTCACCGAAACCGAGAACGGTCCGTACCCGATCTTGGCTTCAAAGCTGCTTTGCGCGGCCAGCGAGTCCGATTTGGAGCTGGACTGGGTGGAGCCGTAGCTCGACTTCACTTCCATGTCGAAGCTGATGTCGACCTCGTCCACGCCGAGCGTCGGAATCGGCATGAGGGAGATGATCGGCACGTCCACCTCGCTGGTGACGGTCTCGATCACTGGCGGCTGGGGCTTGCCGTCCTTGTCTGGTCCCGGCTCGATGATCACAGGGCGTTTGAGCACCATATTGACCAGGATCGGCTCGTATCTGTAGCCCTTCTTGGGGTCTTTGTCGTCCACGGCAACCCGGTTGAAGCCGGTGTCCAGAATGTATTTGGTCTGTGTCATGACCATCTGGCTGTTGGCTTCGGTGGCGGCCATAAGCGGGCCGCCAATGAGGTCGCGCATCGGCAGGCCCGTAAAGGCCTGCGCCATGGAAACCAGTTCGTTGTTCTCGGCCATTATCATCTCCTGTTGTCATATGTCGCTGGGACCCCGGCCCCGCCGTCAGTTCACCCCGGGATGTTGGCGCGAAGGGCGCGGTCATAGCCGCGGATGATTTCGTAAAAACCGCCAGGCGGATCGACGCTTTTGAGGACGATCTCGATTGTTCCGGTTTCGGGGTCGGGACCGGCGGGTTCGTCTGCATCCCCGGACCGGCGCTTGCGCCGGCCTTGTCCGCTTGCCCCTGATTGCGGCGATCCGGGAAAGGCGAGGCTGACTGTCTCCCCGTCCTCTGCGATCAACACTTTGAGCGTCAGACGGAATTCAGCGATCTCCAGCGCCTGGATGCCGGTCAGGCTGACCAGCGGCGCGAAGGCGGTATGCACCGCCGGACCGTCTTCGGTCTCCACCGGGTATTCGAATGCGACCATGCGCGGCCTGAGCACGGGCGGGCCTTCCGGCGCAGGCGGAGCCGGCGGCGGGGGCTGAGACCCGCCCCGTCCGCCGCGCCCGGCCTGCGGCAGTCCCGGGCGCGGCGTCTCGGGGGGCGTGTCGGGTTCGGGACCCGGCGCGTGCGGCTCCTGCTCCTCAAAGAAGCGGTAGACCATCTGCAGGTTCTGTTCACGCACGATATGTGCGGCCTGATGGACCGCCGATTTCACAGCCGTGACGAAATTCTGCAACGCAATCATGGCGAGCGCTTTCTATTCCAGATTGCATCATGGCGCCATTCACAGAATTGTAAATCCTTAAGTGGTTATAATCGTGCTTACGTGTTTTACGTGCACCGCCGCGCCGCGGGCGAATCCGCACGTTTTCGCTTTGGCGCATCAAGGGCGTATCCACCCGCATCGCCGGACGCGCTTCGCTGCATATGCGAAGAGGCTTGACGCGGCGCCGTCCGAAGGGGTCATCTGCGCGCCATCCGCCGGACAGCGCCAGGCGCGCTGCGGCCAAATCATTCTCGAGGAGACGGACTGATGAGTTCCGAAGATCCGATTGTCATCGTCGGCATGGCGCGCACCGCGATGGGCGGCCTGCTGGGCGAACTGTCCGCCCTGTCAGCCAACGAGCTGGGCGCGCTGGCGGTGAAGGCCGCGCTGGCCGAAGCCGGCGTTGCAGGTGAAGACGTTGACCAGATCTATATGGGCAATGTGCTGAGCGCCGGTCAGGGCCAGGCGCCCGCGCGGCAGGCCGCGATCAAGGGCGGCCTGCCCAAATCGGTCGAAGCCACCACGCTCAACAAGATGTGCGGTTCGGGCATGCAGGCGGCGATCATGGCGCGCGCGGCCATCGCCTCGGGCGAGGCCTCGGTGATCGTGGCGGGCGGCATGGAATCCATGACCAACGCCCCGCACCTCCTGCCCACCCACCGCACCGGGTTCAAATACGGCCACGACACGCTGAAGGACCACATGGCGCTGGACGGGCTGGAAGACGCCTATGAGCACAAGGCCATGGGCGTCTATGCCGACATGATCGCGCGCGAACACCAGTTCACCCGCGAGGACCAGGACGCCTATGCGATCGAAACATTGAGCCGCGCCCTGAAAGCCGCCGAAACCGGCGGCTTCAAGCGCGAGATCACGCCGGTGACCATCACTGACCGCAAGGGCGAGAGCGTGGTGGATTCCGACGAGCTGCCCAAGCGCGCCCGCCCGGACAAGATCCCGCAACTCAAGCCGGCCTTCTCCAAGGACGGCACGGTGACGGCGGCCAACGCCTCGGCGATTTCCGACGGCGCCGCCGCCCTGGTGCTGATGCGCAAGTCCGAAGCCGAACGCCGCGGACTGAAACCGCTGGCGAAAATCGTCGCCACGGCGGCCCACGCTCATGAGCCGGCCTATTTCACCACCGCCCCGGTGCCCGCCATGCGCAAGGCGCTGGAGCGGGCCGGCTGGAGCGCAGGCGATGTGGATCTCTGGGAGATCAACGAAGCCTTCGCCGTGGTGCCGATGATCGCCATGAAGGAGCTCGGCATCAGCCATGACGTGGTCAACGTCAATGGCGGCGCCTGCGCGCTGGGCCACCCGATCGGCGCCTCGGGCGCGCGCATCATGGTCACCCTGATCGCCGCACTCGAAGCGCGGGGCCTGAAAAAAGGCATGGCCTCGCTGTGCATTGGCGGGGGCGAAGGCACCGCCGTGGCGCTGGAACTGATCTGATCAGAAGCCTGAAACGGACGCGGGGCCGCAACGATGCGGCCCCGTCATTCCCCCGCGCCGGATCAGCAAGGTCTCAACCGCCGAACGCCTCGTGCAGGCGCGACAGCTGACCGGCCACCGGATTGGGCGTATCGAGCGCGATTTCACCGTCGAACAGAGACCGGTCGAGCCGCGACAGCCGCTCGTGCAGGGTGGCGGCGCGCACCGCCAGATCGCCCAGGCGCGGCGGACACGGATCGTCGCCAGCCGGCCAGAGCGGATCTTTCTGACGCGCCGGGGTCAGGCGGTAGCGCTGTTCAGCGGCCTCGCCCGGCGTCATATCGCCTTCAGCTACGGCGCGCTGTGTCAGCAGCCAGGAGGCGCACTGCATCAGCTGCGTGGTCAGACCCATGGATTCCGACGCATAAGCCAGCGCGCCCGAGCGGCCCAGCCGCTTGGCGTCCTCGCGCCCCGCGCCGTCGAGATAGCTGGCGGTCTCCTCCACCAGCTCCATGCCGTCACGGAACAGGCGGCGGAACAGCTCGGAAGCTGCAAATTCGGCCACGCGGCGCTCGGCGCCTGCGGTCCGCGTGTCAGGATCAACCGGGCTCATCACCAGCGCCTTCCCCTCATGATCTCGTCTCTCTTGCCGTCCCCGGATGCAGTTCACGCGCCCGGGCTGCTGGCGTCAACCAAGCAAGCCCGGGGCCAGAGCCGTCCCCTCGCCGTGATTTGCGCTGCATCCGGCCCGATCAGGCGCGCCGGAACACCGCCTCGGCCGCGTTCAGCTTGTCGCGCTTGTGCGCGATCATCGCCTCGGCGCGCGCGATCTCGGCCTGCAGGGTTTCGATACGCGCTTCAAGCTCGGCGACGGCCAGCAGCGACAAATCCTCGCCTGGCCGGATCACGCCGGCAGCTTCCGTGTGCGGTTCATCGTGAAACATGGCTCGCCCCGCTTCCGCTTCACCTCAATACTCTGCCAATCTAGCCTCAAAGCCGTCCGGAGTCCCGTTTTCCATGTCCCGCCGCACACGCATCATCACCGCGCCGTCTCCCGGCGGCCCCGAGGCCCTCGCCGTGGAGACGCGCGAACTGGCCCCGCCCGGCCCGGGCGAGGTTCTGATTGATGTGGCCGCGGCCGGGGTCAACCGCCCCGACATATTCGAGCGTCAGGGCCTGTATCCGCCGCCGCCCGGCGCGCCCGAGGGGCTCGGACTGGAAGTCTCCGGCCATGTGCGCGAGACCGGAGCGGACGTCACCCGTCTGCGCCCCGGCGATCCGGTCGTGGCGCTCGTGTCCGGTGGCGGTTACGCCGACATTGCGCGCGCTGACGAAGGCTGCGTGCTGCCGGCGCCGCAGGGTGTGGACCTGGTCCATGCGGCGGGCCTGCCCGAAACCCTCTTCACCGTCTGGAGCAATGTATTCGACCGCGCCCGGCTGCAGCCCGGCGAGCGCTTCCTGGTCCATGGCGGCGCCAGCGGCATCGGCACGACCGCCATCCAGATGGCCAAAGCCCATGGCGCATTCGTCGCCGCCACGGCGGGAACGCCGGAGAAGTGCGATCTGTGCCGCCGGCTCGGCGCGGACCTGGCGCTCAACTATCGCAGCGATGACTGGGTGCAGGCGGTGAAGGATGCCGGCGGGGCCGATGTGATCCTGGACATGGTGGGCGGCGATTACGCGGCGCGTAATCTGTCAGTGCTGAACACGGACGGGCGCCTCGTGATGATCGCGTTTCTCAAGGGCGCGCGCGTGGAGCTGGATCTGATGCGGGTCATGCTCAAGCGCCTGACGCTCACCGGCTCCACCCTGCGCAGCCGCCCTGCTGCGGAGAAAGCAGCGATTGCGCAAGGCGTCCAGGCTCAGGTCTGGCCCTGGATTACAGCGGGCAAGGTGAGGCCCGTGATTGATTCGGTGTTCCGCCTTGAAGAGGCCGGCCGCGCCCATGCCCGCATGGACGCCATGGCCCATGCGGGCAAGATCCTGCTGACGCCCTGACGGGACGGTTGCAAACCGGTGTTTTCACAGCCGCCCGCGCACGCTATAAGCGGCGCTGAAATGAAATCCTTTCATCGCACGGATGCTGATGCGCCGCTGATGAAGGGTCGGTCGACGGAAAGCCCGGCGGTCCGCGCCGGGTTTTTTGTATTGCAAACGAGGTTGGACGACATGGCTGACATTCTCATGCCGAAAGCGACAGCGGTCTGGCTGGTGGACAACACCGCCCTGACCTTCGCCCAGATTGCCGATTTCACCGGCCTCCACCATCTGGAAGTCAAGGGCATCGCCGATGGCGACGTGGCCGCCGGCGTGCGCGGCGCCGATCCGGTCGCCGCCGGCCAGCTGACCCGTGAGGAGCTGGACAAGGCCGAGGCTGACCCCGCCTACCGCCTGCAGGCCAGCAAGCCGAAATACGCCGAATATCAGGAGACCGGGCGCAAGGGTCCGCGCTACACCCCGCTGTCGCGCCGCCAGAACCGGCCGGACGCCATCGCCTGGCTGGTGCGCAATCATCCCGAGCTGACCGACGGGCAGATCTCCAAGCTGATCGGCACCACCAAGACCACTATCGAGGCGGTGCGCAGCCGGGATCACTGGAACTCGGCCAACATCAAGCCGACCGATCCGGTTTCGCTGGGCCTGTGCAGCCAGATCGATCTGGACGCCCAGGTGACCAAGGCGTCTGCGCGCCGCGCCCAGATGGAGAAGGACGGCACGGTCAAGGTGGAAGAAGACGTGCTCAAGCCCGCCGTGGAGCATGAAGCGCCGAGCTCTTCGCCAACCACGCTGGACGAACTGTTCGGCAAGCCCAAGCGCGCGGGCGGCTACGAGGACGACGAAGACTGACCTGCGCGCCGCTGCGCGGCCAGATAGTCATGGCTGCGCATCTCCATCAGGCGTGACGCCGTGCGCTGGAACTCGAAGGCGTAATCGCCCTCGACATACAGCGCATCAGCCTCGGCCTCAGCGCTCATCACCAGCTTGGTGCGCGCCTCGTAGAGCGCGTCGACAAGGGTGGCGAAGCGCTTGGCCTGATCGCGCCGGCGCGGGCCCAGCTGCGGGGCATGATCGATCATCAGCGTGTGAAAGCGCTCAGCCAGCATGAGATAATCGGCCGGGCCCAGCGCGCGGTCGCACAACTGCTCAAAACTGAAACGCGCCACGCCCGCCGCGGCGCGCGGAACCGCCAGCGTGCGCCCCTTCACGGTCAGCTCGCAAGCGCGCGCCTGGGCGCCCATCGTCAGCCGCTCGAAGGCCGCATCCATGGCCGCGTCGGCCTCCGGGCCCAGCGGCGCGTAATACACCGGGGCGGCCTCCAGCCGCTCCAGCCGGTAATCACGCCCTGAATCCAGCCGCATCACATCCAGGCGCGCCTTGATGGCGGCGATGAAGGGCAGGAAGAGCTGGCGGTTGATCCCGTCCTTGTAGAGATCGTCCGGCGCCCGGTTGGATGTGGCCACCAGCACCACCCCGGCGGCGAAGAGGTGATCAATGAGCCGGCCCAGCACCATGGCGTCGCCCACATCGGTGACCTGCAGCTCGTCAAAGCATAAAAGCCGCGTCTCGCGCGCCAGCGCCCGGGCGACGCGCGGCAGGGGATCGGATTCCTGACGCGCGCGCTCGGCGGTGATGCGCGCCTGCAGCTCCTGCAGGAATTGATGGAAGTGGACGCGGCGCTTGGCCTCAATCGGCGCGGCGTCGAAGAACAAATCCATCATCAGGGATTTGCCCGTGCCCACCCCGCCCCACAGATACACCCCGCGCGGGGCGGGCCGTGAGCGGCCGAACAGGCCCGTTTTGCCGCCCTTCCAGCGCGCGATCTCGCCCGCCAGCGCGGTCAGGCGCTGCGCCGCCGCGCGCTGCTGCGGGTCCGCCTGCAGCCGCCCGTCCGCCACCGCGGCGTCCAGCGCCTCAAGCGGCGTCATGAGGCCAGCCAGACAGCAATGGCGCCGCCCATGAGGGCGGCGGCCAGCGCGGCGGCGAGGATCAGAAAGAGAGGGCGTTCAATACGGCGCATGCCACCCGATTAGCCTGACGCGTCCGGCTTGGCAAAGCGCCGCCCCGGTTGCACAGTGCGCGCGGGAGAGGGGCATGATCACAAAAGGCCTCAAGGAATCTGAAAAGCAGCTGCTGGCGTCCGCCGGGTTTGCGCCCGATGCTGTGCGCGTGATCGCGAATGAGGCCGAGCGCCTGCGCTGGCTGTTTCTCCAGCGTCCCGCTGCGGCCATGATCTGGTGGGGCGCGGCTTTTGCCGCCGCCATTGTGATCAGTGCGCTGTGGGAGGTGACGGGGTGGTGGGGCGTCCTGGCCGCCCCGGTCCTGGCCGCCGCATCACAATTGCTCTTCAATCTGCCAGACTTCGAAATCAACGCCTCGAAATCCAACGATCCGCCGCGCTGGGCGGCGCGCCGCATGGCCCAGCTCTCGGTCAAAGCCGCGGGTGCGGGGATACCCGAGCAGAGCAAGGCCTTCAGCGAGCTCCATGCGCACGCCGAAGCGGGCGGCGGGCTCAGCAGCCCCTGGTCGGTGCTGCGCATCATCGCCGGGCGCCTGACCGCGCCCAAGGGCGGCGCAAGTCCGGCCAGCTCAGCCCGCAAAACCGCCAGTTCCGGTGAAAACTTCGGCGCCACACTTCGCTTCGGCGCCGTCATTGTCGCCGTCACCGTCATCATCATCGCGCTGGCGCTGGGTGCGCGTCCGTTCTGACCTGCCGCCTTGCCGGGCGGGGCGGTTTGCAGTGAAGTGCGCGCTTGTCCCGCCTCCAGGAGACCGCGATGACCGCCCAACCCGCCCTGACCTTGTTTCACGCGCCCATGACCCGCTCCATCCGTCCGCGCTGGGCGCTGGAGGAGATGGGCCTGCCCTACACGCTGGAGCGGGTGGCCTTTGACCGGGGCAATGTGGGCGGGGACGCCTATCGCGCGGTCAATCCGATGCAGAAAGTGCCGGCGCTGAAAGACGGCGATCAGGTGATCCTGGAATCCACCGCAATCCTGGAATACCTGGTCACCAAGCACGGCCCGACCCCGCTGGCGGTGACGCCGCACGAGGACGAGTATGGCCGCTATCTCGAATGGCTGCATTTCGCCGAGGCGACCATGTCGATGTCGGTGAACCTGACCCTCGCCCATACGATGCTGTTGCCCGAAGACCAGCGCAATCCGGCGCTGGCCCAGTGGGCGATCAGCAATGTCAACCGCCAGCTCGCCCTCCTCGCCGAGCGAGGGCTGGGCGACGGGCGCGAATGGCTGGCCGCCGGGCGCTTCACCGCTGCGGACATCTCGGTGGGATACATGCTCTACCTGCTGAAGATCGTGAAACAGTTCGACGGCGCGCCCGAACCGGTGAAAGCCTATTTCGGCCGGATCAAGGCGCGCCCGGCCTGGCGCACGGCCAGCGCGGACTGACACTTCTGGCGCCGGGGGCGCAGACAAGAAAGCCGTCATGAACCAGGGCGCCGAAACCATCGAGGCGGGGCTTGCGCGTCTGGCGCGCCTGCACCCCAAATCCATCGATCTGGCGCTGGGGCGGATCGAGCGCCTGCTGGCGGCGCTGGGCGATCCGCAGGACCGCCTGCCCCCGGTGATCCATATCACCGGCACCAATGGCAAGGGCTCGACCGCCGCCTTCCTCAAAGCCATCGGCGAGGCGGCGGGTGAGCGGGTGCATGTCTACACCACGCCCCATCTGGTGCGCTTCAACGAGCGCATCGTGCTGGCCGGGGAGATCGTCAGCGATGATGTGCTGCGCGACGCGTTTGCACGCTGCGAGGCGGCCAATGACGGGGCGGAGATCACGTTTTTCGAGATCACCACTGCGGCCGCCTTCCTCCTGTTCGCCGAAACCCGCGCCGACCGGGTGATTCTGGAAACCGGGCTGGGCGGTCGGATGGACGCGACCAACGTGATCGTCCGGCCCCAGTGCACAGTGATCACGCCGGTTAGCCTCGACCATCAGGCGTTTCTGGGCGGCACGCTGCGCGAGATCGCAGGCGAGAAGGCCGGGATCATCAAGCCTGGCGTTCCGGTGGTGTGCGGGCCCCAGGCGCCCGAGGTCATGGCGGTGATCGAGGCCACCGCCCGGCGCGCCCAAGCGCCGCTGACCGTCTGGGAACGCGACTTCACCATACGCCCCGAGCATGGCGGCCTCGTCTATGAGGAGGAGAACCTGCTCTGGGATCTGCCCGCGCCTGGCCTGAAAGGCCCGCACCAGATCGCCAACGCCGCCCTTGCCGCCGCCGCGGCGCGCGCGTGCGGCTATGACCAGAGCGCGGTGCGCACAGGCGTGGCGCAGGCGCGCTGGCCGGCCCGGCTCCAGCGCCTCGGCTCAGGTCCGCTGGCGCAGATCGCGCAGGGCGGGGGCGCTGAGCTGTGGCTTGATGGCGGGCACAACCCGGCCGCCGCCGAGGCGCTAGCCGCAGCGCTGGGCGAGATGGAGGCGGCGCGCGAACGCCCGCTGGTGCTGATCTGCGCCATGTCGCGCAACAAGGACGCGCAAGGCTATCTGCGCTGGTTTTCAACCCTGGCCGCAAGGGTGATCACGGTGAGTTTCTCCGGCGGGCGCGAGGGTGCGATGAGCGCCCAGGCGCTGGCCGAAGCCGCCCGAAGCGCCAGCCTGCCCGCCCAGACCGCCGCCGGCCTCGTCGAAGCGGTGCACGACGCGCTGGAGGACTATCCATCCCCCCGCATCGTCATCTGCGGCTCGCTCTATCTGGCCGGCGAAGTGCTCGCCCTGGAGGCGGGAGACAGCGTGCAGGCCACGCCGGGCTAGGAAGCCCCCGGCCGCTCTCAAAGCACACGATAACAGGACAGCCGATGACAGTACGCTTTTGGCGCGCATAATGTCCGGACACCCCGCCGTTCAGAGTCCCGCCATGACATCATCGTCCCGCCCCCGCACTGCTCAGACCCGCCTGCCCGGCGCCCCGGACAAGCTCGCCGCCTATTGCCTGAAGGCGCTGGAGGGCGGTTGGGGGGAGGACTGGGATTCCCCCCTGGTCAATCCGGTGGGGGATCTGGCCGCCCAGCTGTTCTCGGGCCTGCGCCGGGGCGCGGTGTCGCTGGAGGGGCTGGATGCCCTGATTCAGCATTTCGCAGACAAGGGGCTGGCGGCGCGCGCCGCCGCGCTCGCCCGCCTGCATGCCGGCGGCCTGTCGGGGGAGGCGGAAGTTGAGGTGCGCGGGCGCCTAAACGCACTGGCGAAGCAAGGCTTTGAAGCGTTCCGCGAGGCTGTTTCGCGCCGGCGCGGCGGCGTGGTGTTTACAGCCCATCCCACCTTCGCTCTGTCGCGCACGGTCCGCGCCGCGCTGGCTGAAGCCGCTGCAGAGGGCGCGCCGGAGCGTCTGGCCGGACAGGGTCTGATCCATGGCCCGGACAGCGATGTCAGCCTGCTCAGCGAACATGCCGACGCGCTGGCGGCCATCGATGCCGCGCGCGGGGCGCTGACCGCGCTCAACCGTCTGGTGCTAGAGACCGCGCGCGGCGCTTTCCCTGACCGCTGGAGGTCGCTGGACCCCGACATCATCTCGCTGGCCAGCTGGGTGGGTTATGATCTCGACGGCCGCACAGACATCCACTGGGGCCGCTCCATCGCCTTTCGCCTTCAGGAGAAATCCAGCCAGCTGAACCGCTACGCCAGCCTGATCGAAGCGGCCGGCGCGCCGGGCCTGGCCGGTCTGGCCGATCGGCTGCGCCGCAGCGCGCAAACAAGCACGGACCACGCCGCCCTGTTCGAGGCTGATCTTGAAGACTCCGCCGCCGTGGTGCGGGCCGCCAACGCCCTGACCGCCGATTATCCCGACCGCATCACCAGCCTGGACAGCATAATCGGCGAGCTGGACGCCGTCATCGCAGCGGCGGATGACGAGACCGCCCTGGCGCTGGTGCTGGCGCGCGCGGAGATGAAGGCGGCGGGGCTTGGCGCGGCGCATATCCACCTGCGCATCAACGCCGCCCAGCTGCGCGGCGCAGTGCGCGCTGATCTCGGTCTTGAAGACGACGAGGCCGATTTCGGCCGTCTCGCCCTGGCGCGCGCGGCCGAGCGGGCGGAGCAGGCGGAGGTGCGCGCGGTCAGCTTCGCCTCGGTGTTCCTTGAACAGATGACCGCCCGGCGTCAGTTCATGCTGTGCGCCCAGCTGCTCAAGCATGTCGACGCCGACACGCCGATCCGCTTCCTGCTGGCCGAGTGCGAGACGCCGGCTACGGTTATGGGCGCGCTCTATCTGGCCCGGCTCTACGGCGTGGCCGACCATGTCGACATCTCGCCCCTGTTCGAGACGCCCGAGGCGCTTGAGCGCGGCGGGCGGCTGATCGAGCGCCTGCTGGCCGAGCCGGTCTATCGCGACTACATCGCCGGGCGCGGACGGCTCGCCATCCAGCTGGGCTTTTCCGATTCCGGACGGTTCATGGGCCAGGCCGGCGCGCAGCTGGCCATCGAGCGGCTGCACATCCTCACCGCCCGCGCTCTGGCCCGCCACGCCGTAAAGGGCGTGAGCGTGGTGGTGTTCAACACCCACGGCGAATCCATGGGCCGCGGCGCCCATCCGGGCGGCTTTAACGATCGGCTGGACCATCTCCTGACGCCCTGGGCGCGCGGCAAGTTCGCCGCGGCAGGCGCGCCGGTGATCCACGAAACCAGCTATCAGGGCGGGGACGGCTTTATACACTTCGCCCATCCCGCGCTGGCCAAGGCCACGATGATGGCCACGGCGCGCCATCTGCTGGCCGGACCGCAAGCCCTGCGCGGCGACCCTTTCTATGCCGAGATCGACTATACCTGGGACGTCTACCGGGCGCTGAAGGCCTGGCAGGAAGCGTTGTTCGAAAACGCCGACTACCGGGCGGCGGTCACCGCCTTCGCCCCGAACATGCTGGTGCGCAGCGGCTCACGCCGGGCCAAGCGGCCGGGCGCGCCGGGACAGACCCTGGAATTGTCCATGCTGCGCGCGATCCCCCACAACGCCGCCCTGCAACAACTGGCGATCCCGGTGAATGTGTCGGGCGGTCTGGGCGCCGCCATCGGCTCAGAGCCGGAACGCATGGCCGCGTTTCTGGAGCGCTCGCCGCGCATGTCGGCCCTGCGCGGGGTGATCGCGCGCGCCCGCACCCTCACCAGCCTGAGCGCCCTGCGCGGCTATGCCCGCCTGTTCGACGCCAGCGAATGGACCGGCCGGGCCGCAGCAGCGAAAACCGAATCGGCTGAACGCGCCTTTCTGGCGCTGGCCGGGCGGCTGGCCGACCAGTCGCGCCATACCGCGCTGATGCGTCTGGCCAATCATCTCTCCGCCGACCTGATGCGCTATGACCGCATCACAGCCGGCGCCGGCCATGCCTGGCGCGAGGACCCCGACCGGTGCGCGGTGGAGGTCCTGCACGCGATCCGCCAGGCGCTGATCATGCAGGCCTTCCTGACCATTTCGCGTCTGCCGGCGTTCTCGCGCCGCCATGACCTGACGCGGGCGGACCTGATCGATCTGGTGTTCGCCCTGCGCATCCCCGAAGCCGCGGCCGCGCTCGACGAAATCTTCCCCGAAGCGCGCCCTGGCATCGACACCCTTGAAGCGGTGGCCGAACAGACCGGCGCAGACGAGCCGGCCCGGCGCGGCTACCCGGAAATCCAGGCGAACATCATCCGCCCGCTGGCCGCCCTGCATCCCATGATCGAACGGATCACCGTGGCGATCAGCCATTATTACCGGGCGTTCGGTTAGAGGGAGATCAGCCTAGAACCCGCGCGGAGCGTGGACCTCAACCCGGTGATCGATCCAGATGGGCTCAAAGCCGGGCAGACGCACCGGATAGCGCAAGACTGTCTGCACTTCGGTCACCCGCACTTCGCCATAGAGCGTCTCGGCGAACACCACCTCGTAATCGATCGCGGAAAAACGGCCCGTCAGCTCGCGCAGGCGCTGCTCGAACGCCGCCTCGGTCAGCGCACCGTCAATCATCAGCTCGCGCGCGGTGCGCTCAACCGCCCACTGGGCCGAACCCAGCACGAAGAACGCCTGGCCGAACGCAACCGCCGCCACAAGCAGCACAGCGAACACCGGCATCAGCAACGCAGCCTCCACCGCGCTGGCGCCGCTGCGGTCGGTGACCCAGCGCCGGATCATCGCACCCGCACCTTGTCATGGGCGACGGTCTGGTAGGCTTGAAATACGCCGTCGACCTCGGCCTGCAGCTCGATCAGCGCATAGATGTCCGGCGGCGAACCGTCCGTACACAGCTGGATGCAGGACGCCGTCACGCCGCCGCACTCGCAGCTGCGGTTCACCACCACCTGTCCGCCGTCGGGCATGGCGGTCCAGCTGCGCTCCACGATCTGGCGCGCGCGCTCCACATCGGTTCCTCCGGCGATGAAATACTGCGTGCCCGCGCGCGCAGCGCTGAGCATGTCAGAGCGTTGCAGCCCGATCTGGGCGAGATCGGCGGCGCCGAGCATGGCGAGCACCAGAACCGGCGCGATCAGCGCCATCTCGACAGCCATGCCGCCGCGCCGGTCCTTCAGCCAGGATATGACCTTGCGCACCATCGCCTTTACTCCACCAGCCGGACGGCGCCAGGCGTCTGGATGGTCTGGACCCCGCCATGGGAGCAGTCGGATTCAAAGTTCGCATTGCCTGACAGGTTCATGCGCCAGGAAACGATGCGCGTGCAGCCCTGACTGCCCGAGAAATTGCCGAGCATGTCCACGGTCTGGGACGGGAAATACACCGCGCCGATCAGGGCGCTCGACGCGGTGCCGTTCAGCCGCACGCTGGTCCCGGGCGCATTGGCGCGGTCGCCCCAAAGCACAAGGCCTGCATAGGGTCCAGATGACGGCGCGGAGAGATGGATGTCGGCATTGCCGTTCATCTGCACCTCGGCGTTATTGGTCAGCACAATGGTCACGCCATGCCCGACAACACTGGCGCTGCCATTGATCCGCATCGTGCCGCCATCGACGATATAGACGCCCGGCTCCATCTCGATGGAGCCGTTCAGCGTCATGCCGTTGCAGTAGCGTCCGGGCTGGATGGTGCGCACGCCAGGTCCGCCCGGAACGTTGCGGCAACCCGAAGCCGTGGGCGTTTCGAGATGGTCGAACGGATCAAGCGCCGGGGGCAGGTGGGTGCGCGGCTCGGGGCAATCGGTAAGGACGAGCCCGGATGTCGCGGTGATCCCGCCCACTGCATTGGCGCAGGTCGCCAGCACCTGACCCGAGCCCGATACGGTCAACCCGTCGGGCGCGATGGAATTGGTCATCAGATCGCACTGGGTCAGACGGGTCTCGCTGGAGCCGGAAAAGCGCATCGATTCAGAACCGGACGAGTCGAGAGCCAGCAGGCAGGCCGGGCGGGCGTCTTCGAAGCGGGCGACGGCGCGCACCTCGAAGCGCACATCTTCTTTCAGGAACAGTCCGGAAAACAGGCGCGGCCAGCTCTGCTCGATAATCACTTCCACCGCGCGCGGAGTGCGGTGGGCGCCGGAGAGCGGAGGCATGTTGACGGCGATGGGACCCCGGTCAGGCCGGTAGCCATGACGCTCAGCCTCTTCGATCACGCCCTGGCGCACCAGCGCGTCATCGCGTCCGGCGCGTTTGTCCACGGCGCCGGTATAGGCCGAGAGGTCGGCGGCCATCTGGGCGGCGCGCTGCTGGTAGAACCACAGGGCCGTCTCAGCGCCCAAACCGCCGCCAGCCACGATCACCGGGGCGCACACCGCCGTGATGACAGCCGCCTGCCCGCGCGTGTCGCGCAGAAAACGCGTACATGTGGTGACGATGCGCCTCAGCATGACGGCTCCGCTTCCATTGGAGACCCGTCAAATATGCCGCTCGTGCGTTAAGCGCCTGGTAAGAAATGCGGTTAATCAGACGTATACGGAGCGTCAGGCCACGCCGATGCGCGGCGGCCCGCCTTGTCCAGCTTCTGACGGCCCGAAGGCCCGGTTCAGGGTCTGGGTGGAATCGCTGGCCAGATCGATGGCGGAGGTCAGGTGCTCAAGCACCTTCACATTATTCGCCAGCACATGCAGGGCCTCCGGCCTGACATCACCGGAAATCTTGGTGCAGCGCACCAGAACTTCCGCGCGCAGGGCCATGAGGATGTCTTCCAGCTTCATGCCCCCGGGATTATCATCGGACACCAGGTAACGCGTCATGACCGCCTCCTTGTCTTGCGGGTCAGGCGGGCATGATGACGCAGGCCCGTCATTTTTCCGTAAATGCGGGCGCCGGCCCTTGCCCGGCCCCGCCTGGCGGGTCAGGTTCGCGTCCTCAAAGCAGCGCACACGGAGCGAACATCATGAGCAGACCGGAACGGATCGGAGCGGCGGCGCTGGCCAAGGCGCTGGACGGCTGGCAGGCGGTCGAGGGCCGCGACGCGGTGCGCAAGGTCTACCGCTTTGACGACTTCAAAACCGCCTTCGCCTTCATGACCCGCGTTGCGCTGAAAGCCGAGCAGATGGACCACCACCCTGAATGGTTTAATGTTTACAATAAAGTGGACGTCACCCTCTCGACCCATGACGCTGACGGCGTGACCACGCTGGACCAGGAGCTGGCCCGCTTCATGGACGACGCGGCGCGCTAAGGGCTCTGATTTTTCGCAATGTCAAACCGCAAAATCGGTTCCCGCTTCGGCTGAAACGGCTCTGAGCGCAGCGCTCAGCCTGCGTGGATCATGACCGTGTCGAGCAGCACCCGGGCGCGCCCGGGGCCCAGCACGCGGTCAGTCTCGGCCTGCAGCAGATCGGCGATGGCTTCAGCGTCCGGCACGCCGGGCCAGGCGTACTGGCGCACCGCATAGCCCAGCAGCGCGCGCGTCCAGGCGTCGCGCAGAAAGGCGCGGCGCTGTTCGATCAGGGCGCGGTCGCCGCGCGCCGGCGCATCCAGCCCGAAAGCCACCTGCAACTGACCGACGGTGCGCCCGCCCGACCGCACAGGAGCATGCAGCGCAGGCTGGGCGATATGGGTGTCGGCGGTGGTGATATGGCGCCCGGCGCCGGGTTCGCCCGCCGCAGCCGCCGGCCCCGTCAGGACCGTCAGCGCAGCCAGCACGGCCAGGGCGGCGGCAAGGGGGGCGGGCGCGCGCGTCATGGGCGCACAGTGACACGGGCGCGGTAAAGGAGTGGTTGCAGGTTCAATCGAGATCCGGCGTGAAGAGAGTGTGGCTTACCGGGCCAGCGCATCGGGCGAGACAGGAACCCACTGATTTTAAAACAATTTCAAGCGCCAAATGAATTTGACACGATTCTTTCATGACACTACCATGACAAACTGATGACACGATTGCTTAGAGCGCCATTCGAAGAAAATAATCATCATGAATTTGCCAAATTTTGATAACCTGGCCAAAAGATTTGATTATTTTGCAAGCATGCCTCCTCCCACTAATCACAGTGTAGAACTCCTCAAGCATGGGGCAGCGGCTGAGTATGTAGTAATTCATCGAATATATCACGCATTAGATAATTCCGAACAATGCTTTGTTGAAAAGAAATTTACAACAAACAACTCCCTTAGGGAGATAGAATTTTATAGCAGTATAAGGATATTTAAATACAATCAATTTTCAATACCGAATTATGTGGTTGCCGATAGAAAGGAAAGAACCTTAATCACAAAGTATGTTGGCAATAAAAAACTGGATATATCTAGCTGCGCAATTGCTGGCTCGCTCGGAAGAGCGCTCGGCAGCATGACAGGCATTATGAGTGATGTGCTTTCAGCAAATAAGGCGCTTTCAACCAATATAGCGCTCAGAAACATCAAGCTAATAAAATCCAATAGCAATAATTACGACATCGAAAAGGTGCTTAAATCTCCCGTATTGCGCCCATATAATCTGAAAAGCTTAGAGGTTATACTTTCTTCGAACAATGAAATATATAAATCGATTGAAAGATTGAGCACTGTGTTTTGCCACAATGATATAAAGCAAGATAATATTTTGATAGACCGCGATCGTCCTGCATTCATTGACTGGGCAGATTCGAGCCTTGGCCCACTTGGCGCAGATCTCGGTGGGGGAATTATTCATGAGATTGCAGCTAAATTTTCGATTGATGAAAGAAATAAAATTGAAGCGGCTCTTGTGGATGGATACATAAATGGATTGGGCCGCAGCAATGTCCATGTGGATGAGGTCAATTTGGCTTGTGCAGCTAGCTATGTCAGTAGATTCTTGCCGCGCATATTGTCAGGCAGGTCTAGCAAACACCTCATCGAAAGCTTTATGAAAAAAGCCGATTTTTTGGTGGACCAGGTCTTTAAATAGACCCCAATGACAATTCATCAAATTGATCATGCTGCATGATCCGGGTGGAATCTTCTCACCGGGAAATGACCAATACAGCCGCATATAAGCGATAGTTCTGCGACCGGACACGGAGCTGAACTACCAGTCCATGTCCTCTTCATAACCCAGATCGATCAGCGCCTGGCCGTAGCGCTCCTTGAAGCGCTCGCGGATCTCGGATGTGAAATGATTGCGCCAGGGCCCGCTCTCGGGATTGGCGCCGGTTTTGCCGAAATCCAGACCGGCCACATCGGGGACTTTCATAAAGGCCGCGATCCGGGCCAGTTGGCCCTTGGGATCGGCCGCGAAGTCTTCCAGACGCAGGGTCAAAACCCGCTCATCGTCAAACGGCGCGAGGATGAGATCCTCGATCACATGCTTTGAGATATTGTCCAGCTCGTACAGGATCCCGTCTTCCTTGGACAATTCGTTGAGGATCGGCTTGTCCTGCTTGAGCTGGTCCCACACCCAGCCATTGAGCTCGGTATCGTGGCCGCCCTTGTGGTGGAAGTAATCGGAAATCAGCACCTGGCGCGGATCACGGATGATGCGCAATCCCCGCCAGTCGTCGCCGGCGGTGCGCCGTATCTTGTCGAGGCTGCGCTGGGTTGCGTTGGCGAACAGGACGACATCGCGGCCATTCTCGCCAAGGCCGGAGAAATCGATATTGGGCAGGTCCAGGTCATCCAGCCTCGAATAATGATGCGGGGGGTTATCGATCTTGTACTGGCGCACCCGCGCGCCGGTGCTCTCGGCGATGCGTCCGAACACCTCGTTGCGGAAGAAGCGTGAGCCGCACTTGTGATGTCCGAAGAACACGAACACGTCCGGCGCATCGGGATATTTCAGCGCACCCACCTGATTTTCCACAGCCGCCACGCGCTCGCGCAGATAATCGCCGGATTTGGAAACATTGGCGGCGTTCGTGCGCGCAGTCTTGGCGATATCGAGCGCTTTCTTTGATACGTCCTGCGCCTCTTTCAGGGCGTCAAGGCGCTCCGTGATGGATTTCAGAGCTTCGGCGGAGGCCTCGTCCACCTCGGCGCGCAGGCGTTGTTCGAGCCCCTGGCGCACGGCTTTCAGCTCCTCTCTCAACGCCTCTATCCCCGCATCTGCGTGTTCAAAAAGCCGCTTTTCGTATTCAGACAGCGCCTCCTGGCGCCCTGAAAGGGCTTCTTCGTGCCGGGCCTGGGCGCTGGTCAGGCGCTCTTCCAGCTCATCCATCTCGATGCGCAAAAGAGCCTCGGCCTCGGCGCGCGTGGCCAGAGCGCCCTCGGCCTGATTGCGCAACTTGGCCAGTTCATCGCGTAAGGCTGCGGCGGTCTCACCGTCAGCGGCCTTCAGGCGCGTCTCGGTCTGTTGCAGTTCCGTACGCAGGGTATCGATGATGCGTGACTGATCAGCGCGGCGCGCCTCAGCCAAGTTGCGGTGATCATCAAACAGACGATCCACCCGCCCCTCCCGGCCTTCGGCCAGTTCATGAATGCGGGCGATCTCGCCATCCAGGCGCCGGTTCTCCGCCGACAGAGTCTGGATCGCCCGGCGCAGCCGCCAGCCGAGCGCCCCCAGCGCCAGCACCAGCGCCGCGCCAAGCCCGGCGCCCGCCAACACCAGCCGGCCCGATACCGGTCCAGGCCCGAACGCCAGGAAGCCCAGCGCCGCCAGCACGCCCGCCCCCGCGATCCAGACCGGCGCGGCCTTGGCCAGGCGCCAGATCGTCCGGCGGGCCCCGCTCAACACAGGGTACAAGCCCGGCGCAACCCGCAGCGTAAAGTCGCCGATGGGCGCATACCAAGGCCGCTTCAACGGCGGCTTGGGCGAGGTGAAGCCCGCAGAGGCAGCGCTCGTGGCCGTCGTGGGCGTGGAGGAGATCCTGACTGGGGCGTGCGGCCTGCTTGGCGCCTTGCGGAACTTGACCAGCTTGTGGAAAGCCGCCTTCACGGCCTCAAAGCCCGGATCTTGCCGGAAGGCCAGGAAATTCCCCCAGGCGTTTGGACCAAGCTCACATCCGCGATAGGGAACCACGCGCTTCCAGTCATGAGGGATGCCATAACGTATGATGGGATGCCATTCGCTGACATAAACCGTGTAACCTTTGGATTCCAGATAATCGCCCACGTGCTTCCAGTCATGGCCGAGGCGCAGCGTCTTGGCGTCCTCGAACTCGCACTCGACCACGTCGGGCGCGAGCTTGTCCCAAGGCACGCCCTTGAGGACGTTCAGATCAAACCCCTCCACGTCGATTTTCAGAAAGTCGATCCTGGAGATGTTCCGGTCCTTGATGATTTCGGACACCGTCGTGGCGTCCACGGTGTCCGTAGCCGCATGACTGTCGCGGAAGGCGTGAAGACCGCTGATGCCCGTGCTTTCTGCGGATGTGAAAAACTTCAGACCCGTCGCAGGCTTGTCGCTGACGGCTCGCGGGTCAATTTTGACATTGGGATAGGGCGCCAGCCTCTCAACGAGGACTTGCCGGTTTTTGGAATCGGGCTCAAAGCAGTAAAGGGTCCATCCGAGTTTGCAGAAATATCGCGCTGAAGTGCCGAAGTGAGCGCCGACATCAACCATTACATGTTTAGGACCTTTCCGATGAGAATGTAATTCTGCAACGACGGCCGTCTCATCAACATAGGCATGCGCCTCTTGTGCATGCTGCATTTCACCCTCCGGCTCATACCCTGCAGGCCTATCAATAAAACCAAATATATCCCAAATATATTTTCGCTCAAACGCCGTGATTTTTGACTCCGAGCTCAGGTTAATAATTTTTGCGCCTACAGATTTCGCATAAGCATTAACCCGATCCCAGCTCTGCTGATGCTTTACAGATTGCGGAAGGGAGTAGATATCGCCCTTTTGCTGATAATCATCAAAAAAGTAGTTTGGGTTCCGTTTCGGAGTACGCGTAATGATCCTAAGCTTACTTTCTACTGGAGAGAGGTTTAATACGCCGAATCCATTGCGCTCAATCTCGCCCCGGCCCAAAGCTCGGCTTTCGGGGATTTTTTCAACATAGTCGCCCTCCATTCCTATCAGGAATATCTCCTTGTACCCCAGCTCCAAAGCCTTCATCAGACAGAAGCTGCCCGTTGAGCTATGGGGTATCAGCTCCATCCTGTCGCTATCAGAGACTTTCCAGGACAGGAAGAAGCACCGGGTGGTGACGGCGGGGTCTTCAAGCAGGCGCGCGAATGTCTCGCGATGGTGGAAGGCGACCTTCCGGTCCGCCAGGGCGTAATAGGTGGGCCACCAACCGATCCGCTCAAAATAGCGAAAGGCGGCGGTGGTGCCGAACGTGTCCATGTCGGCAGGCAAATTATGAAACCCGGCCTCGGCCAGGATGCGGGTGGACGGCCCGTTGCCGATCAGGAGCAGGCGGCGGCCGGATACATCGCCCGCTTTCTGCCGGCCCGGCCGAGGCGCAGGCGCAGGCGCAGGCGCGGGCCGGGACGCTCGCACATGCCCCTCAACAAGCTGATTGGCTGCGCCTGTCGAACGCCCCAGAAACCCGACGAGGGAGTCCCAGGAATTGGAGCTGAGGTATCGCTTGCGTCCCTCCAGCGCGGCCGCCTTGTAGACTGACAGCCGCTGCGACACCTCGATGACCGCAGCCGCCAGCGCCTCGCCGCTTTCTGCGCAGGCTATGCCGAAGCCATAATCATCCACCAGTTTGGCCAGCCATGTATCTTCGACAACAACACACGGCTTGCCCAGCAGCAGCGCATCTATCAGGAGGCCGGACGTTCTGTTCTTGAACCGGTCCGGCGTGTAAGGCAGCACGACAATATCCGCCTCGAGCAGCAGATTGCGGAACGCCGCCTCCTCAATATAGCTGTCGAGCACCTCGACCCGGTCGCTGATGGAGGCGAAGAACGCGCGCCGGTCATCACTGAGGCTGTCATCGGGCGGACAGCGAACCTGCAATGTCATGCCGGCATCACCGCTGCTCAGCAGCGCCAGCAGCGCATCACGGGTTAGCCCGTAACCCTTGCCGCCACGCTGATTGCCCGGAAACAGGATGGTGACCGCTTCACGCGATCCATCAGCGTTGCGCCCGGCGATCAGCGCTTCGGTCTCACCATCCTCGAAACTGGTCGTCGGATGCGGCAATCTTTCCGGCCGCACCCCGAACTTTGTCTCCAAATCCAGCGCCAGCTCCCGGGTGGGCGCAATCAGAATGATGTTCGGATGGGCCGCTATGGATGCCAGTCTCGGGCGCCAATATTGCTGCAGCTCAGGGGACTCCAGATCCAGCCAGGACAGATAATACAGGCTTATGGCGAATTTTAATGATGGATGCCTGTTTGCAACGGACTCAATGACGGCTGCGATCTCGAATGAGCCGCAATACATGAAGAATAACGTGCCTTCCCCGAAATTCGAGGATTGAATGAAAGCATCCAGCTCTGACTCGAATTCGTCCAGCCCACGGGCTTCCTGACCCCGCTCGCGGCTGAACATGGTGTTGGTCCTGCCGCTGAAAACGGCGGCCATTTCAGGATGAGCTTCAACAACCTCCCGGTCGGCCTGCACCGGGCCTGCGATGACATGCTCAATGCCGCGCGCGCCGAGCGCCCGGCCCAGGCGCTTTTCATAATTGAGAAAATGCCCGAAAAACGACTCGGCGTCCGGATTGATCGACACGACGCGAGCGATCCCGCTATCGCCTGGATTTGCGGACAATGGATTTGATGTGCCGGACTGTCGGCGGACCGGCGCCGCCAAGGCGTCGCCAGAGCGCAAAGCAGACGCCTTGGCTGATTTTTCCAGGGCCCGCACCACATTATTCTGACCGGAGTTTGATGCCCTTACGTGCGCCGCGTAGTGTGGGCCAGCCGATTTCCCAACGATAAACCTCAAAAGCGCATCCCAGCTGTGTTGCTCGAGATACTCGACCCTTGCGCGAGCGCAATTGGCGGACAGCGCGCTGTAATTCTCAAGAGCCAGATCAATCGCCTTCAGCATCGAGTCCGGGTCATCTGCGCTCACAGCGCCGATGCCTGAATGTTCAACAAGCTCGGCGAGCCAAGTGTTCTCCAGAACAACAACAGGCAGCCCGAGCAACATGGAATCTATGATCAGGCCAGATGTCCGGCGGCTGAAATCGGGCGGCCGGTACGGGCAGACAATCAAATCACCAGTCTGAAGAAACTTGGGGAACTCATCGTCAGAGAAATGCTCGGATACAATGGGCACGCCCGACGCCTTCAGTCCTTCCATGATGGCAATCATGTCCGGGTCTGTGGTGCGGGCCACCGATCCCCGCACAACGCATTTGACGTTCTTCTCCCTGACCAGCCGGGGTGCGACCTGCTCCGTAAGCAGGAAGCCCTTCTCTGGCCGCATTGCGCCCGGGAAAAGGACCTTGGGATCACTTGGCAGGCTCCGCAACGCTGATGAAGAGAGGGCGCGCGCTTCGGCGTCGGAGAAAGTCGTGCTCGGGTGCGGCGCGACAGGGAGAAAGACGCCAAAACTGCGGGCAAACCCTCTCCGCAATCCCTCTGTCGGCATGGCCAGCACGATTCGCGGATCGCGTTCTGCATCGTGAATGAATTCCTCCCATTTGGCGACATAATCGGGATTGGATTCATCATTCACAAAAGACCAGAACAAATTGATGTGGACCAAAATGTCCGCTCGGGATTTTGTGTAATTATAGATAATTTTTGCATGCTCAACACTGCCACAATACATGTATAAAACTGTCAGAGCGCCATCAGGCAACGCAGGCAACGCCTCGACGAATTGCCCTACTTCTTGATCAAACTGTTTGACCAGCTTCGAGTTTGGCCCTCTGGGCTTATTGCCCACGCCCCAGCTGTGAACAGTGAAGGCTGGGATAAAGTCCTTGCAGCCCGCAGGCAGGTAGCCGGTGTCGAACGCCTTGTTGCCGGCTATTCCGAAGGCGATGCCGCGCTCCGCCGCAGCCTCCGCAAGGCGGATGTTATAAGCGAGGTAGTGCCCCAGATGATCCAACGCATCCGGGTCAATCGAAATGACCTTCCTGATCCGGCTCGACAGCGCCTCCGGGAAAACCGGTCCGGACTCAGCTGAAAGGGCGGCCGACGTTGAACGCTTGACGAGGGCCGGAATATAAGAGGCGGTGTGATTGGAGAACATCTTGCCAGCCGCCTCGCCAGCAGAGAGCCACTTTTCAAGCGTTTCGCAGTGAGTCAAATAATAATCATTGTAGTCTATATCGAAGAATGCCGGGTGAGCCTTTTTTATGCCTTCCATTTCATCATTGAACTGGGACGACTTGTCGTGTTTCCAGAAATAGCTGTCTTCTGATAAAGGCCGCCCATCACATCCGAAAATGCGTATTTCATCAAAAAACGTCGTGGCCAATGGCAACAGGAAAAGCGTTAGCACGTTAGCCGTCGAGGTGACGTGAAACTGGTCTGTCAGATCCAGATTGGGCATGTCGCCAGGCGCAAGCGGCACGCCGACTATCCGATTTTTAAACCGCTCAGGCAAATGAGCTGTATACACATGGTAATCACGCATCGGCACAATGAGATCGGCAGAATAGCGATCAAGCGCTTCGATCAGCTCGGCGCGGAACGCAGCGGCGTAGCTGGACGCGCCCGCATGAAAGATGGGGTCTGCGGCGACAATCAGGCGAGGCCGGAGGCGCTCCAGAAGCTCACGATTGCGCACCATGCTGTTACAGGCAATGCATACGCCGTCGGAGAAATCGTGATCTTTTGCCTGAGCCAGATTGGGGCCGGTGCCAAATACGTAGCCGATTTTTGATTTGCAGTGCTGAGCGATCCGCTTGAAGACGGCTTTCGATGCCTTGAGCTGCTTATCCTGAATATCAGAAAACTGGCCCGCAAACTTCAGGTAAAATGATCCTGAGTTTCGAATATTTGCCGGATCAACCTTGACACAGGATTTGCCTGCGAGCGCCGGAATGGGCGCATTGGGTGCCGAAGCATCTACAGACCAGAGAATCACATGGGCGGCCTGCCCAAGCGCAGCCTTGTAGACAGAATCCGCATTATCACTGACTTTGAGATAGCGGACCGGAATGCTGCCTGCCAACTCCGCCAAGGACTGATCGAGATAGGCGGGCGCCTGCGAGGGGCGCTCGTCAACAAGCACCGGGAATATTACTTCTTCAATCTCGCCCCGGAGCGGATAAAGATACCATAGAGCCCGATAATATTGATCGGACAACGATTCCAAATCCGAAAATGCAGGGTAAAATACCAACTTCATTGTTTTGTGGCCTTGCCGTCCCAATATTCCTGATCCGTCATTCGGTCCGGTTCAGGAATCCATCCCAAAATTTCCAACCGTCTGAACACCGGTCTCTCAGCGGCGACGCAGGCCGCCGCCATCATGTCCACTGCTATGCAGTTAATCGCCTCTTGCGCAACGTCTGCTCCCACGCCCAGGCGGACGCCACGATCTCTTCAAGATCGTCATGTTTCGGCGTCCAGCCCAGCTGTGATTTCAGCCGGTCTGCGCCGGCCACGATGGCCGCCGGGTCGCCGGGGCGGCGCTCTGCTTCACGCACCTCGAAGTCCACGCCCGACACGGCTTTGACGGTGTCGATCACCTCGCGCACGCTGGCGCCGCGGCCATAGCCGCAATTGAGGGTGACGCTGCCCCTGCCGCCGCGCAGATGGTCCAGCACCCGCGCGTGGGCGCTCACCAGATCGGTGACATGGATGTAGTCACGCACGCAGGTGCCGTCACGCGTGGGATAGTCCGTGCCGTAGAGATCAAGGCGCCCGCGCACGCCGAGCGCGGCCTGGCAGGCGGCCTTGATCAGGTGGGTGGCGTTGGCGGTGGACTGTCCGGCGCGGCCCCGGGGGTCGGCGCCGGCCACGTTGAAGTAGCGCAGCACGCCAAATTCCAGCGCGCCCGCAGCGGCCAGGTCGGCGAGCATCCACTCGGTCATCAGCTTCGAGCGGCCATAGGGCGACACGGGCGCCAGCGGGGCGTCCTCGCTGACCGGCTCGTCGCCGGCCATGCCGTACACCGCGGCGGTGGAGGAGAAGATGAAGCGCTGCACGCCGTTCGCGGCGGCCGCCTCGATCAGATTGCGCGAGGCGGCCGTGTTGTTGGCGTAATATTTGAGCGGATCAGCCACGGATTCGGGCACCACCACAGAGCCGGCGAAATGGATGATGTCGGTGACGCCATGCTCGGCGATCACCTGCGCGGCGAGGTTCTTGTCGCCCGCATCGCCGCGCACGAACCGGGCGCGCGGGTCCACCGCCCAGTCAAATCCGGTGACCAGATTGTCGAGCACCACGACGCGCTCACCCGCATCGGCGAGCGCGAGCGTCATGTGCGCGCCGATATAGCCCGCGCCGCCCGTGACCAGAACCGTCATACATCCCCTCCGCCGCGGATCCTGCGCGGGCATCCGCCCGCCACCGCACGGCCTTTTGTGCCTCAGGGGTGTCGTAGCCTCCAGCTTGAGGGGGTTCAAGCGCTAACGCATGGCTATTGCATCCGGCGCGCGCCGCTGCGCGGGGGAGCGGTAAAATGACGCGAGACCTGGTGGAGCCGAGGGGAATCGAACCCCTGACCTCGTCATTGCGAACGACGCGCTCTACCAACTGAGCTACGGCCCCGTTCCAGAGGCGCGATCCGATACGGACGGGCAGGGGGGTTGTCAAGCGCGCCCGCCAGCGCCGCGCCCGCCTTGCAGGCCGCGTCCGCGCCGGGTAAGGCAAGGGCAATGACGCCGCTTCGCCCGGCAAGGAGGTTACATGAGTTTCGGACAGGCGCTGATCGCCTACTTCATCCATCCGGTGCTGACGCTCCTGGTGATCGTGATCTTCATCAACGTGATCTTGAGCTGGCTGGTCGGTTTCAATGTCGTCAACGCGCGCAATCCGCTGGTCAATACGATCGGCCGGGTGACCGAGGCGATCACCGCGCCTCTGCTCAACCCGATCCGGCGCGTGCTGCCCACGCTGGGGGGCATCGATTTCTCCCCGCTCATCCTCTTGCTGGTCATTTTCTTCGTGCGCGACTGGCTGATCATGGGCCAGCTCTGGCCGCTGCTGGGCAGCTCGCCCGACCTTGTCCGCTCAGAGCCGCTCTGAGAGTTCCATGACCGAGGCTGATCCGATCCTGCGCCCTTCGGGCCGGCGCGCCGTCCTGATCGACGGCAAGGCCGCCGCGGCGCAGATTGACGCCGCCGTGCGCGCGGGCGCACTGGAGCTGGCCGCCGCTCTGGGCCGCCCGCCCTGCCTGGCGGTGGTGCTGGCGGGCGAAGATCCGGCCAGCCAGGTCTATGTGCGCAATAAAGTCCGCCGCACCGAGCGCGCGGCCATGACCTCGGTCGAGCACCGCCTGCCTGCCGATATCAGCCAGGACGCGCTCATGGCCCTGATCGACCGGCTCAACGCCGACGAAGGCGTGGACGGCATACTGGTCCAGTTGCCCCTGCCCGCAGGTCTCGACGCCAGCGCCGTGGTGCAGGCCATTGATCCGGCCAAGGATGTGGATGGTCTCACCGCCGCCAGCGCCGGGGCGCTGGTGCTGGGCGCGCCGGGCCTGCGCCCGTGCACGCCGTCAGGCTGCGTCTATCTGGCGCGCCGCGCGCTGGGCGATCTGACCGGGCGCCACGTAGTGGTGATCGGGCGCTCCATTCTGGTGGGCAAACCCGCCGCCCTCCTGTTTCTGGAAGCCGACTGCACGGTGACGCTGGCCCATTCGCGCACCCGCGACCTGCCTGCACTGGCGCGCCAGGCCGATATCCTGGTCGCCGCCGCCGGGCGGCCCGGCATGGTCAAGGCTGACTGGATCAAGCCCGGCGCGGCGGTGATCGATGTGGGCATCAACCGGGTCGAGGGCCCGGACCGAACCAGCCGCCTGACCGGCGATGTGGATTTCGAACCGGCGCTGGATGCAGCCGGATTCATCACGCCCGCACCCGGCGGGGTCGGGCCGATGACCATCGCCATGCTGCTGGTCAACACGCTGCGCGCCGCAGCAAGACGCGCCGGCCTGCCGCTGCCATCTGCGGTAGCGGATCTGGGGGCTGATTAACCCAGAGGTAAGGCTGACATCCTATCCCTAATCAAACGCCGGAAGTGAAGCTTATGGCTCCAGAACTCAGCGTACTCCATGTCGAGGACGATTTCGCAGACGCCATGCTCCTGCAGCAGGCCCTGCGGGACGCGGGCGGCTATGCGCTCAATATCGAGGTTGTGCGCACCCTGCGTGATGCAGGCTTCAAGCTGCGCCGGCGGGCCTATGACCTGATCATCGCCGATCTGCGCCTGCCCGATTCCACCGACCCGAACGAGACTGTCGGCCTGCTGCAGCAGCACGCCAACGATGCGCCCATCCTGGTGCTGACCGGGTCGGCGGGCGTCGATGCGGACCGGATCGGACCTGACGTGGCGATGCTGGACAAGAACCTCTACTTTGACGGCAAGGGCGCGAGGCGCGCGGCCGAGCTTCTGGCCCGAGTGCTCGACGCCGCCGCTGCGCGCGACCGCGACGCCCTGATGATCTGAGCTGTGGACGCGTGCGCGCGCCGGACTAGCTCATTCATGTATGAGCATCACCCTCGCCTCCCTGCCTGAAAATTACCGCGCGCTGGTGTTCGGCGCAGGCGGCGGGCTGGGCGGCGCGTTTGTGAAGGCGCTGAAAGAAGACCCGCGCTGCGGAACGCTCAACGCGGTTTCGCGCCGCAGGCTCGACATTCCCGGCGTCCGGACGCTGACGGCTGATTTCAATGATCCCGGGACCATCGCAGAAGCGGCGCAATCGGCCGCGGCGGACGGTCCGTTGCATCTGGTCATCGCCGCCACCGGCGTCCTGCATGACGAAGCCGGGCTGCAGCCGGAGAAATCCTGGCGCGATCTCGACGCGGACCGCCTGGCCGAACTGATGCGCATCAATCTGATCGGACCGGCCCTGATCGCGCGCTACACGCTGGATCACCTGGCGCGCCATCATGACAAGGCGGTCTGGGCCGCCCTGTCGGCGCGCGTGGGCTCGATCAGCGACAACCGGCTGGGCGGCTGGCACGGCTATCGCGCCTCCAAGGCGGCGCTCAACCAGCTGATCCGCACCCTGTCGATAGAGCTGGCGCGCAAGGCCCCCGGCGCCGTCTGCATAGGGCTGCATCCCGGCACGGTGGACACCCCCCTGTCCGCGCCATTCCAGCGCAACGTGCCTGAAGGCAAGCTGTTCGCGCCAGACTATTCCGCAGAGAGGCTGCTCGGCGTGATCGACGCGGTCACGCCCGCCGTCACAGGTCAGGTGTTCGACTGGGCCGGACAGCCGGTCGCGCCGTGATCGTCCTGGCCGCCCGGCGCATCGGGCAGGGTGAAGTGGAAGCGCGCGCCGTGGCCGGGCTCGGCGTCGACCCAGATGCGCCCGCCATGACGCTCCACAGCCTGCTGGCAGATCGCCAGCCCGATGCCGGTGCCGGCATAGGCCTCACGCGTGTGCAGGCGCTGGAAGGGCGCGAACACTTTCTCGGCGAAGCGCGGGTCGAAGCCGATGCCGTCATCGGCCACCGTGATGCGCCAGCCGTCCGCCTCGCGCCCGGCGCGCACCACGATGCGCACATGCGGGCCTTTGCGGTATTTCAGCGCGTTGGTCAGCAGGTTCTGGAACAGCAGCCGCATCAAAGTCAGATCAGCCATCACCACGGGTAGAGGCCCGGCCTCGATCTCCGCGCGCGCTTCGGCGACCATCAGGCTCAGCCCATCCAGCGTCTCCGACAGAAGCTCGCCCAGATCCACGCGTTCTGGCTCCAGATCGCGCTTGGACGTGCGTGAATAGGCCAGCAGGTCGTCGATCAGCCGGCGCATACGCCCGGCGGCGTCGACCAGATAGTCGAGGCTCTGGCGTCCATCCGCGTCCAGCTGGTCGTGATAGCGCCGCGACAACAGGCTGGCGAAGGCCGAGATTTTGCGCAGCGGTTCCTGCATGTCGTGCGAGGCGATGGTGGCGAAACGGTCCAGCTCCCGGTTGGAGCGCTCCAGCGCGGCGGCGTGATGCTCCAGGTCCCGGCGCGCAGCGTTGAGATCGCTGACATCGAAGAACGCGCCGTGGGCGATCAGCGGCTGCCCTTCAGCGTCGCGCTCCAGAAAGGCGGACAAGCGCACCTCGATCGGTGCGCCCGACCGGGTCAGCGCCGTGAGCGGGACTGTATCGACAGCGCCGTGACGGATGACCTGGGGAAAGATCTCCTCGCGAATGCGGCGCGCATCCTCGGGGATGAAGAACTCCCAGCCATGGCGTCCACGGACCTCGTCCTCGCTATAGCCCATGCGCGCGCACCACAGATCATTGACCAGAAGCGTGCGCCCTTGCGCGTCCAGCGAATGGAGCATGACCGGCGTGGAGCGGTAGAGCGATTCAAAGCGCTGCTTCTCCGCTTTCAGGGCGCCGGCATAGTCCCGCTCGCTTGTGACGTCGATGAGTACGCCCGCCGAACGCAGGGCCCGGCCGTCCTCTGCGCGCGCCACTACGGCGCCGCGCGTGCGCACCCAGCGCCAGCCCGAAGGCGTCCGCATGCGGTGGTCGAACACCTCAACCGCCTTGCCCCGGCCCAGGCGCTGATAGGCGATGCGGGCGATCTCCACGTCATCGGGATGGACAATGGCCATCCAGTCGCCCAGCTCGATCGGGCCGCCGCCGGGAAGCTTGCCCATCCATTCCATGACCGTGCCGCGGGCGCTCAGCACCTGGTGCGCAACGTCGTAATTCCAGATGCCGACCAGACCGGCGCTGACCGCCTCGACCAGCGCGCGCTCGCGCTCGATGAAATTCTGATCAAGTCGCTGGCGCCCCGCGGCCCCCGACAGAAAGCCGGCATAGCGGACCGGACGCCCGTCCGGTCCAAACTCGCTCACGCCGCCGCGCAGATTGAGCCAGACATACTCGCCATCCTCGCCGCGCACGCGGTATTCGACATCCGCCACGCCCGCCACCATGAAGGAAAAGGTGGCGCCGGCCATCATGGCCCGGTCATCAGGCGCAATGCGCTCGGCCCATTCGTCTATCCCGACCTCCAGATCCTCGCCGGGCAGTCCCAGAAGCCCCAGCACCGGCCCGGTCAGGCGCAGAAGCCGCGTCCGGGCGTCAAAATCCCAGGCGCTGACCTGCGCCGACTGCGCCGCCTCGCGCGGATCGGCGGCGGCCTCGGGCAGGGCGATGCTCGCGCCGCCCGCCACCGCGCGCAGGGTCACCGACGCAGGCAAGCCTTCCAGCGTGCGCCCGGTCCAGGCAATGTCGCCGAACGCCTGCCGGAACGCCGCATTGACCGCCAGCACGGCCCCTGACACGTCCAGCAGCGCCGCCGGGCCGGGCAGGGCGTTCAGCACAGCCTCGCCGGTTATGTCCGTGGCGGGCTCAGAGTCTTCATCTTCGCTCATGAGCGGACCCGGTTGCAGGCTGCGAATCAGCCAGTTGTGGCGACTATACCGCGCCGGGCGCCGCGCGCGCTGGCCATCACGATTCGAGCGGGTATGCTGCGCGCGAACTCCGCTGGCTGTACAGGATCGCCGCCTTGACCCAGACGTCCGCCCCCATCTTCCAGGTCTCCGATCTTCACGTGCGTTTCGACACGCCCGACGGCGAGGTGCACGCCGTGCGCGGGGTGAGTCTGGAAATCGCCCGCGGCGAATGCCTCGCAGTGGTCGGCGAATCGGGATCGGGCAAGAGCCAGACCTTCCTGGCCGCCATGGGCCTGTTGTCCTCCAACGGCAAGGCGCAGGGCTCGGTGCGCTATGACGGCAACGAGATCCTCAATCTTTCGGCGGGCAAGCTCAACCGGGTGCGCGGGCGGAAGATGACGATGATCTTCCAGGACCCGCTGACCTCGCTGACCCCGCACATGCGCGTGGGCGACCAGCTCAAGGAAGTGCTCGACGTTCACCTCAAGCTGCGCGGCGAGGCGGCCGAGAAGCGCTGTGTCGACTGGCTGGAGCGCGTGCGCATTCCCGAAGCGCGCCGGCGCCTGTCGCAATTCCCCCACGAACTTTCCGGCGGCATGCGCCAGCGCGTCATGATCGCCATGGCCATGCTGTGCGAACCTGACCTTCTGATCGCCGACGAGCCGACCACGGCCCTGGACGTGACGGTTCAGGCCCAGGTGCTCGACATCATGGACGAGCTCAAGGACGAGACCGGCGCGGCCATCGCGCTGATCACCCATGATATGGGCGTGGTGGCGCGCATGGCCGACCGGGTCCAGGTGATGAAGGACGGCGCCTATGTCGAGACCGGCGACGTGCGCACCATCTTCAACACGCCCTCGCACGCCTATACCCGCATGCTGCTGGATGCGATGCCGCGCATCGACCAGCCCGGCAAGCTGACCGGAGGGGCCATCCGGCCCGACAAGCTGGGCGGAGACCCGCTGCTGGAGGTGGATGATCTGAAAGTCCATTTCCCGGTCAAGGTCGGCGGCGGGCTGTTCCCGAAATCCCAGCCCTTGCGCGCGGTGGACGGGGTCAGCTTCTCCCTGCAGCCGGGCGAGACCATTGGCATTGTGGGCGAGTCCGGGTGCGGCAAGTCGACCCTGGCGCGCGCGGTGCTGCGTCTGGTCCCGTCGAAGGCCGGCGCGGTGAGCTGGATCGGCAAGGACCTGCTGGCGCTGAAGCGCACCGAGATGCGCGCCGCGCGCGAGGATTTGCAGATCGTGTTCCAGGATCCGCTCGCCTCGCTCAATCCGCGCATGACCATCGGCGCCTCCATCGCCGAGCCCATGCTGACCTATCGACGGATGATGAGCGCGCGTGAGCGTCAGGACGAGGTGCGAGCGATGATGAATCGCGTCGGGCTCGATCCGGACATGATCAACCGCTACCCCCACGAATTGTCGGGCGGCCAGAACCAGCGCGTGGGCATCGCCCGGGCCATGATCCTCAAGCCCAAACTGGTGATCTGCGACGAGGCGGTGAGCGCGCTGGACGTGTCGATCCAGGCCCAGATCATCGATCTCTTGATCGGGCTGCAGGCCGATTTCGGCCTGTCCATGATGTTCATCTCCCACGACCTGTCCGTGGTGCGCGAGGTGTCTCACAAGGTGATGGTGCTGTATCTGGGCCGGGTGGTGGAGATGGCCGACCGCGACGCCATCTACGCCGATGCGCGCCACCCCTATACCCGGGCGCTGATCAGCGCGGTGCCGATCCCCGATCCCGATATCGAGAAATCGCGCGCGCGCATCAAGCTGATCGGCGACCTGCCCAGCCCGCTCGATACGCGCGCCCAGCTGCGCTTCCTGAAGTCGAAACTGATCGACGATCCCGACGCCGAACAATACCGCCCCAAGCTGATCGATGTGGCGCCCGGGCACTGGGTGGCCGAACACGATCCCGTCGAGATGCTCGCCGAAGTCGAACCGGCCTGAGCCCAGCGTGTCTGTTAATTCATTTGCCGCACGCCGACAGACGCCTATCCTCACGGCGGGGCGGTATGGCTGTGAGAGGCTTCAAATGACCATGACGGTCTGGCGTGCTGTTCAGGCGCTGGCGATAACGTTCGGCGTTCTGTCTCTGTCGGGTTGCGATCGCCCCGAGGCGCCGCAGGATGATCTGCGCGCCGCGTTCGAGGCGGCGCATTTCGCCCATGAGGCCAGCGACATCCCCGCCGATCCCGGCGTACGCTACGGCGTGCTGGACAACGGCATGCGCTATGCGGTGATGGCCAACGCCACGCCCTCGAACACCGCCGCCGTGCGCCTGGTGCTCGACGCCGGCTCGCTGGCCGAGGACGAGGACCAGCGCGGGCTGGCCCATTTCATCGAGCACATGGCCTTCAAGGGCACCACCAACGTGCCGCAGAACGAAATGGTGCGCCTGCTCGAGCGCTACGGCCTGGCCTTCGGGCCGGACACCAACGCCTTCACCGGGCGCGATCTGGTCGGCTATCAGCTCAATCTGCCCCAGGCCAGCGAGGAGCTGCTGGGCGTGGCCCTGTTCCTGATGCGCGAGACGGCGTCTGAACTCTTGTTCCTGGAAGAGGAAATCGAGTCCGAGCGCGGCGTGATCCTGGGCGAGGAGCGCATGCGCAACACGCCGGTCAACCGCTTCTTCAGCGCCTATTACCGCTTCCTCTATCCCGGCACGCTGATCCCCGAGCGCGACCCGATCGGCGCGGTGGAGGTGATCGAGACCGCCCCGCGCGAGGCGTTCGTGCGCTATTACGAGGCGTATTACCGGCCCGAACGGGCCCTGCTGGTGGTCACCGGCGATTTCGATCCGGATCTGGTCGAGACCAAGATCCGCGAGGGCTTCGCGCTTTCGGCGCCGGGGCTGGACATTGAGCATGTGGACAGCTTCGCCAGCTGGGCCCAGCCGGGCGAACCGGGCGCCGATCCCGATCCGGGCGAGGTGACGCGCATCAGCGAACCGCGCTTCGGCTTCTTCCATGATCCGGGCGTGTTCACCCTGATCACCGTGGATGTGATTGAACCGGGACCGCGCGCGCTGGACACCCGCGCCGGCCGCGAGGAGACGCTGTTGCTCCAGCTTGGCCAGGCCATCGTGAAACGCCGCCTGCAGGCGCTGATCAATCGCGGCGACGCGCCGCTGGTGCAGGCGAACCTGTCCCATGTCAATGAATTCGGCGTGGCCAACCGGGCCGGCGCCTTTGCGGTGTCCTCGCCCGAGCGCTGGCGCGAGGGCGTGGCCATGGTCGAGCAGGAGCTGCGCCGGGCGCTGGAGCACGGCTTCACCCGGTCCGAACTGGACGAGCAGCTGGCCAATGTCCGCACGAGCCTTCGCAACAGCGCCGATCAGGCCGGCACGCGCCAGACGCCGAACCTGGCCGATTCCATCTGGTCATCCTGGCTGCGCGGCGCGGTGTTCAACCATCCAGAATTCGCCCGCGACTGGTTCGAGGCGCTGGAGCCGGCCATCACCCCGGCCCGGGTGGAGGCGGCCTTCCGCCGCGCCTGGAAGGCGGCGCCGCCCCATGTGATGGTGGCGCTCAATCAGGACCTGGCCGATGGCGAAGCCGCGGTGCGCGAAGCCTGGCTCGCCTCCACCGCCGAACGGGTCGATCCGCCCTCCGAGGCCGATACGGACGCCTTCGCCTATGATGATTTCGGCCCCGCAGGCGAGGTCGCGGAACGCCGTGAGCTTGACGAATTCGGCGTCACCCAGATCACCTTCGCCAACGGCGTGCGCCTGAACGTCAAGCCCACCGATTTTGAATCGCGCGTGGTGCGGGTGCGCGTCGATTTCGGCGCCGGCGACATGACCGACCAGCCCGTTCCGGCCGCCGGCTCCATACTGGGCGCCGCGTTCGGCGGCGGCGGGCTGGAAGCCCATGACCGCGACGATCTCCAGCGCCTGCTGGCCGGGCGCTCGGTGGGGTACGGGCTGGGCGTGGGCGCAGAGAGCTTCTTCTTCTCCAACGCCACCACCCCGACCGATTTCGAGCTGCAGATGCAGGTGCTGGCCGCCTTCATGACCGCGCCGGGCTGGCGCGAGGACGGGCTCAACCAGTTCCGCGCCATCGCCGAAGAAGTGCGCCGCGGCCAGAACGCGCAAGCCGTCCAGGTGGCGGTTAATCGCGGCGGGCGCATGCTGCGCGGCGGCGATGCGCGCTGGGGCTTCCCCACATCTGAAGAGATCGCCGCCTTCACCATGGATCATGCCCGCGAGATGCTGGCGCCCGCCCTGGCCGCGGCGCCGGTGGAGATCACCATTGTGGGCGACATCACTGTGGAGCGCGCGCAAGACGTGGCCGCCGCCACATTCGGCGCCCTGCCGCAACGTGCGGCGGACTGGCCGGACTTCGGCCACAACCGCCAGATCGCCTTCCCCGATCCGGCGCGCGAGCCGCACGTACTGTATTTCGACGGCCAGGACTATCAGGGCATGGCCAATGTCTATTTCCCCGTCGGCGACGGGTTTGACAGCCGCCGGCGCCGGGCGCTGGACCTGATGGCCGAGGTGTTCTCGCTCAAAGCTGTCGAGCGCTTCCGCGAACGCGAAGGGGCCACCTATTCGCCCATCGTCCAGGGCCAGCCCTCCACCGTCTTTCCCGGCTTCGGATTCCTGTGGGTCGGGCTGGACGTGGCGGTCGGCGATATCGCGCGCATGTATGAGATCGTCGATGAGATCGCCGGCGTGATGGCCGAAGGCGGGATCAGCGAGGACGAGCTGCAGCGCGCGCGCCAGCCCGTGCTGGAGCGTCTGCGCGAACAGCGCGAGCGCAATGCGTTCTGGATCAATGCGCTGGCGCGCACACAGACCGACCCCGACCGGCTGGAGGATCTGCGCACCTCCGAGGCCCATTACCGCGAGGTGTCAGTAGACGAGATCGCCGCCCTGGCGCGCGAGACGATGGACCCGGCCAGCGCCTTCCGCCTGACCATCCTGCCGCGCAGCCTCGCGCCTTTGCCTGAAGATGCAACGGACGGCTGAGCGCTCGCCTAGAAAAGCCAAGCGCCCCCGAGCCCGCTTGCGCCTGGCCCGCGCGACGGGCCATGGTCGGGTCTGACGAACCGATCCGGAGCGAGCGATGACTGACGCCCCTATCCCCGTCCCCGCCAGCTTTGCGCGCGCGCGCATCACGCCGGACCTCTATGCAGACAAATACCGGCGCTCGATCCAGGACCCGGACGGGTTCTGGCGCGAGGAGCTGGAGCGCATCGGCTGGATCAGGAAGCCCACGGACATATCCGACGTCTCCTTTGCGCGCGAGGATCTGCACATTCGCTGGTTCGCCGACGGCGTGCTCAATGCCTGCTGGAACTGCGTCGACCGGCATTTGCCCCACCGGGCGAACAAGCCGGCCCTGCTGTGGGAGGGCGACCACCCGGCGCGCCATCACGCCATCACCTACGCCCAGCTGTTCAACCATGTCTGCCGTTTCGCCAATGTGCTCAAAGGAATGGGCGTGAAGAAGGGCGACCGGGTCACGCTCTACATGCCCATGATCCCCGAAGCGGCCTACGCCATGCTGGCCTGCGCGCGCATCGGCGCGGTGCATTCGGTGGTGTTTGGCGGCTTCTCGCCCGACGCCCTGGCCGGACGCATCCGCGATTGCGAGAGCGCGTTCGTGGTCACCGCCGATGAGGGCGTGCGCGGGGGCAAGCCGGTGCCGCTCAAAGCCAATGTGGACGCCGCGCTGGAGCAGGCGCCGGGCGTGAAGGCGGTCTTGTGCGTACGCCATACCGGCGCGGAAGTGGGCTGGGTGGAGGGGCGTGACCACTGGTATCACACGCGCGCGCTGGAGGTGGACGCGCACTGCGAGCCCGAGCCGATGCGGGCCGAGGACCCGCTCTTTATCCTGTACACGTCAGGATCCACGGGCAAGCCCAAGGGGGTCATGCACACCACCGGCGGCTACATGGTCTGGGCGTCCATGACCCATGATTACACCTTCGATCACCGTGAGGACGATGTGTTCTGGTGCACCGCCGATGTCGGCTGGGTGACCGGGCACAGCTATATCGTCTACGGGCCGCTGGCCAATGGCGCCACCTCGCTGATGTTTGAAGGCGTGCCGACCTGGCCGGGTCCCGACCGGATCTGGGAGGTGGTGGCCAAGCACAAGGTGACCGTCCTCTACACCGCGCCCACCGCGATCCGGGCGCTGATGCGCTTTGGCGATGAGCCGGTGCGCGCCCATGACCGCTCCTCGCTGCGGCTTCTGGGGAGTGTGGGCGAGCCGATCAATCCTGAAGCCTGGCGCTGGTATCATCAGGTGTGCGGCGAGGGGCGCTGCCCGGTGGTGGACACCTGGTGGCAGACCGAGACCGGCGGGCATCTCATCACGCCGCTCCCCGGCGCCCATGCGCTCAAACCCGGCGCGGCGAGCTTTCCCATGTTCGGCGTTCAGCCCGCTCTGGTGGACGCGGAAGGCAATCGCCTGCCTGACGAGGGCGCGCAGGAGGGCAATCTGGTGCTGCTGGGCTCCTGGCCGGGGCAGATGCGCACCGTCTATGGCGATCATCAGCGCTTCATCGACACCTATTTCAGCGCTTATCCGGGGATGTATTTCACCGGCGACGGCGCGCGGCGCGACGCGGACGGATACTGGTGGATCACCGGCCGGGTGGATGATGTGCTCAACGTGTCCGGCCACCGGCTGGGCACAGCGGAGATTGAAAGCGCGCTGGTCGCCCATGACGCCGTCGCCGAGGCCGCCGTGGTCGGCTATCCACACGATATCAAGGGCCAGGGCATTTATTGCTACGTCACCCTGACCGCCGGGCGCGAGCCGGACTCAGGCCTGGAAAAAGCGTTGAAAGATCAGGTGCGCAAGGAGATCGGCCCGGTGGCGAGCCCGGACGTCATCCAGTTCGCCCCCGGCCTGCCCAAAACCCGTTCAGGCAAGATCATGCGCCGGATCCTCAGGAAGATCGCCGAAGGCGAGACCGGATCGCTGGGCGATACATCCACCCTGGCCGATCCCGGCGTGGTGGATAATCTGATCGCGGGGCGCAAGGGCTGAGCCTCAGCCGCTTTCGTCGATATCAGGCTCGTCGTCCGGATCGCCGTGGGGGTCGAACACCAGAAGATCGCCCGGCTGGCAATTGAGCTCCCGGCACAACGCCTCCAGCGTGGAAAAACGCACCGCCTTGGCCTTGCCGGTTTTCAGGATCGACAGATTGGCCATGGTGATGCCCACCCGGTCGCACAGCTCGGTCAGCGACATGCGCCGCTCCAGCAGCATACGGTCAAGGGTGACGCGGATGGGCATTGTGTGTCGCGCGCCCCCTAGATCGTCAGCTTCTGTTCGTCACGCAGGCGCGCGCCCTCGCGGAACACTTCCGCCAGGACAAGAATCGCCAGCACCGAGAACCAGGCCGCCAGATTGAGGCTGAAATCGGGAATGATGCGCGCCCCGCTCTCCACCGGCGCGCGGCCCAGAAGCGTGATCACCAGCGCCAGCACGCCGTGCGCGGCGTAATGCAGCAGCTGATAGACCGCGATGCCGATCGCGATGGCGCGCAGATGACGGGCGTTTTCCGGCACGAAGGGATCGCCCGTGATCAGGGTGGCGAAGATCAGGCGCAGCCGGTGAATGATGAAGGTGAGCGCCGCCCAGGCCGCAATCGCCATGGGCAGGGCGAGAACAAAATCGCGCGCCAGCAGCTGGCGCAGCGGTCCGGGCAGTTCCGGCCCGAATCCGATCAGGCCATACACGCCGCTGAAAACGATGAGGACGATGATCAGGCTCGCCAGGCCCAGTACGGCCAGCAGTACGAAATAGGCGATATCAAGCAGCAGCTTCAGGACGGAGGCCAGCGACCCGGCGCCAAGCGTTCTCATGCTGCCCCCTCCCCGTCTTGCTTCAGTTGCGGGCGACGAACGGGCCTGGGCCGGAAGCGCGCTGACCGGGATCCGCCGGGGAGGAGCGGGTCGGTTCAGGTCTTCCGGCCGTCAGCCGTCGCCGCAGCCTCACGCGACCAGCGGTGCGATCGCGGCGGCCATCCCGGCGAACACGCCCGCCACCAGCGCCAGATTGATCACCATGGCGAATGCGGCGTGTCCTGCAGTGTTTCTGGTCCTGACCATCTCATACTCTCCTTGTGTCTCGTGTCGACCAACTTTTTTGCCCCGCCCGGTCATTGTTCCGCCGGGCTGTCGGCTTTATGAGGTGGGCGTTCCCGCTCGCCTCGAGTGACTATCTAGGACATCCGGCATCGCTTGGCAACAAAAATATATCGAAAAACGATATTAATTTTCCGAAAGGCGATATGCCATTTCAGCAGGACGGTTATGCATGAATGTCTTCATAGGGACAGACGCCTGGGTGCTGGCAAGCCACAACCCCGGTAAAATCAAGGAGTTGAGTGCGCTTTTGGCGCCCCGCGGACTGACCGTTCTGGGCGCTGGAGCCCTTGGTTTGCCCGAACCTGAAGAGACTGAAACCAGCTTTTCCGGCAATGCGCGGCTGAAAGCCGAGGCTGCTGCACAAGCCTCGGGACGGGTCTCGCTGGCCGATGATTCCGGTTTGTCGGTGGATGCACTGGGCGGCGCGCCGGGCGTCTACTCCGCCCGCTGGGCGGGACCGGACAAGAATTTCACCGCCGCCATGGCGCGCGTGCGCCGCGAGCTGGAGGCGAAGGACGCCAAGGATCATGGCGCGCGCTTCGTCTGCGTGCTGGCGCTGGCTCATCCCGATGGCGAGACCCGGCTCTATGAGGGCGAGGTGCGCGGGACGCTGACCTTTCCTCCGCGCGGGACGGGCGGGTTCGGCTATGACCCGGTCTTCATGCCCGATGGCCATCACCAGACCTTCGCCGAGATGGACGCAGCGGCCAAACAGGCGCTCAGCCACCGCGCGCGCGCCTTCACGGCCATGACCACTGACATTTTCGGGCCATGAGCGCCGGGGCCGCCCCGCTGGGCCTCTATGTCCACTGGCCCTATTGCGCGCGCATCTGCCCGTACTGCGATTTCAACGTCTACAAGGCCGCCAATGGCGCACCGGACGCGCTGACGCAGGCGCTGCTGGCCGATCTCGGCCATTGGCGCGCGCGCACCGGGCCGAGGCCGCTGGCCAGCGTGCATTTCGGCGGCGGCACGCCCTCGCTGATGACGCCCGGCCAGATCGAAGCCGTGCTGGCGCGCGCCGATGCGCTGTGGGGCATTGCGCCGGGCGCCGAGATCGGGCTGGAGGCCAATCCCAACGAGGCGGCGGCCTTCGCCGGTCTCGCCCGCGCCGGGATCAACCGTCTGTCGCTGGGCGTGCAGGCGCTCGACGATGCGAGCCTCGCCCGGCTGGGCCGCGATCACGACGCCGCCGGCGCCCTGCGCGCGGCCGAGACCGCCCGGGCGCTGTTTTCACGCGTGTCCATCGATCTCATCTATGCGCGCGAGGAGCAGGGCCCGCAGGACTGGGCGCGCGAGCTGGATCAGGTGCTGGCGCTCGGACTTGATCATCTCTCGCTCTACCAGCTGACCATCGAGCCGGGCACGGCGTTCGCCCGCCAGGCCGAGCGCGGACGCCTGGTCCCGCCCGGCGACGATGCGGCGGCCGAGATGTATCTCCTGACCCAGGACCTGACCGAAGCCGCCGGCCTGCCCGCCTACGAGATATCCAACCACGCCCGCAGCCGCAAAGACCAGTCCGTGCATAACCGGCTCTACTGGGAAGGCGCCGACTGGATCGCTATCGGGCCGGGGGCCCACTCGCGCCTGGGCGCCCATGCCCGCGGCGGGCGGATCGCGGCGGAGGCGGCGCGCCGGCCGGGCGAGTATATCGCCCGCGCCGCGTCGGGTACGGCCCAGGCCATCGAGACGCTTGATGCCCGCGCCGAGGCGATCGAGCGGGTGCTGATGGGCGTGCGCCTGGTCGAGGACGGGCTCGACACGCAACGCCTGCACGCCCTGACCGGTCATGGCGTCGATGAAGACGGGTTGTCGCGGGGGCTGGCGCGCGCGCAGGTGCGGCGCGAGGGCGCGCGCATCGTGCTCACGCGCAGCGGGCGCGCCTTCGCCGACGCGGTCGCGGGCGATCTCGCCCCCTGAACGCTCAAGACCGCGCGCGATCTATCTCGAATGAACCCGCGCATGGCCGCGCGCTGGCCTGTAGGCTATATGCGTCCCGATCAGGATCGGTCGCCCGCATCCGGGCGCGCACGGGAAGGAAACGGCATGCGGCTGGCGTTTTTCGGCGATGTGGTGGGCAAGACGGGCCGCGACGGTCTGGCCGCGCACCTGCCCGGCCTGCGCAAGCGCTTGCAGCTCGATTTCGTGGTGATCAACGCCGAGAACGCCGCCGGCGGCTTCGGCATCACCGAGCGCACCGCGATCGAGCTGTTTGACGCCGGCGCCGACGTGCTGACCTTGGGCAATCATTCCTGGGACCAGTCTGAAGCCCTGACCTATATCGAGCGCGAGCCTCGCCTGTTGCGCCCGGTCAATTATCCCGAAGGCGCCGCGCCGGGCCGGGGCTGCTCGCTCTACACCCTGCCCGACGGGCGCCAGGTGCTGGTGATGAACGTGCTCCTGCGCCTCTACATGCAGCCCCTGGACGATCCGTTCGCCGCGGTGGACCGCCAGCTCGCCGCCTGCCCGCTGGGCCGGGCGGCCGACGCCATCATCGTGGACATGCATGGCGAGGCGACGTCTGAAAAGATGGCGCTGGGCCATTATTGCGACGGCCGGGCCAGCCTGGTGGTGGGCACCCACACCCATGTGCCCACCTCCGACACCATGATCCTGAACGCCGGCACCGCTTACATGACCGATGCGGGCATGTGCGGCGATTATGATTCGGTGATCGGCATGGAAAAGACCGAGCCGATCGCGCGCTTCGTCACCCACATGCGCTCCTCGCGCTTCAGCCCCGCCAGCGGCGAGGCGACGGTGAGCGGCGTGTTCGTCGAGACCGATCCGCGCACCGGACTGGCGCTGCGCTGCGAGCCCCTGCGCGTGGGCGGACGGCTGAGCGAGGCGCTGCCCGGCGCCTGAGCGGGCCGTGGACGGACCTGCATTCATCCGGTAGACCTGAAACTGCGTGACGCCCCTTAGGGCGCCTAACCGGAATGAGGGGCGAGGTGAGACGGGCTCTGCTGGCACTGGGGTGCGCTGCTGCAGCGCTGTCGGCCGGGCTTGCTGAAGCCCGGCAGGAGGCGTCCGGCCACACCTATCTTGAAGCCGCCGAGCTGGTCGAGGACCGGGCGCGGGGGATCTACACCGCGCGCGGCCAGGTGCGCATGCGCACCGATGATCGCATCGTTCTGGCCGACGAGATCACCTATGACCCGGCGCTGGGGCGCATCATCGCGCGCGGGTCTGTGGAGATTCACGAGCCCGGACAACCCGCCCAGACCGCCGACTATGTCGAGCTGGACGACGCCATGCGCGAAGGCTTCGCCCACGGTTTCGCCGCCATGCTGGAGAACAAGGGGCGCACCGCCGCGGCTCTGGCGCTGCGCCGGGCCGACGGCGGGGTGGAGCTCACCGACGCCTACTACACCGCCTGCGATCTGTGCGAGGACGGCTCGCGCGAGCCGACCTGGCGGCTGCGCGCCGATCAGGTGATCCAGGATGTCGACAACGACATGATCCGCTACCGTAATGTACGCTTGGACGTGCGCGGCGTGCCGGTCCTGTACTCGCCCTTCTTCGCGCATGCCGACCCCAGCGTCGGGCGCAAATCGGGTTTCCTGGCGCCGGACATCGACATCTCCAACCGGCTCGGCTTCACCCTCCAGCAGCCCTATTTCTGGGCCATCAGCCCGTCCCAGGACCTGACCATCGCGCCGCGGCTGATGACCGAGGTCAATCCGCTCATGGAGCTGACCTGGCGCAAGCGCTTCTGGTCCGGCCAGGTGCGCGTGCAGACCGCCGCAACATGGGAGCGCGAGTTCGACCGGGACGGCAAGTTCGGCGATGCGGGCCTGCGCGGACACATGTTCGCCACCGGCGAGTTCGACATCAGCCGCCACTGGCGCTGGGGCTTCGGCGTGCAGGCCGTGACCGGAGGCGATCTGTTCCTTCGCCGCTACGGCTATTCGGAAGAGGCTGAAGGGTTCCAGAGCCTGTTCACTGCGCCCCGCCGCACCCTGATCAGCCAGGTCTGGACCGCAGGGCGCGGTCAAACCTGGTATGCCGACGCGGCCGCCTATCAGTTCAACCAGCTCAGCGACACATTTGACGACAAGCGCCTGCCGGTCGCCGCACCGCAGGTGCGCGGCCATTACCAGCTCGCCCTGCCGGCCAATGCCGGCGTGGCGGACTTCTCCTTCAACGCGCTCAGCCTGACGCGCGATCTGGGCGACGATTACCACCGCGCCAGCGCCGGAGTGGAATGGAGCCGGCCCGTGATCCTGCCGGGCGGCGTGCGCGCCGAACCGTTCGCGCTCGCCCGCGCGGATATCTATGACATCACCCAACGCACGACAGCAGGCGTCGAGACGGGACGCTTTGACGGCGTGCGTACGCTGGGCGCGGCGGGGTTGGATCTCAGCTGGCCCTTCCTGAGGCCGGGCGAGCGCATGGACGTGATTCTGGCGCCGCGCCTTTCGGCGCTGGCGTCCACCGGCGCAGGCAGCACGGTTCCGCCCAATTTCGACAGCCAGACGCTGGATCTCGACCGCTCCTTCCTGTTCGCGCCGGTGCGCTCGCCGGGGTTTGATCTGTGGGAGGACGGCGCGCGCGCCGATGTCGGCCTGTCAGCCGAATTCAACGAGGCCGGCGGATCGCGCGGGCTGGAATTGTTCGCCGGGCGCAGCTTCCGTCTGTCGGGCGATGAGCGCTTCCCCGCCGCCTCGGGCGTGTCCGGGGACCAGTCCGACTGGGTGGCCGAAGGCCGGCTGGACTATGACTGGCTCAGACTGGCGGCGCGCGCCCGCCTTGACGACGACACCGGCAGCGCCAACCGTCTGGACGCCAGCGCCGCCGTGCGGCTCTGGCGCGCCAATCTGTCGGCCCGCTACACCGATGTGTCAGGTCAGGGCGCATCGCGCGACCTGCGCGAATTGAGCACGTCGGCCCAGATGGCCCTGACCTCGCGCTGGTCAGGCTTCTACCGCCATCTTCAGGATCTCGACGCCGGCGAGGCGCGCCGCATCCAGGCCGGGTTCATCTACCGCGACGAATGCACGCTGATGCGCATCTTCTATCAGCGCGAGAATGAGCGCGTCGGCTCGCTGGGCCCCAGCGAATCGATCCGTTTCGAGATCGTGCTGTTCACGCTTGGCGGCATCGACGGGCGCTGATCCGCCTCAATCACGGTACAGGCCGGTGACGGCGCAGGTCTCTGCAAACGCGGACCGGATGCGCGCGGCCTGAGCGGGCGTGACATCCTCGCGCCGCACCACGGGCCGGGCGCGGTATTCGGACTTGGCCCGGGCCGTCAGGCGGAAATCAGGCAGATCCAGCAGTCTCATGAGCGCGGGAACATCACGTGCGATCCGCTCATAGGCGAGCACATGATGGACCTGCAGCCGCCAGCCAGCGCGCGCAGGCTCAGCATACCGGTGCAAGTCCACCGGAAAACGCGCGGCCTCGCAATAGGCGTCCCAGCTTTCCGGGCGCCTGGCGTCTTCTGTGTGCTCGGGCGAGCAATACAGCATGTGGAAATGGCTCAGGCACTTGTCCACCGGTTCGCGTTCAACGCAGAACCTTGTCATGCTCTCGAACCGATGGTCTCCTATGAAGGCTTTGATTTCGCTGGCTGTTGCGTGCGCGCGCAGTGTCTGGCCGGCGTGCTGATAGTGGCGCGGGGCGTGGCCGGGCACGGGAGGATAAAGCGGCGTGACCACGGCCTCAGGCTCAAGCCGCGCAGCCAGATCAGCCTCCAGGCTGGTCCCGCCGGTTTTCAGGGTCTTGATGAAGACAAAGCCGTGGCGAAAACTCACCAGCGCCATGAATGCTCCTGCTCAGGGGCGCCGTGACGCCTTGCCCGCCCGCCCGCACCGGCGTTGTATGCGCGCTCACGCCCATCACGCCGGAGTCGTCCAGACCATGCCCCGCCGCGCCCCGCTCAAGCAAGATGCTCTCGATCAGCTGGTCCGGCGCGGCGTTCCGGCCGGCTGCGTGCTGGATGTGGGGGTGCTCAACGGCACGCCTGAGCTTATACGCGCGTTTCCCGGCGCGCCGCATATCCTGTTCGAGCCGGTCAGCGAGCTGGCCGAGGCGATCAGCGCAACCTACCGGTCGCTGACCCACCAGATAGTCACCGCAGCGGTGAGCGATCAGGAAGGAGAGGTGGAGATCGAGATCCACACCGAGCCTGGCAGCGGCGTGCTGACCCAGGCCGGCATGCTGGTCCCCGGGGCTGGACGCGGCGGCGCGGTGCGCACGGTCCCGGCCGTCACGCTCGACGGCTTCCTGGCCGGGCGCGAGTTGCCGGAGCCTTTTGTGCTCAAGATCGATGTCGACGGCGAGGAGATGCGCGTGCTGGCCGGCGCACGCAAGACCCTGCCGCGTTGTTCAATCATAATCCTGGAATGCACCGCCGATACCCTCAGCGAGCGCGTGGCGGCGGTGCAGACAGCCGGCTTCCGGCTCTTCGACCTGGCCGAGCCGTGCTATTATGACGGCGCGTTCTGGCAATGCGATGCGGTGTTCCTGCGCGAGGATATCCACCGCCAGACATTCGCCCGCATCGACGACAAGGCCGACCCTGCTCTCTACGAAACCTTCCGCAAGGGCCGCTGGCCGGTGTTTGGCTGACGCCGCGCGCTCAGCCGAGCACCCAGGCGCGGGCTTCGCCGGCGTCCTCGAACACGCGCAGGCGCACCGCATAGGGCATGGTCACGGTCTCGATGACGCCCTGTACGTCGTCGCGGCCGCGCGCGGTGACGAAAGCGCAACGCTGGATTTGCAAGTCCTCAAGGATCGCCGAGAGCGGCTCGACCAGCTGTTCAGGCGCATAGCCGGGACTGGAGCGGCGTGCATCGATAATCATCGCGCGCACCGTCCGGCCGGCCGCCAGGCGCTCGGCCTCGCGCTCGGCGCGCTTCAGGTCCTCCTGGCTGACCAGACCCTCGCAGATAAAACTGATCAGACCCGCCTCCGGTTCAAGGCGGATGTCGATGGCGGCGGCGTCCTGCCGGGATAAACGGAATTTAAGCATGGCGTCCCGATCAGAGCAGCATAGACCCCGCACATGCGGGAGAAATGCCGGTTGCCCGTTATGCCGCCTCCCGGCAAGGCCATGCGCGCATGGCCGCTCTGCGCCGGAGCGCGCACGCATTGACGCGCCGGACGGAAGGTCCGATACCCGTAAGGATACTTTATCACAGCCGGATACGCGGACGAAGCCATGACCATTCATCTTCACGCGGGCGATCTGCCCGGCGGACTCGATTTCGGCGCGCGCGTGGCGGTGGATACAGAAACCCAGGGCCTGTCCCTGGTGCGCGACCGGGTCTGCCTGGTGCAGCTCTCGGCCGGCGACGGCGACGCCCATATCGTCCAGCTCTCACGGCCCGGCTATGACTGCCCGAACCTGAAGGCGCTGCTGGCCGACGCCTCGGTGGAGAAGATTTTCCACTTCGCCCGCTTCGATGTCGCGGTGCTGCTGCGCGATCTGGGCGTGGAGACCGCGCCTGTGTTCTGCACCAAGATCGCCTCCAAGCTGACGCGCACCTATACCGACCGGCACGGGCTGAAGGATGTGGTGCGTGAAATCGCCGGGGTGGAGCTGTCCAAGCAGCAGCAAAGCTCGGACTGGGCTGCGGGCGAGCTGACCCCCGCGCAGCTGGAATACGCCGCCTCCGACGTGCTCTACCTGCACCAGGTGGCCGACGGCCTGTCAGCCATGCTGGCGCGCGAGGACCGGATGGCGCTGGCGCAGGCCTGTTTTGATTTCCTGCCCGCCCGCGCGCGCCTGGATCTGGGGGGCTGGGCGGAAACGGATATTTTCGCGCACACATGACCGCCCCTGACGACGCCGACCGGGAGACGTCCTCATGACCGCCGCCGCCGCACCGCGCGACAGCCTGATCGGCGAACGCCGGGCGCGCTCGCTGGCCGGCGCGCGCGCCCAGTCGCAGCGCGTGCGCGTCATGCGCACCGTCCTGCTGGCCGGCATGGCCCTGCTGGCCGGCAATGCCGTGATGCAGGGCCTTCTGTCGGGCGCCCCGGCGCCGGTGGAGCCCGCCTTTGCGCCAGCCGGAGACGCCGAGCGGATCACCAATCCGCGCTTTACCGGGCGCGACCGCGCCGGCACGCCCTTCGTGGTCACAGCCGAGGCGGCGGTGCGCCGGCTGGGCGGGGTGACGCCGCTGACCGATCTGGAGCGCCCGGCCCTGAACTATGACTGGATCGAGGGCGATTCGGACGCCTCGCGCGCGCTGGCGCAGACCGGCGTGTTTGACGAGGCGGCCCAGATACTCACCTTGCGCAGCGACGTGCGCTTCGCCACGCCGGGCGGATACCGCTTCGAGGCGCCGTCCGCGCGTATCAGCCTGCGTGATGGCACGGTGCGCGGCGAGGAGGGCGTTTATGGCGATGCGCCATGGGGTGCGGTGCGCGCTGATGTGTTCGAGGTGCAAGACGGCGCCAACCGGGTTATTCTCACCGGCGACGTGCGCACCCGCATCTATCCCGGCGCCCCGGCGCCGTGATGTCAGGAGACCGATCCATGTTCCGCCGCCTGTTCTCCGCCGCCCTGCTCGCCGCCGCGCTGCCCCTCGCCCCGGCGCTGGCCCAGACCCAGTCCGCGCCGCTCGACATCAGCGCTGACAACAGCGAAATGCTCGATCAGGAAGGCCGGCTGATCTACTGGGGCGACGTCAACATCATCCGCGGCGACGAGCGCCTGCGCGCCGAGCGGGTCGAGGCGCTGTTCCAGCGCCGCCCGGGCGGCGGCATGGGCGATCTGCAGCGCATCATCGCGACCGGCGAGGTGTTCTACATCCGCCCCGGCGAGGTCGCGCGCGGCGATAACGGGATTTACGATCTCGAGGCGGGCACCATCACCCTGACCGGTTCGGTGGTTCTGACCCAGGGCTGCAATGTCTCCACCGGCGACCGCCTGGAGGCGGATCTGGACAGCGGCATGGCGCGCCTGTCCAGCGGCCAGGGCGGACGCGTGCGCTCGATCTTTTTCAGCGGTCCCGAAGGGCGCGCCGATGCGCAGGACTGCCCGGCCCCGGCCGTGCCCGGCGCCGGACCACGTCCCTTCCCCGGCGGGCGCTGAAGCGCTTTCTCCCCGACAGACCGATTGTCCTGCGCCACGGCGCGGGCTTCACGAAATCTTAGGCGTGCTGGAGCTAACCATGACGGACACGGCGAAGCAGGCGGAGGCGCACGCGTCCGGCTCTGGCGATTCGGGGCTCGCGGTCAGGGGTCTGGGCAAGACCTATGGACGGCGGGCGGTGGTCCGCAACGTGTCGCTCGATCTCCAGCGCGGAGAGGTGGCGGGACTTCTGGGACCGAACGGCGCGGGCAAGACCACCTGCTTCTACATGATCACAGGGCTCATCCGGGCCGATAGCGGGACCATCATGCTCGACGGCGCCGACATCACCGACCTGCCCATGTACCAGCGCGCACGCCTGGGCATCGGCTATCTGCCGCAGGAAGCGTCGATCTTCCGCGGCCTGTCGGTGGAGGACAATGTGGCCGCCGTGGCGGAACTGGCCGAGCCGGACAGCACGCGGCGCAAGGCGCTGGTGGACGAGCTGCTGGACGAACTCAATATCGCGCATCTGCGTCAAAGTCCGGCCGTGGCCCTGTCCGGCGGCGAGCGCCGCCGGGTGGAGATCGCCCGGGCCCTGGCCGCCCAGCCCAGCTTCATCCTGCTGGACGAACCCTTCGCGGGCATCGACCCGCTGGCGATTTCCGACATCCGCGACCTGATCACCTATCTCAAGCAGCGCGGCATCGGCATCCTGATCACTGACCACAATGTGCGCGAGACGCTGGAGATCACCGACCGCGCCACGATCATTTTCGACGGCGAAGTGCTCTTTGAGGGCACGCCCGAGGAAGTGCGGCGCGACGACAGCGTGCGCCGTCACTATCTCGGCGAACTGTTCAGCTAGGAGGACGCATGGCGGGGCTCGGACACAAGCTCGAGGCGCGCCAGGGCCAGGGGCTCGTCATGACGCCCCAGCTGCAGCAGGCTATCAAGCTGCTGCAGCTCAATAATATGGAACTGGCCGAATTCGTTGAAACCGAGCTGGAGCGCAACCCCCTGCTGGAGCGCGACGAGCGCAGCGACGCCGCCGCCGACGAGCGCGCCGACCCGGTCGAGGCTGCCGATACCGCCCCCGGCGCCGAGCTGAGCTTTGATACGCCCGAGCGCGCCACCGAGGCGATCGACGCCGACACCGAGGCGATGTACTCCGATTCCAAGTCCGACATGGCTGGCGCCGAACCGGCGGGCGGGGCGGTCGACTGGTCGCGCGCGGGCAAGGGCGGCGGCGGATTTGATTCCGAAACCTATGACGCCGCCGCCAACAGCGCGCGCGAAAAGACCCTGCGCGAGCATCTCCACGACCAGCTGGCCGATCTGGCGCTGGCCGCCTCTGACCGGCTGATCGCGGCCCATCTCATCGATCTGGCCGACGAGGACGGATATTTGCGCGCCGATCTCGACGAGACCGCCCAGCGCCTGGGCGTGACCCGTTCAGAGACCGAGGCGGTGCTCGAGCGCCTGCAGCAATTCGAGCCGTGCGGCGTGATGGCCCGCTCGCTGCAGGAATGCCTGGCCCTGCAACTGAAAGAACGCGACCGGCTTGATCCGGCCATGGCCGCCCTGGTGGACAATCTGCCCCTGCTGGCCAAGCACGACTATGCGGCGCTCAAAGCCGCCTGCGAGGTGGATGGCGAAGACCTCGAGGACATGATCGGCGAGCTGAAACGCCTGACGCCCAAGCCCGGCCTGGGCTTCGGCTCGGACGGCGCGCGCTCGGTGGAGCCGGACGTCACGGTGCGCGAGCGCCCGGACGGGACCTGGGCGGTGGAGCTCAATACCGACACCCTGCCGCGCGTGCTGATGAATAACCGCTACGCCGCGCAGATCAGCCGCAGCGCCCGGTCGGATGAGGAAAAGCAGTTCATCACCGAGTGCGCCCAGAACGCCTCATGGCTGGTCAAGAGCCTGGACCAGCGCGCGCGCACCATCCTGAAAGTCTCCAGCGAGATCGTGCGCCAGCAGGACGCCTTCCTGGCCAAGGGCGTGGCCTGGCTGCGCCCGCTCAATCTGAAAACCGTGGCTGACGCGGTGGGCATGCATGAGAGCACGGTCAGCCGGGTCACCTCCAACAAGTATATCGCCACGCCGCGCGGCCTGTTCGAGCTGAAATATTTCTTCACCTCCTCCATCGCGTCCGCCGACGGGGGCGAAGCCTATTCGGCCGAAGCGGTGCGCTACCGGATCAAGGCGATGATCGACTCCGAGACGCCTGACGCGGTGCTGAGCGACGACGCCATCGTGGACCGCCTGCTCTCGGACGGCGTGGATATCGCCCGGCGCACCGTGGCCAAGTACCGCGAGGCCATGAACATCCCCTCCTCGGTCAAGCGCCGCCGGATCATGAAGGGCGTGGGTTAGGCGGCGCTTTTGCCCGCGCCTGCGCCGTGCTATTCCGCAACCGCCTGCCCCAAAAGCAAATGCGGTCAAATCCGCCGGATCCATGACAGACACCGAGGCCTCCGCCCTCGACCCCGCCTGCCCACCTGCCTCCCTGTGGTATGTCGCCGATATCGCGCGTCATGTCCGCCCGGGCCGCGAACGCGTTCAGACCGTGTTCGGCCGCACGCTGCGCCTGAGACGGGATGCTCAGGGTCAGGTAATGGACGCCGGCGAGGACCCCTTGGCGGTGCGCGAGAGCGAGGGGCTGGTCTGGGCCTATTCGCCCGGTCCGGACGGCGCACAGCCCGCTTCGGGCCCGCCCGTGTTCAACGGCCCCGGCGCCAAGGTGCGCTTTGTCGAAGAGGCGCTCTTGCCCGGGCCTTATGATGACGCGGTCTACGGCCTCTTGGATCCCGCCCACGGCCCCTATGTGCACGCGAGCCCGCTGTGGCGCTCCAGCCGGACGCTGCGCGAGAAGGCCAAGGCTTATGTCCCCAGCCCGCTGGGCTTCACCATGCAGGCGCACGAGCCGAAAAATTCCGCCGCCTACAAGCTGATCGGGGGCGGGGTGCAGGTGGAGATCGGTTTCCAGCTGCCCGCCTTGCGCAGCGAATGGATCACCAATCGCTCAAATCGGGTGCTGGGCCTGACCACGCTGACCCCGGTGGACGCGCAGACCACCTGTATCCGTCAGATTTTCTACTGGGAATCGCCGCTGCTGAGCCTGATCAGCCCGTTCGTGCGCCCGGTCACGCGCAATTTCCTGCAGCAGGACGTTCACATCATGACGCTGCGCCAGCGCGCGGCGCCATTTCGCCGACGCGAGATGCTGATCCGCGACGCAGACCAGCTGTTCATCTGGTACCGGCGGATGAAAGCCGAGTGGGCGCAGGCCAATGCTGAAAGCCGGGCGTTCGAAAACCCGGTCCAGGCCGCCACCTTGCGCTGGCGCACCTGAGCGGATGCGGCGCACGCGCATTGACGCCCCCTGACCCGCCCCGATACCGTAGGGGTCCGGGCTTGGATCAGGCCCGGGCCGCGCACCGGCGCGGCGGGAGAGCCCGAAAGCGCCGAATGCGGTGTGCGGCGTCAGGCTGCAAAGGGAGTTCCCATGCAAATCCAGTTCGTCTCCAAAGGCATCGACGTGTCGCCGGCGCTGCGCGAGCGCATCGAGCTGCGCGTTTCGGACGCGGCCGCCAAATATTTCAACCGGCCCTCTGAAGCCTTCGTCGTCGCGGCCAAGGAGGGGTTCGGATTCAAGGTCGACTGTTCGCTGCATCTGCCCTCGGGCGCCTTCCTCCAGGCTTCGGGCTCGGGCGAAGACGCCTATGCCGCCGTCGAGGCCGCCGCCCAGAGACTGGAAAAGCGCCTGCGCCGCTACAAGCGCAAGCTGAAGGATCACCACAACGACAACAAGTCCGAGCTCCCCGCCGAGGAAACCCCGATCCGGGTGCTCCAGTCGGCCCGGGTCAATGGCGCGGACGACGCCGATGCCGAAGAGGATGAAGACGAGGACGATGGCGGCGCGGTGGGCGGCGACGAGCCGGTGATCATCGCCGAGACCGCGGGCGAACTGCGCACGCTCACCGTCTCCATGGCGGTGCTGGAAATGGATCTCGCCGACGCGCCCTTCCTGATGTTCCGCAATGCGGGCAATGACGCCGTCAATATCGTCTATCGGCGCCCCGACGGTCATGTGGGCTGGATTGATCCGGCGCGAAGCGCTAAAGACGGCGCGAAACCGGCGGCGGGCGCTGACGCCCGCGTCTGAGGGCGGGGTCCGCCCAGGCAGCCAGGCTGAACAGAGAATGGCCTTGATCGATTTGATACCGCAGGGCGGCATCGTGGCGGATATGAACGCCACGAGCCGCAAGCAGGCCTTGCACGGGCTGGCCGAGCTGGCTCAGCGCACCCTGAACGTTCCGGCGCGGCCGGTGCTGGAGGCTGTAGTCGAGCGCGAACGCCTCGGATCGACCGGGGTGGGCGATGGCGTGGCCATTCCCCATGCGCGCACCGATCATGTGGACCGGGTGTGCGGCGTGTTCGCGCGCCTCAAGCAGGGTGTCGATTTCGACGCCGTGGACGGTCAGCCGGCCGATCTGGTGTTCTTGCTGCTGGCGCCCGAAGACGCCGGCGCTGAACACCTCAAGGCGCTGGCCCAGATCTCACGCCTGTTCCGGCGCGAGGACGTGCGCCGGGCTGTGCGCGCGGCGCCGGACGCCGACGCCATCACCGCCATCCTGTCGGGAAGCGTGCGCTCCAACGCCGCCTGAGCCAGGCTCAGGCGGCGTCAGCCTTTCAGACCCAGGTATATCCAAGTTCAATCGCGGTCCGCGTCGGCGACCTCTGGCGCAGGCTCGGGCGCCTCATAGGGCTTGTCTGCGGGTGCGCGGAAGCGGTCCTCGTCCAGCTCGCCTTCCCACTTGGCCACCGCCGTGGCGACCATGGCGTCGCCGGTGACGTTGAGCGCCGTGCGCGCCATGTCCATGATCCGGTCCACCGGCAGGATGAAGCCGACAATGATGGCGATCTGCTCGGGCGGCACGTCGAACGTGCCCAGCACGATGGCCAGCAGGAAAAGCCCGGCGCTGGGAATGCCCGCCGCGCCGATAGAGGCCAGCGCCGCCGTCACCGCGATCAGGGCGTACTGGGTGAAGGACAGGTCGTAACCGAAGGCCTGGGCGGTGAACAGCGCCAGAATGCCCAGATAAATGCCGGTGCCGTCCATATTGATGGTGGCGCCCAGCGGCAGCACCGAACCGGCCACCGAGCGCTTCACGCCCAGATTCTCGGTCACATTGGCGATGGTCACCGGCAGGGTGCCGGCGCTTGACGCCGTGGAATAGGCCACCGCCTGGGCGTCAACAATGCCGCGCGCAAAACTCAGGACCGGCAGATTCAGGACAAAACGCACAAACCCGCCATAGACGATCACCGCGTGGGCGAGCAGCGCCAGATAGACCGTGACGATCAGCACCCCGATCGAGGCCAGCGCCTCGATGCCTTGCGTCGCGACCGTGTGGGCCACCAGGGCGAACACGCCGAATGGCGCCACCTCCATCACGATATGGGTGATTTTCAGCACCACGTCGGCCGCCGAGCTGAACAGATCGCCCACCGGCTTGCCCGGCTTGCCCGCCATGATGATGCCGATGCCCAGCAAAATCGCGAAGAAGATCACCGCCAGCACGTCGGTGTCGGCCAGCGCGGCCACCGGATTGGTCGGGACGATGGCGATCAGGCGCTCCACGATGCTGGGCGCATCGGTGTCGACAGGAATGGGATCGGCGCCGCCCAGATTGACCCCGGCGCCCGGCTGGAAAGCCAGGCCGAAGCCGATGCCGATCCACACCGCAAAGAAGGTCGTGACCAGATACAGCGCCACCGCCTTGCCGCCGATGGAGCCCAGCTTCTTGGGATCGCCCAGGCTGACCACCCCGGCCACCAGCGTGGTCAGGATCAGCGGGATGATGAGCATCCGGATCAGGTTGAAGAACAGATCGCCGACCGGGCGGATAAAGGTTTCGATGAAGGCTGCGCCCGTCTCCTGGCCCAGTATCTGGACCACCACAAGCGCAAATACGACGCCCAGCGCGAGCGCGCCGAGCACGCGCTTCCACAGCGCGGTCCCGAACCACCAGTTCATGCAAGCCCCTTCCGACTGGACGCCATCGAATGCGCGTCAGCCTAAGCCGCCCGCGTCTGAGGTCAACGCCGCCGCGCAAGACGGGCCGGGGCTAGCCTGTGAGTTTGAGCACCGCGATGCGGGCGATCAGAACAGCCCAGATCACGCCGCCGATCAGCATCCAGGGCGAGAGCGCAAAGCCGGGATCAAGGCGCGACAGCGCCACAAGGCCCGCTGACAGGCCGGCCTGGAACCAGACCGTACGCCAGCTGAGATCGCGATAATGGCGTCCGGCATGGATGGTGCGCCGCGAGAACCACCGCCAAGCGCGCGCCGTCCGGCCCCGGTCACGGGCCCGGCGTGCGTCTTCGGACTGGCTCAGCAAAGTGTTCATATGATCAGGATACGGATAAACGCGTGTTCTGTCAAAGCCTGTTTTTACAAAGCTTAACGCCCGCACGCGGACGGGCGCGGACGGGCGTTTTTCAGTCTGCAACGAGGCTGGCGTCAGGCGGCCAGGGCGCTTTCGGCGCGCATGATCGCGCTGGCGGCGTTGACCACCGAGGCGATGCGCACGGCGGCCTGGATCTGTTCGGTGGTGAGGCCCGCCTTGCGCAATTCGTGTTCGTGGGCGTCGATGCACATGCCGCAGCCATTAATGGCCGAGACCGCCAGCGACCACAGCTCGAAATCGGCCTTGTCCACGCCCGGACTGGCGATGGCGTTCATCCGCAGGCGCGCCGGCAGGGTCTTGTAATCCTTGGCCGAAGACAGGTGGACGAAGCGGTAATACACATTGTTCATGCTCATGATGGCCGCGGCCGCCCTGGCCGCCTGGGCGGCTTCGGGCGAGAGCTTGCCCTCAAACTCGTCTGTCAGGGCGCGCATCACCGACGGCTCGCCCACGGCATGGGCGCTGGCCAGGAAGCAGCCGAATTTCTTCTGCTCGTCCAGCACGGTTTCGCGCGCCAGCGAGGACAGGTTCAGCTTGATGTCCTTGGCGTAGTCGGGAAGGGAGTCTTTCAGCGCGTCGAGGCTCATCGCGGCATTCCTGGCTTTTTTGGGGGGAGGAGATGGAAAAAGGCGCGCTGCCGCCGGACGGGGGAGGCGTCCGGCCGCAGGCTTGAGGCGGTGATCAGGCCGCCAGCGTCTCGCCGCCCACCGGGCGGTTGCACGGGCACAGATCATCGGTCTGCAGCGCGTCGAGAACGCGCAGCGTGTCTTCCGGATTGCGGCCCACATTGAGATTGGTCGCGTACACGTGCTGGATGACGCCGTGCGGGTCGATGATATAGGTGTAGCGATAGGCCACGCCTTCAGGCGAGCGCACGCCCAGCGCATCCACCAGCGAGCCGGTGGGATCGGCGAACTGCCACTGATCGAGCGAGCGCAGATCGGCGTGCTCGCGCCGCCAGGCCAGCTTGCAGAACTCGTTGTCGGTCGAGCCGGTCATCACCACCGCGTCGCGATCGGCGAACTCGCCGTTCAGCTGGGCGAAGGCCACAATCTCGGTCGGGCACACGAAGGTGAAATCCTTCGGGTAGAACACGATCACTTTCCACTTGCCGGGAAAGCTCTCATGGGTGACCGGCTCGAACGCCGACACGCCGTTCTCTTCGTGCGCGTTGAATTTCGGCTTCACGCCGGTGACTTCGAATTCGGGCAGCTTGTCGCCAATGCCGAGCATGCGTCTCTCCTGTTGAATCTTGAACCTGCAAAAGCGCCGGCGCGGCGGGGCCGCGCCAGCCTGGCTGCGCTGCAATAAGGTTTGCCGCAGCGCAGCATCGGGCTCTGCATAAGGGGTGCCGGGGCGATTAATCCAATGGATTGTCACACTGACCTCCATAGCCTATCTCTATAGCCATGAGCACGCCCCTCCCGACCCTCCGCCAGCTCCGCTTTCTGGTCGCGCTGGCCGATCACGGCACCTTTTCGCGCGCGGCTGAAATCAGCCACGTCACCCAGCCCAGCCTGTCCGCCGCCATCAAGGAGCTGGAGGCCATTCTGGGCGCCACCCTGGTGGAGCGCAGCGCGCGGGGCGCGGCCCTGACCCCTGCGGGCGAGGCCGCTGTGGCGCGCGCCCGCGTGGTGCTCACCGAAGCCGAAGACCTGGTCCACGCCGCCCGCGCCGCCGGTCAGCCGCTCAGCGGTCCGTTCCGGCTGGGCGTCATTCCCACCATCGCGCCCTTCCTGCTGCCGCGCGCCCTGCCCGATCTGCGCAAGCGCTTTCCCGAGCTGGAGCTGTTCCTGCGCGAGGATCTGACCCACCGGCTGGTGGATGCGATCAGAGACCGCCGCCTGGATGCAGCGGTCATCGCCCTGCCTTACGAGGCGGACGGTCTGGAGGCCCAGGTGCTGATGGCCGATGAATTCCTGTTCGCGGCCCCGCCCGGCCATCCGCTGGCCGATGCGGATCCGCTGCGCCCGGACATGCTGGGCGACACCATGCTCCTGCTGCTGGAGGACGGCCACTGCCTGCGCGACCACGCCCTGGCGGTGTGCGCCACCAATCCCGAGCAGCGCGGCGCGGCGCGCTCGGATTTCGCCGCCACCAGCCTGCACACCCTGGTGCAGATGGTGCGCAGCGGGCTGGGCGCCACCCTCTTGCCGCGCATGGCGGTGGAGGCGGGCCTGGCCGACCAGCTCGATCTGGCCATCCGCCCGTTCGATCCGCCCGTGGCCGGCCGCGAGATCGGCATGGTCTGGCGCAAGGGCTCGGCCCGCGCCGACGAGACCCGCACCCTGGCCGAGGCCATCCGTCAGGAGCTGGCGGCGCCATCCGGGCAGGCGCTGTCAGCGCCCCCGTCTGGACAAGCCGCCGCGTCCGCGCGACCGTCCGCCTGATCCCCCCTTTCCCGCCGCTTTGAAGGAGTTCACGCCATGGCCCGCCGCCTCGCCCTCATCACCGGCGCCTCGTCCGGTATCGGCGCCGCCTTTGCGCGCGAATACGCCAGCCGCGGCTGGGATGTCGCCCTGGTGGCGCGGCGTGAGGACAAGCTCACGGCTCTGGCCGGGGAGGTTGAGGCGAAGCACGGCGTGAGCACGCTCGTGATCACGGCCGATCTCGCCGACCCGGGCGCCCCGCAGACAATCGTCGACGCCGTCGCCAAGGCCGGGCGCCAGATCGACGCCCTCGTCAACAATGCCGGCGCCGGGCAGCCGGGCCATTTCTGCGACACAAGCTGGGACGATCAGGCGCGCTTCCTGGAGCTCATGGTGACGAGCTATCTCAAACTCATGCACCTCACCGCGCCGGGCATGGCCGAGCGGGGTTTCGGGCGCATCATCAATATCTCTTCGGTCTCCGCCCTGGTGCCCACCGCCAAGGCCCATACCCGCTATTCGGGCACCATGTATCCCGGCATCAAAGCCCTGCTGATCAAGGCGTCCGAGGCGCTGGGCGCGGAGCTCAAAGACAAGGGCGTCCACGTCACGGCGGTGGCGCCGGGCTATACCTGGTCGGAATTTCATGACGTGAACGGCGCGCGCGAGACCCTGTCCAACGTGCCGGGCTACTGGATGCTGAAAGCCGAGGACGTGGCGGCGTCAGGCTATGACGCGGTGGAGCGCGGCGTGCCGCTGCGCGTGCCCGGCGCCTTCTACAAATTCATGACCGGGCTGGCCCGCATCCTGCCCGACCCGCTGGCGCGCGCCGTGATGGCCCGTCAGGAAAAGACGATCGAGGGCAAGTAGGGCTTCAGCCCCGCCGCACAAACCAGAACCGCGCCGCGCCGCTGTCCTGCGTGTCCAGAACATCCCAGCCGGTCAGGTCGGGCGTCTCATCCGCGCCGGTCTCCAGCACCGCCAGCGCGCCATCGGCCAGCCAGCCGCCGGCATGGAGCTTGCCCAGCGCCCGCTCGCCCAGACCCTTGCCATAGGGCGGGTCGAGCAAGGCCAGCGCAAAGGGCGGGCCGAGCTTGTCCGGCTTGGGGCCGAGATGGACGGCGTCGCCCTTGTGCAGCTTGGTGACGCCAAAGGCCTGGAACGCCTCCACATTGGTGCGGATGGCGCCGCGCGCGCCGGGATCGGTCTCCACGAACAGGACAAACCCCGCCCCGCGCGACAGGGCCTCAAAGCCCAGCGCGCCGGAGCCGGCGAACACGTCAATCACCCGCGCGCCGGTGATGTCCGGCGCGAAGGGGGCGTGGATCAGCTTGTTGAACAGGGCCTCGCGCGCCCGGTCAGACGTCGGGCGCGTGGTCATGCCGCGCGGGGCGGCGAGCGGGCGGCCCTTATGGACGCCGGCGACGATCCGCATGGGTCGGTCCCTTGCGTTCGCGCCGCTGCGCCCGGCCCGGGCCGCGCACGCCATCTTCCGCCCTGGCGGGCGTCTTGGCCGCCTCGCCGGCTTTGAGCGGATGCCCGTCGGGGCCCAGCGGATAGAGTTTGCCCATCTGCTCGCGCAGCACGCTCAGGCGCACCTCCTCCACCTTGCCGCGCTCCAGCGATCCCAGCTGGAAGGGGCCATAGGCGGTGCGCAGGAGCCGGTTCACGGTCAGGCCGACATGGGAGAGGACTTTCCTGACCTCGCGGTTCTTGCCCTCTTTCAGGCCCACGGTGAGCCAGATATTGGACCCGGTATTGCGGTCCACCGCCACCTCGACGGGGCCATAGCTGACCCCCTCCACGGTGACGCCGCCGGCCAGGCGCGCCAGCGCGGAATCGTCCACATCGCCGAACGCGCGCACGCGGTAGCGCCGTGTCCAGGCGGTGGCGGGCAGTTCCAGCACCCGCGCCAGCTCGCCATCATTGGTCAACAGCATCAGGCCTTCGGAATTGAGATCGAGCCGGCCCACCGAGATCACCCGGCCGAGATCCTTGGGCAGGGCGTCGAACACGGTGTCGCGCCCTTGCGGGTCGGCGTGGGTGGTCACCAGGCCCGCCGGCTTGTGATAGCGCCACAACCGCGTGGGCGGGCGCGGCCCCACCACCTTGCCGTCCACCGTGATGATGTCGTCAGGCGTGACCTTGAAGGCCGGGCTGTCGAGCAGTTTGCCGTTGACCGCCACACGGCCCTCGCCGATCAGGCGCTCGGCCTCACGGCGCGAGGCCACGCCGGCATGGGCCAGCGCCTTGGCGATGCGCTCGCCGGGGCCGGCCTGTTGGTCGTCTGATCCGCTCAAGGCTTTACTGGCCTCCGGGCCAAGGCTATGGCGCATCCATGAGCGATGCGCACGATCACGCGTTTATGGGGCTGGCGCTGGCCCGGGCGCAAGCCGCGGCTGCGGCGGGCGAGACGCCCGTGGGCGCCGTGATCGTCGATCCGGCGACGGGAAAGGTCATCGCCGAGGCCGGCAACGCCCCGATTTCCGGGCTCGATCCCACCGGCCACGCCGAGATTCTGGCCCTGCGCGCAGCGGCGCAGGCGATGGGCAATTACCGGCTCACCGGCCTCACCCTCTATGTGACGCTGGAGCCCTGCGCCATGTGCGCCGGCGCGATCAGCCATGCCCGCATCGGGCGCCTGGTCTATGGCGCGGACGATGTGAAGGGCGGCGCCGTGACCCACGGCCCCCGCTTCTTCACCCAGCCCACCTGCCACTGGCGCCCCGAAGTGACGTCCGGCGTGCGGGCTGAAGAGGCGGCTGAGCTGCTGAAGGATTTCTTCCGCGCCCGCCGCCAGCGCTGACGGCGCTGACAGCGGGCCGTGACCTATTGCGTCCGGCGGAAGGCCTCGCATTCCAGGCAGGTGGCGTAGACGCCGCGCGGGTCGTTCATCATGTTGATGCGCTGCAGCTCGGCGCCCGCCTCGCTGGCGGCCTGGCCCAGCAGCCCGCCGGGCATCAGCCCCGAACCGGCGAAGACCTCGCTCACAAACGACAATCCGATCAGTTTGAGGAATTCCTTGAACGGATCGCGCTCCTCCACGATGTGGCGGACCCGGTAGCGTCCCTCTTCCAGCCCGGCGCGCTCGGCGGCGGCGGCGAGCGCCTCGTCAAACCCGCCCAGATGGTCCACCAGCCCGCGCTCATGCGCCTGGGCGCCGGTCCAGATGCGGCCCTGGGCGACGGCGTCGACCTCGTCGCGGGTCATGTTGCGCCCGTCTGCGACGATCTGGAGGAAGTTTTCGTATCCGCCCTCGATATTGGTCTGGATGATCTCGTGCCAGGCGTCGGTGACCCCGCCGGTGAGCGAGGGGAAGCGGGCGGTTTCGGTCAGCGCCACGCCGTCCTCGTACACGCCCAGCTCGCCCAGTGCGTTCTCAAACGTCGGGATGAAGCCGAAAATGCCGATCGAGCCGGTGATGGTGGTGGGCTCGGCCCAGATCTCGTGCGCCGGCGCCGAGATCCAGTAGCCGCCCGAGGCGGCCACGCCGCCCATGGAGACCACGACGATCTTGCCGTCCAGCCGCGCCTGGGCCAGCTCCTCGCGGATCAGCTCCGAGGCGAAGGCCGAGCCGCCGCCGGAATCAATGCGCACCACGATAGCCTTCACGTCATCGTCCAGCCGGGCCCTGCGCACCAGATTGGCGTGCATGTCGCCGCCAATGACGCCGCCGTCCGCGTTTCCGTCCACGATAGTGCCGGTCATGGTGATCAGGGCGATCACGTCGCCGCGCTGAGCCGGCTTGGGCCGGCGCGCCTCGACATAGGCGAGCAGGCTGCTGGATTTCACCCGGCGGGTCTCCTCATCGCGGCCGAAGCGCTCCTCCATGAGATTGCGGAAGGCGCCGCGGGACGTGAGATGGTCCACCAGCCCGGCTTCCACCGCGATCCGTCCGGTGACGTTGACCGATTGTCCGCCATGCGCGCGCATCAGCTGGGGGAAAGTGTCGGCATAGGCCTGGATCGCGCCTTCGGGCAGGCCGCGGGCGGCCTCGACCCGGCGCTGATAGGCCTCCCATATCTCGCCGAACACGAAGCGGTTGGCCTCGGCGGCCTCCTCGGACATGGAATCGCCCATGAACGGTTCGAGCGCGGATTTGAATTCGCCCACGCGGTAGATGTTCACCGTCACGTTCAGCCGGTCGAGCAGCGAGCGGAAATGGCTGCGGTAGATCGCATAGCCGTTGAGCACCGCGCCGCCCATATCGTGCATGTGCACCTCGCTGGCCTGGGAGGCCAGCAGATACCCGCCCATGGAATAGCTGTCGCCATAGGCGATGATGTCCTTGCCCGCCTCGCGGAAGGCGGCCAGCTCCGCGGCGATGGCGTGCAGGGCGGCCGGGGTGGCGCCCAAAAGTTTGTCGAAATTGACCATCAGGGCCGTGACCTCGTCATCGGCCGCGGCCAGGCGCAGGCCCTCGATCACGTCGCGCAGCAGGATCTCGTTGCGCGAGCCGCCGCCGAACAGGGCCGCCGTGAAGGCATCGCCGGGCGAGACCTGGCTCTTTTCCTCCACGATCACGCCATTGGGCGAGAAGTTCAGCAGTCCGCTCTCGGCCATCTCGAACTCGTCATCGCCCGAGAAAATCGCCCCGATCAGGACGATGAGGACGATCACGATCACGATCAGGCCGAAGACGCGAAGAATTCCGTGCTGGATGTGACCGATCCAGCGCCAGAGTTTCGCGATGATGTTTTCCTTGGCGTGCGCAGACATGGCTTTCCCGCTCCCAGCATATCAGTTGCGGTGAACGTGAACGCTGTCCGCACCCCTGTCCAGCCGCATCGGTGTTAAATATCGGACAGGGTGACGCCCTATCCGATGCGCTCCACAGCCGGCACGGCGCCGCCGAGCGAAGGGCTCACCCGCCACAGGCTTCCCACCTCGCCGGTGAAGTCCCGGCTGAGGATCGTGCTCACGCGCACGTGCTCGGCCAGCGCCTCGCCCCGGCGCAAGGTCAGGCGCAGATAGCCCTTGTCGCGCACATTGTTGTGCAGAATCTCGGCATTGCGTTCCTCCATGAGGCGGCCGAAATCCACGTCCGGCGCGTTCACCGCATCATAAGGCGAGGGGCTGGTCACCGAGGTGACGCCGAACTCCGTCCCGCGCCGCTCGCCCGACGCGTCGAACAGATCATTGGTCCAGACATTGTGGGTGTCGCCGGTGAGCACGATGATATCGGCGCCGGCGGCGCGGGCGCGTGCATAGAAGCGCTCACGGTCCACCGGGAAGCCATCCCAGCTATCGAGATTCATCGGCACGCCATGGGCGGTGCGCTGGGCGAACTCCCACTGGAAGCGCGAGGTCAGGCGCATGCCCAGACGCAGCCAGAACGGTGTTTCGGTCATGAAGTTCGGCGCTTCCAGCCTGCCCATCAGCACCTGATTGGCGACCACCCTCCACGGCTTGCCCTCGGCCACCGAGGCGGCCAGCGTCTGCGAGATGAACTCGCCCTGGGCGTCGCCGATCATGCGGCGGTCTGGATCGCCCACCACATTGTCGCGCCAGTCGCGCACGGCGGCCTGATTGGCCGGATCGGCGGGATCTGATTCAACGGGGATGGGGAAGCTGGTGAAATCAAGCTCAGCCGAACGCGCGGTGAGGCGCGTCTCGAGAAACAGCAAGGTGGCCAGATCGCCGATCTCGGCCTTGCCATAGCGATAGATCAGGGTCTCGCCCTCGCGCACGGGCAGCCAGTCATGATAGGCGCGGATCGCCGCGTCGCGGCGTTCATGCCAGTCGCCTTCGGTCTCGGGATCGTGGTTCTCCGCGCCGTCCGTCCAGCTGTCATTGGCGGTCTCGTGATCGTCCCAGATGGGCAGCCAGGCCGCTGCGGCCTTGGCCGCCTGCAGGTCGGGATCAAGGCTGTATTGCGAATGGCGCCGGGCATAGTCCTCTTCGGTGTAGAGCTCGGTGACCGGATCGACGACGCGCGACAGGCGCTCGGCGTCGCCGGTGC
>JAFIEB010000134.1 GCA_020832735.1 Oceanicaulis sp.
GGAATATGCGGTTCAATCAGCGCCCATTGGGCATCACTCAGCCAAAACAGGCGCGCCATACACCATCCTCCAACAGCCTCAAGCCGTTGGAATCATGATTTGCACACGCCCATCAATAGGCTGATTGGGTTTCGACCCTAAGCCGCAACCCCTTCCTTCACCCGGAACTTCGCTTCGGTCTGGGCCTCGATCTGGTCCAGCGTGACGCCGGGGGCTATTTCGATTAGCTCCAGACCGTCCTCGACCACATCAAAAACGCCCAGCGTGGTGATGATGCGGTCCACGCACGCCTTGCCGGTCAGCGGCAGGGAGCACTCTTTGAGGAGTTTGGGTTCTCCCGCCTTGTTGGCGTGATCCATGATCACGACCACGCGCTGCACGCCCGCCACCAGGTCCATGGCGCCGCCCATGCCCTTGACCATTTTGCCCGGGATCATCCAGTTGGCGATATCGCCTTTTTCCGAGACCTCCATCGCGCCCAGGATGGACAGGTTGATATGCCCGCCCCGGATCATGCCGAAGCTGTCGGCCGAGCTGAAATAGCTGGTGTGGGGCAATTCGGTGATGGTCTGCTTGCCCGCATTGATGAGGTCGGGGTCCACCTCGTTCTCGCGCGGGAACGGGCCCATGCCCAGCATGCCGTTCTCCGACTGTAGGGTCACATCCATACGATCGGGGATGTGATTGGCGACCAGGGTCGGAATGCCGATGCCCAGATTCACATAGAAGCCGTCCTGCAGCTCCTTTGCGGCGCGTTCGGCAAGCTCGTCGCGGGTCCAGGCCATGGTCGTCTCCTCAGGCAGGCTGGCGGCCGGCAGGCCGCGCAGGTGAAAGGTTTAGTGCAGGCCGCGCCCTAGCGCGACGCGCCGCGCAGCAAGTTCGCCGCCTCGCGGTTATCGTCCGGCAGGTCGCGCCCTTCGGCGCGGGCCCGGTCGAGCTGGATGCGCAGCGCCAGATCGCGCGCGGCCTGCTCGTTCGGGACGATATAGAGGTTTTCAGTGCGGCACTGGCGCGTGCCGGAATACACCGTGCGCGGCGCGCACAGAGCCGCTCCCGCGGGCAGCACGCGGCGGCCCACGTCAAGCATGCGGCAGGAGTTTTCAAACTCGATCAGCACGCTGCGCGCCTGGCCCGACACCTCCACCCAGTGGAAGCGCTGGTCATAGACATCGTCAGTCAGCCAGGCCTGGCGGCGCACATCATTGGGCGCCGGAAGGCAGCGCTCGGCGACAGCCAGGGTGGCGGGATCGGCATCAAGATAGTCGGCGTCGGAGGCGCCGGCCGGCGCGGACATCATGGCGGCGGCAGTGGCGAGAGCGGCCAGACAGGTCAGGGGTCGCATGTGCGCATCACTCCTCGATTGGTGTATCAGCCCGTTCGCAATTCTAACTCATCGGCCGTCTGCCCGCATGGGGAGAATTGTGACAATTTCCCCCACCGGCTGCATCGGCGCCGGCGTCAGGCGCGCACCGTGCGCTGTTCGATCCGCTTCTCGTGGCTGCCCTTGATCAGGCGCTGCACGAAAATGCCCGGCGTGTGGATGGCGTCGGAATCCAGCTCGCCCGCCTCCACGATCTCTTCGACCTCAACCACCGTCACCTTGCCGGCGGTGGCCATCATCGGATTGAAGTTCCGCGCCGTCTTGCGATAGATCAGATTGCCTGCGGTATCGGCCTTCCAGGCCTTGACCAGGGAGACGTCGGCGATGAGGCCTGTCTCCATGATATAGGTCTCGCCGTGAAACTCCTTGTGTTCCTTGCCCTCGGCCACCAGCGTCCCGACGCCGGTCTTGGTGTAGAAGCCGGGAATGCCCGCCCCGCCTGCGCGGATGCGCTCGGCCAGCGTGCCCTGGGGATTGAATTCCAGCTCCAGCTCGTTCGACAGGTATTGCTTCTCGAAGGTCTTGTTCTCACCCACATAGGAGGAGATCATCTTTTTGATCTGGCGGGTGTGCAGCAAAAGCCCCAGGCCGAAATCATCGACCCCGGCATTGTTGGAGATGACGGTGAGATCGGTCACGCCGCTATCGCGCAGGGCGGTGATCAGGTTTTCCGGGATGCCGCACAGGCCGAACCCGCCCGCCATCAGCGTCATGCCGTCAAACAGCAGGCCATCGAGCGCGGACGCCGCATCGGGATAGATCTTGTCAGCCACCGGGGAACTCCCTTGGATCAGAATTTCAACGCCCGTTTAAACTTGTGTGCGGGTTATAGCGCCTGCAGCGCCAAACGCCAGTAGGCTTAGCCCAGCGCACCCCCCGCTTTCAATGCGGCGATCTCACCGGCGCTGAAACCCCAGCTGTCCAGAACCGCTTCGGTATCCGCGCCGGGCCTGGGCGCAGGCCCCTGAATGGCGCCCGGCGTGCGCGAGAAGCGCGGCGCGGGCGCGGCCTGCACCACACCGTCCACCTCCTCAAACACGCCGCGCGCCTGCATGTGGGGATGCTGAGGCGCTTCATGGATGTCGAGCACCGGCGCGAAACACGCGTCCGCGCCTTCCAGAAGGGCCGTCCAGTGATCGCGCGGCTGGCTGGCGAATGTGTCGGTCAGAAGCTGGCGCATGGCCGGCCAGTGGGCGGCGTCATACTGGCTGGCGACAGCCGGGTGGTCTTTCAGCCCCAGCTTGCCGATCAGCAGGGCGTAGAATTCCGGCTCCAGCGGCGCGACGGAGACAAACTTGCCGTCGGCGCAGCGATAGGTGTCGTAAAACGGCGCGCCGCCATCGAGCAGGTTTTCTCCGCGCGGCGCATTCCACAGCCCCATGGCCGACAGCTGGTGCACGGCGGCCATCAGGTGCGACGCGCCATCGACAATCGCTGCATCCACCACCTGCCCCTCGCCGGTGGCGCGGGCATGGTGCAGCGCCGCGAGAACCCCGACGGCCAGATACATCGAGCCGCCGCCGAAATCGCCGACCACATTGACCGGCGGCACAGGACGTTCTTTGGGTCCGATGGCGTCGAGGGCGCCGGTGAGCGCGATGTAATTGAGGTCATGGCCTGCTGCATGAGCCAGCGGTCCGTGCTGGCCCCAGCCCGTCATGCGGCCGTAGACGAGCTTCGCATTGGCCTTCAGGCAGACATCCGGCCCCAGCCCCAGGCGCTCCATCACGCCGGGGCGATAGCCCTCCAGAAGGATGTCAGCCGACGTCAGGAGTTTCAGGCAAGCCCCTACCGCTTCGGGCTTTTTAAGATTGAACGCCGCGCTCTTGCGACCCCGCGCCAGCACCTCGGCCGGTCCGCCCCCGCCAGCGCCGGGCCGGTCGATGCGCACCACTTCGGCCCCGAGGTCGGAGAGCAGCAAGGCGCAGAACGGCGCCGGGCCCAGCCCGACAAACTCGATCACTTTAACGCCGTGCAAAGGGCCTTGTGCTTTGTTCTGTCGGGACATTCCAAATTACCGGGGCTGAGAGACGGGAAAACGGGTTGTGGCGCCGAAGCAAGACAGACACAATACGCTCGGGACAATTCGCGGGGGGAGCATGGGCCGCGCCTATTCGATCCTGGTCCTGGCCGAGGGCGATCTCGCGATAGAGGCGGCCGCCGGTCTCAGAGGCTTGGGTTTTGCCGTGACCATGGCTGCGCCTGACGGGCCGCCGGCTGGGCCTGCGCCATTCGAGGCCGTGGTGTCGTTCAGCCCGGTGCGCGCTGACACCGTGGCGGACCGCATTCATCTGGCTGTCGGCGATCATGCCGCCCCAGGCGCCGGCGCCCGGCTGCAAGCGGGCGCGCCCCCCATTCAGATCGCCGCGCGCCTGCGCGCCCTGATCCCGCTCACCGTGCAGGAAGACGCCCCGCGCCAGCGCGCTGAAGACCCGCCCGCCGCCGGCGCCGCACCGGGCGCCGCCCCGCCCGGACCGGACAGCGGCGGCGTGCTGTTCGTCGGCGCGCCCTGCCCGGCCTTCCTGCGCCTGGAGCACGCCTTGCGCGGGGCCAATGTCGACACGATCGCCGCCTTCTCGACCTTCACCGCCTTCGATTACCTGCACGAGCGCGCTTTTGACGCTGTGGTCCTGAACACCCAGCCTGATCCCGATCTGGCCCATACGGTCTGTTCGGCGATGCGGCGCAACACCCGGCTCTATCACACCCCGGCGATCCTTCTCACCCGCGGCGAGGCCTATGCCGGCGCGGACGAAGCGTTCGCCCGCGGCGCGTCAGACCTGTTGAGCGCGAGCGCCGGTGATGAGGAGATGCGCCAGCGCGTCACCGCGCTTGCGGTGGAGCGCCGCCGGCGCAGGCGCGCCAAAGCGCTGCTGGAGGCGTGCCGCTCGCCCGCCTTCCTGGACCAGTGCACGGATCTGTTCGCGCCGGCCTTTGGCGAGCGTCATCTGGCCTCGCTGCTTGATCATGCGCGACGGCGCGACCAGACGCTGGCCCTGGTGGCCCTGACGGCCGATGCGCCCGAGCATTGCGGACCGGAACACGCCGCCAGCGCACTCGACCAGTTCGCCGCCATGCTGCGCCATTGCGTGCGCTCGGAGGATCTGGCGGTGCGCGCCGATGCGGGCCGTTTCTGGCTGGCCCTGCCCAACACACGGGCCGAGGACGCGCACATTGTCGCCGCACGCGTAGCGGCCATCGCCGAGTGCACCGCCTATGAGGGGCGCGATCCGCTGCAGCCTTTCCGCCTGTCGGTAACCAGCCATGTGAGCGAGCCGCCTGTGGGGGCGGATGTGCGCGCCGCGCTGGCGCGCGCCTTTGCAGCCCGTCCCGCAGCGCGGGCCGCCACCGGATAACACCGTTTCATGTTCTGATCTTCAGGCGGGCCGGCGGACATTGCCTGACCAGGCCCGCCGCATGACCTCCATGGCCGCTTCGCTATGGGCCAGATTCATCGAGTCCTCGCGCGCCTCATAGGGCTGCCAGCCATGAGTCCAGCGGAACGCCGCCCAGTTGGCGCCGGCGCTTTCGAACGCCGCGATCCGGTCAGTGAGGTAGTGCGCCAGATCAGGCGCATAGCGCACCGCGCCGAACTCCAGCATGGTCCAGGCGCCCAGATCCGGCTCGGGCAGGCGCAAGGGCTCCAGACTGGCGCTGAACCCCAGCCGGTCATGCGCAGCCTGGTGGGTGAACTCCCAGGGCTCGTAATCGTGCAGGGCCAGGATCGGACCCGGCCCCACGGCTGCGCGCAAGTCACGCGCATGGGCGGTGCGCGCCCAGCGGTCCGGGCTGAGCAGGAGCGGCGTTTGCCGGTCAGCGTCCGCCGCCGCGACAGCGCCTGCAATGCGCGCGGCGAACGGCTCCCAGACGCCGGGGCGGCCCTCATCAATGCCATTGGGCTCGTCCATCGCCACCACGCCCGCCAGCGCCGGATGTGAACCGAACATGCGCAGCGTCCAGGCCGTCATGGCCGCCCAGGCGGCCTGTTTCTCTTTGTCCGACCAGACCGACACGTCATAGAGGCGGGCCGGGAACCAGGTTTCATCAGGATGGAAAGCAAAGGCGCTGCGCCCCGGCCCGGACCGCAGGCACAGCGTGGTGTAGAGGCCGCGCGCGCGGCAACGGTCCAGCCAGCTTGCGATGTGGTCGATCACCGCCGGATCGGGATCGAAAGGCGCGGTTTCGGCGAACGGTCCCGGCCCGGACCAGCTGATCAGATTGGCGCCTGCCTCGGCCAGTGCATCGAGCGCCGCATCGGTGACCGGCGCGCCGATCGGGCCGGAGCCCAGGAATGTATCCCCGTCGAGATCACGATAGACCCTCCGCTGGACGATCACCGCGCCGCGCAAATGCGGGCCGGCGCCCATGTCCCACAGGGCGCGCTTGGGCGATGTCAGGCGCAAGCCGCCCGGCGTGGCTGCGCCGGCGCCGGTCATGATGGCGCCAGCCGCGGTCCCGCCCACAAAGCTGCGCCGTGTGATCATGCCGCGTGAAACCCCGCCAGCAGATCAATGCGGCGGAACGCCTTGCCCGGCAGGCGCGAGACCGGCCCGAGCGGCAGGCGCTCGGCCCCCGTCTCCAGCGCGCGCGCAGCGCGCTGGACCGCCAGCGGCGCGCCCTGACCGGCGAACCCCATCGCCAGCGGCATCTGCCAGGCGCCCAGCTGGGCTTTGAAATCATATTCGCCCGGGCCGAGATGAATTTCCTGCACGCCCGCACCCGCCATCTCCCGGCAAATCTCCATCAGCAGGGCGAGACCGGGACCGAAGTTTGAGAATTCAGGATCATAGACCGGGAACCAGTAGTGCAGCACGCGGCCGGTGCGCATGCCCACATGAACGGCGGCGAGCTGGCCGGATATCTCAAGGCTTGAGACCTGGAGCCGGCAATCGTCATGCCTGATCGCCTTCAGGAGCGCGCGCGTCCAGCGCACGGAAAACGCGTCAAACACGCCCGTGCGCCGGTACTGGGCTGACTTCCACTCCAGCGCTTTGGCGAAGACGTGTTCACGTTCATCGTCGATCCGAAACACAAACCCGCCTTCAGCCTGCTCCAGCTTGCGCCGGCGGGCGCGCAGATTGCGGAACGCCTTGGGCTCGACGGCGCTGCGCGCCTCCACAAAGGCGTCATATCCCGAACTCAGATCAATCACCCAGCTGCCGTCGCGGTCGATCGCATGGGGCCTGAAAGCCGCCTGCATGCCCAGCGCGCCGAAAAAGCTGAACAGCCCCACGCCCGCGGCCCGCAAGACGTCTGTCAGGCAGATATCGGCGTCGGGCGCGGCGATCAGGCCGTGATGATCGCCCAGCGGCCCGCCCAGCGGCCGGGCGTGGCCCATGAAGCCTGCGTGGAGGGGGAGAAATCCCGTGATGCGGCCGTGCTGACGGATCACCAGAACGCGCGTGTCGCGCCGCGCCTGCGCCGCTGCATCAAGAAAGCCCAGCGAGAAATACGGGCTGGCCAGGCTGGCGTCGGCCGCGATGAAGGCCCGCCACGCCTCGCGCTCCGCCAGGGTCAGGTCGGCCGGTTTGGTCTCGTTTACGCTGAGCATTGCGACTCATCCGCTCTGGGTCCGGCTCTGTACTGAACCGGATCAGGTTAAGGGCGTCTTCAGCCTGACCATGCACGGTGCGTTCCAACTGGCGCGTGCGGCCCCGGGCTTGCAGGCATGCGGCAGGCAAAGTGACCGGACGTGCCATGCTGAACCGACATCTCCTCGCCTATCTGCCGGTTTACGCCGCCCAGGCGCTTGTCGGGTTCGGCGCGGTGATCGTGTTCACCCGCCTGCTCACGCCCGAGGAGTACGGCCGCTACATGCTGCTCCTGGCCGGGGCGGCGCTGATCGGCACTGCGGTGTTCACCTGGCTGGATGCGGCGGTGGCGCGTCACCATGCGCGCTGCGAGGCGCGCGGGCGCATGGCCGGCCACCTGTTCACCGCCTGGCGCATCTATGGCGCCCTGGCCCTCGCCGCAGCCGTGATCGCTGGCGGCGTCATCGCGCTATTGCCCATGGACCCGGCGCTGAAGACGGCCTGCGCCTTCGCGCTCGCCTACACCATCATCCGCTCGGGGGTCACGCTGGCGCTGGAAACGCGGCGCGCCGCACGCCAGGCCGGCCGATACAGCGCGATGGAGACCTTCACCCTGGCCGCGGGCTTCGGGCTGGGCGTGGTGTTCGCCCATGCCGGACTGGGCGCCGCCGGGCCGTTCGCCGGCATGGCCCTGGCCGGCCTGATCGTCCTTATCATCGACGCGCCGCTCCACCTCACGCGCGCCCGGCGCGACCGGGCCGATGCGCCGCGCGCAGTGGCCTATTTCGCCTATGGCGGGCCGGTGGCCTTTTCCCTGATCTTCGAACACCTGCTCTCGGTCGGCGACCGATTCCTGATCGCCGCGTTCATGGGCGAGGCGGCTGTGGGCGCCTATTCGGCGGGTTATGCGCTGGCCGACCGGTCGCTCTCGATCATCTTCCTTTGGCTGGGAACCACCACGGGCCCCCTGCTGGTGGCCGCGCTGGAGCATGAGGGGCGCGCCGCCGCCCAGGCCGTGGCCCGGCGCACGGGCGCGCTGATGGGTCTGCTGGGATTTCCCGCCGCGGTGGGGCTCGCCCTCGTCGCCGATCCGGCCGCGCGCTGGCTGATCGGCGCGGAGATCGCCGGCGATGCGGCCCGCATCATTCCCTTCATCGCCCTGTCGGGCCTGATGAACGGGCTGATGACCTTCTATTTCCACGAAGCCTACGTGCTGGGCCGCCGCCCGCGCGCCATGGCCGCCGTGATGACGGCCGCCGCCGCGCTCAATCTGGCGCTCAATCTGCTGCTGATCCCGCTGATGGGACTGACCGGGGCCGCGCTGGCCACCGTCATCGCCTATGGCGCGGCGCTGATCGTGTGCGTCGTGCATGGCCGCAGCGTCTTCCCCCTTCCCATACCGGCCGGCGACTGGCTGCGCTGCGGCGCGGCGGCGCTGGTCATGGGCGCGGCGATCCTCGCCCTGCCGGCGATTGACAGCGCGCCTTTGGAGCTGCTCGTGCGCATCACCGTGGGCGCCGCGGTCTATGGACTGGCCGCGCTGGCGCTGGATGCAGCCGGGTGCAGGAGCCGCCTCATCGCCCCGGCGCTCATGCGGCTGGCGGGAGCGCGGGCATGAACGCGGCGGCCCCCGGCATTCGCGAGACCGCCAACACCGCCGCCCGCCAGGACGCGGCGCCGGTCCTGTCGGTGCTGATCCCCACCTATCGCGATGATCCGCGCAGCCTGCTGGCGGCGCTGGCCCATGACGCCTCCCACGAGGTCGAGGTGCTGATCTATGAGGACGGCGCGCCGGATGCAGACCTGTCCGAGGCGTTGCGCGCGGCGGTCCTGTACGCGCCCATTCCCGCGCGCCTGCTGACGGCTAAGGACAATCTGGGCCGCTCGGCCGCCCGCAACCGGCTGGGCGCGGCCGCGCGCGGTGACTGGCTCTTGTTCCTGGACGCCGACATGCAGGCGCCCGAGCGCTTCCTGCCGCGCTGGCTGGAGATTCTGGCGCGCAGCGGGGCTGATGCGGTGTTCGGCGGCTACGTGCCCTGCGCCCCGCGCGACCGCAGCGAAGCGGTTCACGCCGCCCTGGCCCGGATGTCCGACGTGCACAGCGCGGTGGAGCGCAACGAAACCGGACCTGTGGCGGTGTGTTCGTCCAATCTGGCCGTGCGCAGCGCGTTTTTCAGCCGCGTCCCCTTTGACGAAGCCTTTACCGGCTGGGGATGGGAGGATGTGGACTGGGCCCTGCGCGCGGCAGAAGCCGGCCGGATTGTCCATGCCGACAATCCGGCCGGACATGGCGGTCTGGAGACCGTCGAGCGCCTCATCACCAAGTTCGCCGCCGCCGGGCCCAATTTCGCCCGCCTGATCGAACGTCATCCCCATTACGCCATTCAGCCCGGCGCCCGTCTCGCCCTCGCTCTCAAGCGCTGGCGTCTGGCGGGTCTGGCGCGCGCCGCGGGCGCGCTCGCTGCGCGCCTGCCCGTCCTGCCCGCCAACATGCGCGCCCTCGGCCTGAAGCTGTTCAGGGCCGGCGCCGCCGCAGGAGATTTGCCATGACCGCTCTGGCCGAAACCCCCTACATCCCCGCCGGCGGCCTGACCGGCAAGCTCAGGCGCCTCGCGGCGCGCGCCCTCGCGGTGACGCCGCTGACCATCGCGCTGGACCGCCCGCTGATCAGCTTCACCTTCGATGATTTCCCCAAATCGGCCGCCGGCAACGGCGCGTCGATTCTTGAGGAATTCGGATGGCGCGCCACCTATTTCGCCGCCGCCGGTTTTACCGGGCGCACCACCCATCTGGGCGAGATGCACGACATTGGCGACCTCAAGGACCTCAAGGCGCGCGGACACGAGATCGCCTGTCACACCTACGCCCATGACGATTTGTCACAAATGAGCGCGGCCGAGGCCTTGGCCGGTTGTGCGAAAAACCGCGAATATCTTTCTTCACAAGGGGTTGAAACAAAGTTTGAAACCTTCGCCTTCCCCTATGGCGAAGCGGCGCCGGCCACCAAGCGCGCTCTTCTGGGCGCCTATCGCGCCCTGCGCGGCGTGCGCCCGGGCATCAATCGCGGCCGCGCCGACCGCGGTCTGCTCAAAGCTGTGCCGCTGGATGGCGGCGAATACGGGCTGGGCCGGGCGCTGCAGGCGGTGGCGGATGTAAAGGCCGAGCCGGGCTGGCTGATCTTCTACGGCCATGACGTGCGCACCGGGCCGAGCAGTTGGGGCTGTTCGCCGCAATTTCTCGAAACCGTCTGCCGCGCCTGCGAGGGGCTGGACGTGCGTCCCATGGCGCGGGCTCTGGACGTGGTGGAAGGCAAGGCCTGATGCGCACCGGCGTCATGATCCCGACTTACCGCAGGCCCGAAAGCCTGACGCGCGCGGTGCGAAGCGTTTTCGCCCAGACCCGCGCGCCCGACGAGGTCATCATCGCCGACAACGACCCTGCCGGATCGGCGCGCGGCACGGTGGAGGCGCTTCGCGCTCAATCGCCCTGCCCGCTCGTCTATGTGCATGCGCCCGAACCGGGCGTCTCCAACGCCCGCAACGCCGGCTTCGCGGCGGCAGGCGCAGAACGCATCGCCCAGCTTGATGATGACGAAAGCGCGCCCGCGCACTGGCTCGCCGCCCTGACCGCAGCACATGAGGCGTCCGGCGCCGGCGTGACCTTCGGCCCAGTCCACGCCAGCGCCCAGGGCGCCGGCCCGGTGCTGAACGCCTGGCTGCACAGGCTGTATTCGCGTACGCCCGGTCACGAGGAAGGCCTGATCGCCAAGCCCTACGGATGCGGCAACAGCCTGATCGACCGCACTGCGTGCCCCCTGCCCGATCCGCCCTTTGACGCCAGCGCCAACCAGACCGGCGGTGAGGACGATATCCTGTTCGCCGCCCTGGCGGCCCGGGGCGTGCGCTTCGGCTGGGCGCCGCAGGCAGAAGTCACCGAACACGTGGAGGCCGCGCGCGCCACGCTGGCCCATGCCGCCGCGCGCAGCTTCGCCTTCGGCCAGGGGCCCAGCCAGACCGCCTTCAAGGCGCGCCGCCCATTGCAGCTGGCCGGATGGATCGGCGTCGGCGCGGCGCAGTGCGCGCTCTACACCCTGGCCCTGCCCTTCGCCGCCCTGGCCGGCGCCGGCCCGGCGTCGGCCTGTCTGGACCGGCTGGTGCAGGGAGCTGGCAAGGTGATGTTTCTGGACGCGGCCGCCCCGCGCTTTTATGGCGCGGCGTGCGCGCGGCGCTGAGGCCGGTCTGCAGCCAGCTTGGCCAGCGTCGCGCCCAGCAGCAGCCAGACAAAGCCGTTCTGCTGCAGCAGATTGCTCTCGGAAAGGCTGATCACGCCCCAGGCGGCCAGGAAGGGCAGCGCCCAGTAGGTCTCCAGCCCCGCAGCCAGCCGCGAGCCCGCCCGCGCCAGGCCCGCCAGATAAACCCACAGCGCCAGCGCCGCACCAGGCAGGCCGATGGCGAGCGCGGTCTCCAGCCAGGCGTTATGAGCGGTCGGCACCGGCCATTGCGTCGCCTGAATCACCCAGAACGCCGGCCCGCGCTCATCATCCCAGAACGCGCCATAGCCAAACCCCGTCCAGGGGCGCTCGGCGATGGCGCGAACCAGCGCCGCCCAGATATCGGTGCGTCCGGTCAGCGTGGCGTCCCGCCCCAACATGTCCAGCAACACCGCCGGGCCGATCATCAAGACGGCGGCGAGCGCGATGGCGCCGGCCGTGGCCCCGAACGCCGTCAGCGCAGCGAAGCCGAACCCGCGCCGAGACAGCGCAATGGCCGCCGGTCCGCCCAGAGCGATGGCGGCCGCCAGAAACGCCGTACGCGAGGTCGCCAGCAGCACCAGCAGAACCGCCAGCGGAACCAGCGCAAACCACATCCGCCGCTCAGCGGCTGCAGGCGCGCAGGCGGCCGCCGCCAGAAACGCCAGCGCGCCCCAGGCCATCATCGCGCCAAGGGTGTTCTTCTCCCACCACAGTCCGCGCCAGGCGCCGGGATGAACCTCCTGCATCACGCCGAAGCCGGGAAACAGCGCCCCGGCGATCAGGCTGCCGGCGGCGAGGATCGCAAAGGTCAGCGCGATCAGCCGGATCAGGTCCGGCCAGTCATAGCGCGCCGCCAGCCACAGCCCGAAAGCGAGCGTCATCACCACGGCGAGGCCGCGCCGCACGCTCACTTCAGGGTCTATCGACCAGAGCGCTGAAATCATTGTCAGAAGCGCCAGCGCCACAAGCGGCCAGGCGCGCATCACCACCCGCCAGACCGCACCGGGCGACAACGCCATCAGGAACAGGGTCAGCGCATAGACCGGCGGCCAGACCAGGCGCAGCGCCTCGGCATCGTCAGGGCGGGCCGGATCGGCCAGCAACGGGGCGAGCAGCGCGTTGGAGTAGGCCAGAAGGCCGATCAGGGCGAGACCGGCCTCGAACACCGGCCAGACGGTCAGGCGCGGCGCCGCGGCGCGCCAGCGCGCGGCGCGGGCGAGCGCGCTCATGACGCGGCCCGCACCTGGGCGCGGTTGACGATCACGCCGAGCACCCGCCCGGCGGGCCCGCCCC